>VYCS01000032.1 GCA_009843815.1 Cenarchaeum sp. SB0675_bin_21 | reverse complement strand
GTGCAATCGACCCAAAACATCAAGCGTCATGAAGCACCTGGGAATGTACGCGTATATTACGTATGTTCAGTAAGGTGGATAATTCCCAAGGATCCTAATGTTGCACCAATAGTTATCCAGAACACAGTGGCAGAGACGGCAGTCATTGCGCGATATCATTCAATGTTGGGCAAGTAGGCCGGTGCATCCGGCTACTCTTCTGCATTATGCGGGTCTCCTCATGGGAGCCTAAATGTGTATGCCTGAAAAGTTGATGTTATATCTTTGAATTACTACCAATCATACGAGTTGTTTTTTTGTGTTTGTTAAAAAGTAGATTGTGCTTCTATGATGATCATGGGGACTATGTGGGTCAGTCGATATCTATACATTCTATGGTGCGTCTATAGATGAGGTTATGTTTAGAACCTGACTTTCTTGAGCGGAACCCACTGCAGTATATGTGGCAGTAAATTCATCACCACCTGTGTGGAATAACAGTCCTGCTCCAGAGTACTCAAAGTATCCTACCTTCGAGTCAATATCCATAAATGTCCAACCGTACACTCTATCATCATCTATTCTCCAAATTGCTTGACCACGTGAATCCTCATTGTTCATCTCATGAAGTATAACAATATCTATAGGCTCACTGGCGACATATGACACAGTACCAGCGTATATGATGCCATCACTTGGCTCTAGTACTCTGACTATCTGGTGTGTCTCATGTCCTAGTCCGGGTGAGAGGGCTGAGTCTGTTGTCTGGGTAAAGCGGTACTCATGACTTGTTGGCTCCATATGCTCCATACTATCCATATGCTCTCCATCATCTGAGGCCGCGATTGCTGCTTGCTCTGACATAGACCAAGATAGGAAGATTGCGCCTAACATTGCAGCTGTAGCTACTCCCATTAGTATCATTTTCATTGCCCTTAAGGATTGATCACTATATAAAAACATTAACTCTGTAGGTTATCTGGAAAATACGGCTGATGGTAGTTTTACGTATACCCGGACTCCCAAATTTGTCTATGACGTTATACAAGAGAGATGCTCAAAGTAAGACTGTGTTTACGACCGAATGTTGTCAAAAATATATCCTAACCTGAATACGTCCTGACCATCTATATGTGGCTCAATTTAGGTCCGCACCAAACTTTGGGGACGAAACCATATTCCATAAGATAATTAAGAGCCACATTACAGTATTTACAGTATGACCAAATGTAGTGAATGTGACGCGGATATATCCACTCCCACAGATGCCTTAGAAGGAGAGATTGTGACGTGCGCTGATTGTGGAGCAAGTTTCGAGTTGATTGGTAGTTCGGATCCGTTTAGTCTCAAACCCGCCCAGACGGTAGGCGAGGATTGGGGGCAGTGAATCCTGACATAGCCATACTTTACGATACTATCAGGTGGGAAGAGAAGGCCTTGCTGGCGTCAGCAAAAGATATGGGTGTGACTATCAGTATGGTAAACTGTAAGGGCCTGCATCTGGATTTGGAGGGCAAGACAGACAAGTTTGGTGTGGTACTTCAAAGATGTGTCAGCTATTACAGAAATGTTCACTCCACAGCGGCACTAGAAGGCATGGGCGTGGATGTAATTAACTGTCATATGACTGGCATACTTGCTGGCAATAAACTATACTCTCACATGCTACTCAAAAATGCCGGCGTACCCACACCCAAGGCAACCGTCTCATTTTCACAAGAGGCTGCCTTAAAAGCACTGGATGAGATTGGATATCCTGCAGTCATAAAGCCAACCGTGGGAAGCTGGGGCCGACTAATATCAAAGATAAATGATCCAGAGATAGCAGGCAGTATACTGGAGAGCAGGGAGAGTATGTATCCCATATACCAGATACACTACATAGAAGAGTTCGTAAAGCGACCTCCTAGAGATATTCGTGCTATAATGGTGGGAGATGAAATAGTGGCAGCCATATATCGTACCTCCCATGATAACATGTGGAAGACCAATACGGCCTTGGGTGGAACCGCAGATCCGTGTCCTGTAACACCTGAGATGGAAGAGATGTGCATAAAAGCATCAAATGCCGTAAGTGGTAAAATCGTGGGTGTGGATTTGATGGAGAGTGATGATGGGTTGTTAGTACATGAAGTAAACAACACAACTGAATTCAAGAACACTGTACGGGTTACAGGTATTGACATAGCCGGCGCCATGATAAAGTACGCAATACAGAGGGCCAGACGATGATGTATGGGGCCAATGTAAGTTCAAAATATGCAGTCAAGATGCTCGAAAAAGCTCTCCGACTCTATACGCCATCACTAAGCGAGCGACCCATGACAGAATTTTTGGCAGACAAGTGCGATGAGCTGGGATTTAATGATATACGAATAGATGGTGTGGGTAATGTCATCGCCACAAAGGGCTCTGGTTCACCTACAACAATACTGTGTGGTCATATGGATACGGTGCCCGGCAAGATACGGGTTCGCCGAGATGGTGACACACTGTATGGCCGTGGAGCCTCAGATGCCAAGGCTCCTTTGATGGCAATGTTGTTTGCCGCAGCATCAGTCGGTGATGGTAATGGAACTGTGATCTTTGTAGGCGCCGTAGATGAGGAGGGTAACGCTACAGGGATAAAAAATCTGGTCAAAAAGAGAATGAATGTAGATTATGCTGTATTTGGCGAACCTAGTAGATTAGATCAGGTAACAATAGCCTATAAAGGTAGACTGGCTATCAGCTTGCGTGTAGATGTAAAAGACAGCTCCCATGCCAGCGCGCCTTGGCTATCAAAGAATGCTATAGAAGAGACTGCATACTTTACATCCAAATTAAAGAGTGCCTTGGAGGCTAGACATGCCGATAGTCGTAGTATGCAGATGACTGCTGCTATAACCGAGATTCGCGGCGGCTCCAGTCACAATGTTACTCCGCAAGAGTGCACCGCCACTATGGATATACGCATACCTGTCACCACCAACTGTAAAATGATTGAGGAGAAGATATCCGACCTTGTTAGAAGCATTAGCGAGGAGAGGGACGTGGAGGTATTCTATTCTATATTGGATGAGACCGAACCCTTTGAGGCTCCTCACAACTCGCCTCTGGTACGAGCGTTTACACTGGGAATAATTGAGTGTGAGGGGAACAGACCCACATTGATAAGAAAGACAGGTACCGGAGACATGAATGTTATGGGAAGTCGATGGGGAATTCCAGTAATCACATATGGACCTGGCGATCCACATGCTTCCCACACAATAAATGAGAGTGTGTCAGTATCTGAGTATCTGCGAGGAATCGATGTACTCAAAAAATCACTGGCTCACTTGAAGAGACTTCATGATAAAAGACGGGCCACTGTATAATGTTGCATATAGTGGGATTGGGCGTATCGGATGACTCTATACCATATAACATTGAAGATATAATACAAAAAGCAGACATAGTATATCTGGAGGTATTCACCAGCCCAGACATCAATACCTCCCAGATAAGGCGCATATGCCCCACACTACAGATGGCCCCTAGGTGGCTGGTGGAGGATGGTCGCCGCATACTAGAAGAATCAGAATACAAAGATGTGGTTTTAGCATCATATGGAGACCCTTTGGTGGCCACTACCCACACTGAACTTCGAGTACGTGCAGCACAAAGGGGCATACCCGTAAATGTGGTGCATGGCCCCTCTGCCATCACAACCTTAGTGGGTGAGTGCGGCCTACATCATTACATGATGGGCCGCATGGCTACCATAATGAGCGAAGATACACTGTTGGAGACACCATACATGGTCTCGTATAGAAATGCCGTATTGGGGAATCACACACTGTTATTATTGGAGTATAATCAGGATGCAGACTTTTTTCTAAAAGCAGATGTGGCACTACAGAGGCTATCTGATGCTGAAAAGAGTTATCGGCGAGGCGTCTTTACACCTGACAGACACTGTATAGTGGCATGTCGTATAGGGACAAAGAGACAACTTGTAGTATCTGGAAGTCTCTCAAGCCTTGAGGGATACGACTTTGGCGAACCCCCACACTCCATAATACTGACTGGAAGGCTCCACTTTACTGAATGTGACGCTATACGGGTATTAACCAGATGTATGGATGGCCCCCCAGAAAATCAAACCATAAAGAGCATACCACAACAGATGATTGAAAAATATACTCCAATGATACACAAATCCATTCAAGATCTTCCAGACTGCTCTAATAATGAAAAATTGATAGTACAAAATGCCATCTCATACATACAAGACGCTCAGAGGGCTTTGGAGAGTGGCCAAGACGAGGTGGCCATACTGTCTATAGGTTATGCAGATGGTCTAGTAGATGCGTTACGTATTTCACATGGCATGGATCCGAAAATATAATATTCCAAAAAACAACCTACTATTTTGCAGATGGATTCAATACAAGGCAGTGTGATATTTGCTGCATATGTTGCGCAGATCACCGACAAACCACTACAAGATGTGTGTGCGCAGCGAGGAGTACCTGATTATGTTGTGCGCAAAGGTATCGCTAGCCTGAACCGTAATGGTCTGATGGATGAACATACACTGACGGCACTGGGCCGAGAGTCTATTCGGGTAGTTTTAACTGGAGGTGTCTTTGATATAATACATCCTGGTCACATACACACACTCAATGCCGCCAAGGGTCTAGGGGATATATTGGTGGTGGTTGTTGCCAGTAATAGTACGGCTACTAAAAAGAGTGATAACATAATACACTCCCAGATACAGCGGCAAACTCTAGTGGAGTCACTACAGATTGTAGATGTCTGTGTGATAGGACACCAGAATAATATATTCAAGACTGTTCAGGATATAATACCTGATATTGTAGCGCTGGGATATGATCAAGGACATCATGAAAAATATATCGCTGATGGGTGCAAAAAAATCAATCCGCGAATTCAGGTGGCACGACTGCAGTCACCTGTACCAGACATATCCAGCTCAGAGATAAAACGTGTATATGGTGACAACATACATAATCTCTAACTCTCCGCCAGTATGGATACTGTAATCTGTGATCCGTCAGATATATTTGCCCGGGTTCTTAGATGCACATCAGATATTATCTCCATTATGCACGGGTCATGATGAGTTCTCTCCAAACGAATCATATAGCAGTTGATGTCTGGCAGTATCCGTATGGGATAGCAGCGTACCCAACCATATGTTCTTTGACCATCCGAGAAACCTTCAATCAATACGCTGGGAAAATCCTCAACGCCTGATATGGTACGGGCAGACTCTGTATCCAATTGTACATTTAGTGTGCCCGGAAAAGGAGTCAAGTCAATCTTTGCGCAAAATTGTGTTATATATCCGGGTAACGACATGTAATATGCGCCCTCACCAACACCAGACACTATCCTCCCCCGGAGAGTTGCACTGCGAGGCTTGTGTTGTACAGCATTGTTCAATATGGATGAGACTCTCATCACCTCGGCATGCCCTTTCTTTGTGACCCGTATGTGTCTACCACGTCCTTTGGCTTCACGCTGAATCAGACCACTACTCTCCAACTCTGCTAGATGACTAGATGCTGCCTGCTGAGATACGCCCACCGCCCGACCCAACGTCAATGTGGTTACAGGCACAAATCCATTCTGACACCCCAAAGTCATCAAATGGGCCAAAGTCATCAAATGATGGATCTTTAATGTTGCCAACTAACGAATATCCAAGTCCGCAAATGATGTGAGCGCCACTCCACCTGTGTTAGTCACCTTTGCCACCCGGTGTCCCACTATATACTGCACGCCTGCACTTCGGGCACCATCCAGCAATCTCTGTGTTATTATTCCGTCCAGAAACAAGAAATGAACATTTGACTGTGTAGATATGGTGCGTACTAATTCATTGATTGGCACTCGAAACATCTCCTCTTGGCTCTCATCCAGCGCAACTGCCTCTAATGTCTCTTTTAGTTTTGGATATATGACCGCAGCAAGTGACTGAACTGCCTTTTCAGAACTACTCAACTCCGGTGCAGGTTCATCCCCCGACTCAATCTGCTTTACTATGGGTCTTAGTATTTCGTCAATACGTAGAGGAGTCAACTCTTCGACCTCCATTCCCGGGTCGGCACGTAACTCATAATCGACAGTAACCACAGACTTTAGACCTTTCAGTATAAAACCTCCTGCTCTATCCCCATCGGTAAATGCTACTATCTTCTCCTTTGCAGAACACAGATCTTTTATGGAGTCGTCTATCTTTGCGCCCTCAATTGCTATGGCATTATCGTAGCCGGCCCTCAGTAGATTGATGACATCCGCCCTCCCCTCTACTAGAATTATCCAGTTACTCTCGTATACGCCAGAACCACAGGTAAGTTTTGATGGTCCATAAGATGCCAGTGTTCTTGAAGCGCCCTGATGTATGTCACGAATCATGGACTCGCCCTCGCTTATGGTCTTTGTGGCCCAACGTTGTTTTATCTCCTTGGCGCGCCGTACTATGTCATCTTTCTTGACGGCTCGTATATCTTCTAGTGAGATGAGCTTGTAACTACAGTCAAAGGGACCTACCTTTTCAATACTTTCTATGGCTGCAGCTATCAGAGCGCAGGGATCGATATCGGTACTCATAGGAATATTTACCTCACCACTGGTGGCATTTCCAGAGACACGTATGTCAACTTCGATACGTCCTACCTTTGATGCTCGCTGCAGTTCGTTGAGGTTCATTTCGGGACCTAGCAGACCTTCGGTCTGCCCAAAGATGGCTCCGATTATATCTGTCCGCTCAACGATCCCATCCACTTTGAAGGAAAGCTTAACATTATATTTGTCAGCGCCCGTGCTGGGCATAAACCAATCAACTCCTGAATTATCATGTATGAATAATCTGGATTGCATTATAATAGTCTAACGAAATTGAAAAATGGGAAAAATTTGAAAACTACTCGGTATTAAAGGAGTGTCCGCAAGAGCAGGACTTTACTACATTGGGATTGTTAATCTTAAATCCAGAGCCCATGAGACTCTCAATGTAGTCCACATTAGCGCCTTTGAGGTGGTCTAAACTCATGCTATCCACTAGTAACTTTACACCAGCCTCTTCTATGACTAGGTCGTCCTCCTCTGGCTTGGCCTCAAAGCCCATGCCGTATGAGAGGCCAGAACATCCTCCTCCCTGTACGTATACACGCAGATATTCGGGCTTGGCTTCCTCTTCGGCCATAAACTCTTTAATCTTTGTAGCCGCAGTCGCGGTAACGGTTATCAACTTTTGTGTCTGTTTAGTCTCCATTGTATGGTACTTTGTTAATTTTTGTTATAATAACTTTGTGGAGTTAGGTTCTCCTTGCAAGGACCGGTGATTTGGCCATGCCCAAACGTAGGGCATTCCGCGGTGTACCATCCCATCAATATCCCTCCTACGATACATGTTGGATGTGGCGGGTGTCTGGCGGTATCACGCTTCGTCTCGGACCGTCGCCCCGTCTTGCGGGGGTAATCCATTTGTGGGGGCTAAACGGTTACCATGCCCCCTGCTAATTTTAGGCGCTCGATATAGCTTGTTGCCACATATTGCTAATTAACACCGTTTTGCGCCGTTAGTAAGGCTGCGATGCCCGTATCACATCAAAATCGGACCTAGAACGGGGGGCGGAGTTGAGCATGTACGCCCCTTCAGATGTAAGCTATTTAGTAGTGTGCATATTGTCTGAATCATGGAAAGGGCAAAGCGAGTGGTTGTCGATACCAGCGTTATAGTAAACAGTCGTCTATTGAACCGTGTTGAATCAGGTGATATGCGTAACTATGAGATAATAATACCGCAGGTGGTACTTGATGAACTATATGCGCAGGCCAACAACCATCGCCAGCAGGGGTGGGCAGGCCTTGGGACACTTCAACAACTATTTGAATTGTCCTCAGATGCTGGTATTACCGTCACCATACATGGTAATCACGCAACAGCCGAAGATCTGGAGCTGTCCAGTAGTGGCAGACTGGACAATCTCATAAACGATACTGCAAAACGACTTCGGGCAACACTATAC
This sequence comes from Cenarchaeum sp. SB0675_bin_21, assembly GCA_009843815.1. Lineage (GTDB taxonomy): Archaea > Thermoproteota > Nitrososphaeria > Nitrososphaerales > Nitrosopumilaceae > VYCS01. The sequence goes on along the minus strand of VYCS01000032.1, from coordinate 40,195 downwards.
ACATCAGATACCCTTCAGCACCTCGCGGCGCGCGCGACAGGCATGGATGCAATCCTCCTTCCACCTGACACCGAATCTGTGGATATGGAGTTTCCCAAATACTTTGATTCAGATACGATGAGCGTGCACCTAAAAGAGAATATGGCTCCTGTAGCCAAAAGAGGAGGCCCCGGCTCATTTATAATGGTCTCACTAGACAGCGCCCCCCTGACACACGTGGATTTGGAGCGAATAGCCTCTAAAATAGTAGATGCCACTCGAAGTTCCAATGGAATAATTGAGATAGAAAAGCCCGGAGCCACCGTCGTACAATACGAAGATTACAGAATCGCAATAACCCGACCACCATTCTCAGAAGCAATAGAGATAACAATTGTACATCCACTAGTCAATCTATCTTTGAATGACTATGATGTATCTGATGAGCTGATGGAGCGGTTTGCTGATACTGCAGAGGGTGTGGTGGTGGCCGGCCCGCCAGGCTCTGGTAAGTCCACATTGGCATCAAGTTTGGCCGACTTTTACAGTGCGAAGGGTCGTATAGTTAAGACATTTGAATCTCCTAGAGACCTACAAGTGAGCTCCAATATTACACAATATGCTAAATTAGATGGCAGTTTTGAAAACTCTGCAGACATACTTCTCTTGGTAAGGCCTGACTGTACCATATTTGATGAGGTGCGCCGGCGTGAGGACTTTGAAACGTTCACTGATCTTCGACTTGCTGGTGTAGGGATGGTGGGAGTAGTACATGCTAACTCGCCCATGGATGGCATTCAAAGATTCATTGGGAAGGTGGATTTGGGAATCATCCCAAGCGTATTGGATACTGTAGTGTTTGTTCAGGATGGTGGTATTGAAAAAGTCTATGAGCTGGACCTGAAGGTAAAAGTACCTTCTGGCATGATAGAGGCAGATTTGGCACGACCAGTCATCGAGGTTCGCGACTTTACAACCAAGGCACTGGAACACGAGATTTACACGTTTGGTCAGGAGAATGTAATAGTGCCGGTGTTAGATGGCCATACAAAGGGTATAGGTGGACTTGCCGAAGACAAGATACGCTCAATGTTTGAGCGATACGACCCCAATGTGGCCGTAGAGATACTCTCTGATAGTCGTGTCGTGGTTCGCGTGGCAAAGGATCGTATACCCAGCGTTATAGGACGCCGAGGCTCTAACATCAGTGATTTGGAACGAAAGCTGGGAATATCCATAGATGTGGAGGCGCGAGATAACGAATCAATTGTTGATGGTCTTGAAGTGCCTACCAGCTTTTCAGAGTCCAAGACCGCCTTGTTGCTGGATGTGGGCTCACAATATGCTTCCATGTCCGCTACAGTCTTTGTTGATAATACGCCTCTGACATCCAGGCGGGTGGGGCGCAAGGGTCAAATAAAACTACCAAAGAGATCCGAAGCTGCGCGGCGTTTTATAGATATGGTCTCTGAAGATGGAGATATTCGCGTGATTGTTAAAGACGCCCAAACTCCTCAATAATTTTTGGGTTTGCCTTTAAATACGTGATGAACTTTCGTAACTGAAATACAGTCTCCGGGTTCAAATGGTGTTCTATACCCTCGGCATCCTGATTTGCGGCATCACCAGTTATGCCCAACATATCAAAGAACTCCAACAGAGTACCATGCCTCTGTCGTATGGAGTCGGCCAACTTGCGTCCTTTGTTAGTCAAGTTTATGCCATGGTACTTTTCATACTTTAGAAAGCCGCCCTCATCCAATCGATGTAGCATCTTGGTGACACTAGGCGCACTTACATTCATGTATCTGGATATGTCCAAAGTGGTGGCATATCCTTTTAGTTCTACAAGCTCTGCCATCACCTCTAGATAGTCTTCCATACGGGGACTTGAATCTCGACGGCCCACGCCATGTGCAGCACGAATGGAATCTAACCTGCTAACATCCGGCGGCATAATACTAATACGTCTACACCATATTAAAGAGCTCCATTTATTATACCTGCACAGGATACGATTTTTAATGGCATTGCACAACGTGTAGTAATGGCCACCCGAATGCAAGTACTAATACCCGTGGCTGCCGCCGCCGTAATAGTTGGTGTGGTTGGCATAATATCCATACCAGCAGATACCAAGATGGACTTTGCTGAATTTCCACAAGGTACCATACGGGTAGATGATGTTGTAGTTCAGGTGCAGATAGCTGATACAGAGCCACGCCGCGTACTAGGCCTAATGCATCAAAACGAACTCCCATATGATCAGGGAATGATATTCATATTTGACTCTGTAGGGCAATACAGTCTGTGGATGCGTAACGTACAGTTTCCCTTGGATATGATATGGTTTGATGAAGATGGTGTTGTGGTCCACATCGAAGAACGTGTACCTCCATGTCTTACCGCCTTGGAAGCCATGACCTGCCCGTCCATTGCCCCGGAAGTTGATGCGCTATACATACTTGAGGCCACCGGTGGTTTTGTCGAGCTGCACAATATACAGTTGGGCTCGCAGCTATACCTGATATCAGTATAACTAATGGAAATTACATCTCTAAGTAAACATGACCACTCTTTCGAGTGATGTTGGCGCCGGGTGCTGTCCGTGAGGGACAATTCCCACGCCATCCAAGGGGGCTCTGATGAGACGTTCTTTGTTGGTCAGGTTTTGACGCCCGACCTTTGGACAACTTGTGCCGGCCATCACATCACCAACGGCACTGGATATAGTGAGTGTCACGAGATGTCTGCAACACGGGTATGTCCCACTAGTATAAAGCCACTGGAGTCTCCTCCGGCAGCGCTACACCAGCAGCACAATTGGATACATCCAGGTGGTCGTCCAGGGACGGTAAATCATCACCCACGCGTAGTGAGTTCATCACCTCCCCTTTAGGCCGCCGCCCTTCACCGTCCTGCGGAAACCACAAGACGGTAGCATCCAACAACCGTTGGACGCACTGCTCCCAATCCCCGGCCACCCACCGATTAGAATCGGCTGCCAGTTCACAGTATTTGAGGATGCCGCGCCATACAATATTGATGGCTGCGACATCATCCCTGTCGATATGGTATAAACAAATCTCACACCCTTTAATACGCCTCCATTCCTCCCATATTTTCGTGTCGTACTTTGGTTCCCACAACGCTTTCTTACAGGTAGGGCAAGTAGAACTAGTACCCTTAGCAACGACACCAATCACGGGAAGACCATGCTTTCCGTATACGCTTTTAGCCACCGCCCATATCGTACCCTGACTCAGCCCCATCTTCAACAAGTCGCGCGTCTCGTTTGACATCTGTTTGTTACTCTTTTTCATCATCCTGTCGATGGTTGGCTCCTCCAACACCAACACAAAGCCCAACGCGGCCAACCTGTACATCAGCTTGAACAGCCAGTCCTTCTTTTGGTTGTTGTATCTGGTGTTTATGCGAGCGCGTTCGCGACGACTAACTCTCTCATCTCGCCGCTTGTTCTTTGGCTTGCGGCCTGCATGTTTGATGTGCTTTGGTAGAGTACGCCTCCCTTTCTTTGGTTTTTGGGCTTGTTTACTCTTCGGTTTGCCACCAGTCATGCCTAGGTTGGCGTGTTTCTGCCGTCGTGTCTGAGCGGCTTCAAGCGCCCCATTTGGAATGCGTTTTACATTACCGTCGGTGTCAACCGTTACATGCTGTACTTTGTTGACATCCATACCCATCATACCTTTGGCCTGCACTGGTGTGGTTGGTTGTGGTTCATACGCGATGGATACCGTTTTGTCATTTATGGTAACCGCCCCCACACTTACGGCAGTAGCCAACTTTTCTACCATGTACGGCGTGAGTTGTATCTCCACGGTGTGTTTATGTGGTGTGATGGGAAACCGCAACACCACGTATGGTGATGCCTGTAGGGGTTGATTCGGTGCGTCAGATAACCTACATCGGAAACCTTGACCATATATCCGACAAGACCCAGCATTCTGCCGCAGTACTGGACTTGTACACTTTGGCCGCCGCGCGTTGGGGTCTTGCGCACCCCTCTTGTAGTATGCACGCATCTTAGCCTCACACTCATCTTTCATGGTTAACGCGAACTGCGCCATGTATTTGTTGTCGCGGTGCTTGAGCAGTCTGTATATGTTCTTGGCTCTGACATCATACTCTTCTAACTCATCTTCACTATACGCTTCCCGTACTTTTGGAAAATCCCTGATCAATTCGGACCAAAGACGGTATCCCAGCCCAGTCTTATGTCCTGCATATTGTAAGGCGGATTCCAGTATATCATCTGGGTCGTATTTGGGCGGTCTACGAGATCCTGTCAGTTCACAAAACTTTGCAGGGTGGTATATCTTACCGTGTGGCATTGCTACTGCTACGGTGTCACCACATCGTCTTTTCATAGAGTACTATACTATGTTTTACTATTTAATATTTGATTACCGTTATTGGCATACATCATTCACTGTTTTTGGATATTTACCTGCGGGACACACCCCTGCAACACCAAAGAATTTATTTTGATTTCACAATTAGAAAACATGAGACGCAGTATACTGATTACAATAATTATTTTGATTGGTGTGAGCATGTCTGCTCTTGTTTTGATATATAATTTGGGCCAACAACCTGAAATTGAAATACAAGCATCAGAGTCGTATATCTGCGCGGATGATTTGACTGAGAGTGAACTATCTGTAACACCCTTATCGTATGATGATAACAACTTGATTCGGTCTGCGCTCGAAAGACACGATATACAGATGTCCTCATCACTAGAGTTTTCTGGCGAAAAGGCTGCAGAATTTTGCTCGTTCTTTGCAGATGGCACTGTACCCGTATACTGCACATCTACCGAACTCGTACAGAGTGGTGAATTTTTGGGCAACGTCCACATGGTGGGTACGACTGATGAGCCCTCTGCTGTGTTGGGGGTTGTACGATCTGACACCATACCTTCTGGTGTACATACCGTGACTGCTGTAGCTGATTCGATTATTGGAAGTGTATTTGAGTGCACAGGTGGCACATCCGCCCTCTGGATAGAGCAGTTATCGGATAGACATACAAGAGAGAGTACTATGGCCACAAAGTCCACTATCGATGGTCTACCAACACCGGTCTTGTTGGAGCTGACCGGCTCATCTGGCAACTATTTATGGACAATTTTGATTGGTAACACTCCATGATACAGTGGATTATCATATTACTCGTTATTGGATTGCTGATTTTAGCCGCACTCTTTGGTGGTTCAGCACTGGTACCCGACGTGCAGACTGCCGTATTCTTTGTGTTCCTGGCAACTGCAGCTAGTACATTGGCATCTATAGCGGGTCTGGGAGGCGGCCTTGTCATAATACCCATACTGATATTTCTGGGACTATCGCCTCCGGTTGCCGCCTTTGGCAGTCTTGCCGCCACAATGTCCAACGCAACCGCCTCAAGTCTGATATATGGACGACAAAGACGCATAGAGTACAAGGAAGCTCTGAAACTGGGCATGATAGCCATACCTGGCAGTATATTGGGCGCCATACTATCAAAGGATGCCGAGGTTGGCTCTTACAGCATACTTTTAGCTACGATTCTAATATCTGCAGGTGTCTATGTGTATATCCGTCCCCGTCTGCGCAGCCGTCCACATCCAGGGACCCCCATCTTTTTGACACTCTCTGCAGGTACCAGCTTCCTTGCAGGTTTGGTCTCTTCGTACTTTGGAATAGGTGGAGGTGTGGTCTTTGTTCCATTATTGGTGATGCTATACGGCATGAGCGTAATGCGTGCAGCCCCCACATCCATAATGGCACTTTTGTTGACCTCCATAGCTGGGATAACTACTCATGGTGTATTGGGTAATACCGATGCTATACTGGCGTTACTGTTATCTGCAGGAGGATTGTTGGGCGGCATGACCGGAGCCAAACTCTCACTGGAGGTAGGTGAAAAGTACGCCCGAGTGTTGGTGATGGCGACCATGACTGTCACGGCCATCATGATGATATGGAATAGTGCTGCCCCTGATACTGCCTAAGAGAATTATGTGCCAAAGTTTGATGTTTTCATTATACTTGATGTTGCGGGTCGATTTTGCGCCATATTTATCACATAACTATATGATATCTGGCACTACTTTGTCCCCATCAAAGCTCTGAGTTTGCATCTTTCAAGCAAACACCCGCCGCTGTGGGAACCATGTCGAATGGTTTTCTATTAGTGTAGCCATTATAACAGCACATATACTATGTTAGCCGTAATAACCAAACCATTCGTCTGACAGCTAACTTTGTATCTAGATTCCTATCTAGATTCATCCACGTTAAATATAACCTCGCCAGAGTGACGTGCGTCATCTGACAGCGAATAGTCTAAAACTTTGGCTATCTCATGGTGGTTTGGCTCAGATCCAGATGTGGTTCCTGGTAATACTGTAAATACCCGCGCATTTGACTTTAACACATCGCTGAGCTCCTGATTTATGGTTGTTGTAAACGGCCTCAGACTTCCCCGAAATATCTCAACTTTGGCTCGCTCTGCGCCGGATATCTTTCTGCCTTGGGGAAGACTGGGACCCACTATCAGTATGCTGCCGTCTGCCCCTGCAAATTTGCGAGGATCTCCACCTCCACCCGGCACAAAGTACTCTAAAGCCTCCTGTACGGTCTTAGCCGGTCGATTGATGAATTTATCCACTAACCCATCCCACTCTGCTCGACTCATCTGTGTAATCTTATCGATATCTGGCAAGTCTCCGGTTATGTGTACTATGGAGCGTATATCTCCCATCTTTATGGCCGCAGTACCAAACCATCTACGTAACTGCGCAGTATCATCCATGTCTATGTAATGTGAGTGGAACTCACTTAGTGTGTCTGATATGGATTTGGGCGTGGACTCTGGCATGAGCAGTACCACCTTGCCTCCAAACTTTATGATGTGTTGTGCTAATGTAACTACTCTCTGCACATCTGCATCTTTGGTGGGGTCTAGGACAATGACAACACAACTGCCACTGTAGTCAGCCGTCGCCGGAGGAGTGCGATTACATACATGCGGCCTTACTGGATAAAATACACGGTCTCCGGGTATGACTTTGCCATTTACAATCTCCCCTATACTGTCATCACAGAGATTAAGTACACTCTCTGCCACCTGCCTCTGAGATAGAAACTGTCTGTCTGCGATCATATGTGATGTGTTCTTCTGTATCTTTTCGGCTATACTCTGTATCTTTTGGAGCATTCTACGTAGTACATCTGCATCGACGTTTAGAGTCTCTGCAGCATTGTCTATGCCACTCTTTATTATGGACTCATCCTCTCCTAGCAGTGGCAGTATCTGCTTGCTTGCCTCTTCTACCTGCTGAGGCACTAAACCCTCAAATCCGCTCACTCTCATAAATTCAGCCGCTGCCTTGGGATACACTGTCTTGTATATGCGATCCGAGTGTACCGGGCCTGGGTTTGTAGCTATTGATATGATTCCATCGCCCACCAACTCCCATGACATTGCCTCGGCCAATCTATTTTTGGCCCCCTGTGATGCAGTATATGGTCCCCGGAATCGATAAGGACGCTGCTCCAGCGGTCTCTCTTCAGTAAAGAATGTAGATATGGTGATTATCTTGCCTCCCCTCTTCATGCATTGTAGGCCACATACAGAACCCCAGAATGTACCTGTTAGATGTATTGCCACAGTCCCCGTAAAGTCATCCATACTCGCATTGGGGAAACATGTTACGGGACCTGAAACACCTGCATTATTCACAATATAGTCTACTGTGACACCATCAGCCTTTAGTGTACTATACATATCAGATATGTCTTCCTCATTACTGACATCAACACCTGGGAATATTCTGACACCGGCCCCACTCTTACTTTTATCAATTATCTGTTGCAGCTCGGAGGCCGCCTCGACTAATGGCTCCTTACGTCTGCCCAGAATTATTACGCTGGCGCCCTGCTCTACAAACGCCGTGGCTATAGCCTTGCCGATCCCAGTTCCACTTCCAGTAATGAGGGCAGTCTTTTGCAGAAACTTCACGATTTACCACATTTTATTACATTATTTAATTTTGCGATGTTCAACTCGGGAATCATATACATGAGTAATGTTTACTCATGCATACAATTCCCTTCCACTCCAGCAAAGATAGATTATAACCAAGACCAGAGTTGTGACCAGCTAAATGTCATTACTTATGATGCCCAGCACAATACATCTGAAATATAGTCATATCTCTCTGCAAGAATCCATCAGATACTTTATTTATGGTGGTTTGAGTATTGTCTGTATGCGCGACTCTGAACCTGACACATTTCTCTATCAGACATGGCCAGAAAAGTTCTCTGATATGTTGCGTGAAATCAATGTGGATTCACAGGCTAACGATGTGGGCTCGGAAGCTTTGGAGAGTGGAGACTATTACTCTAGACACTACTCTCAAACACCTAGAATGGTCACCAATAGAGGAACATTAAACATCAAGGACTCTAACATAGATATGGTGCAGATAATCCAAAAGGGGTGATATGGTGCCGCAAGATCCTAATCCAATACCATGGGGAGCAATGGACCGCTTTCAAGCTCATTACATTGTAAAGACACCATCTGATGATCCCCACATGTATCTTGCTAGGACCCGCCTAAAAACAAAGGGCCATTTTGCATCAAAAAAACTAGAGTCTGTATCGTGGGAGGGAGTTGGTGATCTGGCAGTATCTTTGAACAATGATGAGGAACTAAAGAATATGATACTGAAACAAGATGTACGCGATGCCAACATACTTGTAGAACCCACCGATGGTGCAGTACGCATACATGGGAAATGGAAGAATCATCTGGAGTTTGGAGTTACTAAAGAGCAGTTTGATATCTACGACAGGATTGCCGGTCATGTGAAATCATTGAATACGTTTAAGCCTTCCACCAATCCAGAGCCATAAAATCTACATTTTTGCCCCGGGGTATAGCCAAGATGAACTGTTTTCTGACTGTGGTGGCTAGTCTGCCCGCCAAAACAAGACTGGTTGTTGTGATGGCGTCTCGCGTACCATATACGTGAACCAGATACGGCGCATGGTCTATGCCTGGCCCTGATTTGTATACGGCAAAATCACATCCAAACTTTATACCTGGAGTCACTACATATCCCAAGTCACGAAACGTCTTGTATACTAGATACTTTCTATCAAAGTTACTATACTTGGACTTGCATATCTCTTTCATTGTCGGTATGCTTACTGCTTTATGAGCTAGGCGAACATCTATGCGACCTGTCTCCAAAAGATATAGCCCCTCTATAAGGTCCAGCACCAGAGGCACGTCTATCTGCTCGGGCTTGGGCTTTGGTATGCCTATGGGTTTTCCGTAGTAACCACTACAAAATAGTCTTTTAGAGTCCTGTATATCCCATATGATTATACGATTTTCCACAAGGTTGCCCTTCATTAAACAATGTAAGATGATGTCTTTTATAGACTAAATGCTAACATTATGAAAGAATCCGAGACCTCTTGACATTTATCGGCCATCTCTTCTATGCCATCAATAACGTCTTTCATTAGTATTAGTTCTGCAGGATCCTTTAGACTCTTCATCGCCTTTATTGTCGCTTGACGATATTTGGTGTCTATCTCTCTTTCTATCTCTTGTGTCTCTTGAGCTAACTCTATGGCCTTACTACTGTTGGTGTTGAGGTTTCTTGTAATCTCGTTTAGTTTGAGAACCTCATCTACTACTAACTCTATCAGATCTGTCAAATCTTTGTCCATCTTGGAATTTTTGAGCGTAGTTGCCTTGATGTTGGACAGCTTAAATGAGATACCCGTAATGTGTCCTGCTATCTCATCAATAGTAAATGCCGTATTCAACAAATTCTCTCGGTTCATTATGAGGCCTCCAACATCACCCACCTCTTTTGTTATTTTTCGTCTATGGGTTTCAACCTCATCTTCAATATCCGCTATCTGGTTTAACAGGTCCTTTATGCCCTCTTTATCCCTCCTTGTCATGAGATCTGGCAGTCGGGCCAGCTCCCTTGTAGCATTTAGTATACGATTTATTTCATCTTGTAGTATAGAAGTTGCCTTCCTTTTAGCCTGCTCTTCTAACGCTCCACTATACATAACTTTACTATATAAGTTAGAAGGCGCATAATTTAAACTCTCTTTAATACAAATATCAGACTTTGTTATGGCGACTAAAATACTACGATACGTAATCAGATAAAATCACCCTGGACACTACGCCACAGTAACACACCGCCCCTGTGGACCAGGCGGAGGCGCAACCAGTCCAAATGTGTCGGGAGTGCAAGTCAGAGTACATCGCCGGACTGTCGATGTCCATGGTGTATAAAAGTCGCGAGGCCATCAGAGCCACGATGCTCTCTTGACTATATATGCCCCTTTCAGTATGACTTTGCCTGGCCGTTGTATAATGTGAGTATCTCTTCTGCAGTGGACGCCTGCTCGGCTGATTTATCCACCCTTATGCGACCAGTAAAACGAGGGAATCGTAATGCAAACCCTGAATCGCCATCTGCTTTACCTGTAGTGTGTATTGGACTGCGAGTTATCTCTGCTGCCACAACCTCAATTACAAGTTCTGGGGCAAACCATACGTCTGCCTCCATTATGCTGTCCACACGCAGGTCCACCTTTGTTAAGATCTTTTCATTAAGTATCTGGTATAATGTGTCTAGGTCCTCATCTTTGAAACCACTACCCACCTTACATATACTCAAAAACATATCTTGCGCATCATCATATGTTGCCAAAAGAAGCGTTCCATAGGTGCCGGCCCGGCGCCCCTTTCCGTAGAATGCGCCTATGACAACTAAATCCAACGTGTCCCCAACTCCCTTCTGATAGTCCTGCTTTAATTTCAGCCACTGGCTGCCCCGGGATCCGGCGCGATATATGCTGTCCGTGGCCTTTACCATCAACCCCTCACACCCTGCATTTACACTACTCTCCATGAATTCAACAATATCTGCCTCGGTCTTTATGATCATCATTGGTACTAAACGCGCGATACCGCCTTCCTTTATAACATATTGAAGCATCTGTCGCCTTTTTTCGTATACTTCATCCAAAAAACTTTGATCATCTACGTATAATATGTCAAAAAAGTTCACCACGACCGGATAATCGGATATTGCCTTTTCCAGACCATGCTTTCGTCGGCGGTGCATTATATTTTGAAACGGCAGAAACTCCCCGGTCTCTGTATTTATGGGAACAGCTTCCGCCTCCAATATTATATTACTTGATTTGGATATGTCTGGCATGGCCTCAATAACATCTAGATAGTACTCGGTTATCCTCTCCAATTTCCGAGAAAAGACCTCAACATGACCATCTGCCATATGTATCTGGACCCGTTCGCCATCTAGCTTGTATTCGGCAGCAAAACCAACACCCATCTTACTTAGGGCATCGCTTTCAGTACGAATGCGCTCTGCAAGCATGGGTCGTATGGGACTAAACGGTGTAACCTTGAATGACTTTAAACCCTCAAGTCCATATTTGGCTGTGGTGTGTGCGACGCGACCCAGATCGCTGGACACATTGTATGCCTCCTCTAATAAAATGCGATTTGCACGCTCGCCAGTATATGCTTCGGCCAAGGCATCCATGATGGTGTTCTCTGCTACCCCTAGCCTCATTGAACCTAACAGTATTTTGAGTATGAATCTGGCTTCGGTGGGACTTGCATCATTTAGTAGACTTGATATGTACTTTATCTTCATGTCTTGTGAACGTGATCCTTCAACCTGGGCCATTTTGAGTATGGTGTTGTATACACGATCCACAGTTACCTCCTGCGCAAAGAGTGTGGTCTGCGACTTCTTCTCTAGTATATGGGATGCTGCCTCTCCTAAGTCACCGGTCTCTACATACTTTGCCTGTATGGCTGCTTGTGATGTGCCTGAGGATTTGGCGATGGCGCGTATTGCCATCTTCTCTGCAACACCCACCTCCACTCCCTCGTAGTCGGGTCGCACCTTGCCCTGCAACAGATACACAATCTCTGCTATATGATCTGGACTCACCTGCTTGAATATATCCACCATGATTGATGTCAACTCCAGCCTTTTGGTAGTCTCTTCCATCTTTGCCAAACTTTCGGCCAATATAGAGAACAGCATGTATAATGATGATAAAATCAGCATAAAAGATTGATTTTCTAAATTAGGTTGTATGCTGATTACATAATATTGTATCATACATGACAGTCAAAGCTGACGCCTGTCTTGTTTGATAATGGCAAAGCATCTGATATCTTTGCTATGCAAACACCAGAGTGTCGCTTGGACATATATTATACACGGCATGCTAATGTGTGGTTATGACGGTAACAATCGTAGTGGGCGGTTTCTTTGGTGATGAGGGTAAAGGAAAAGTAATATCCCACTTAGCCAGAGCGGATGATCCGGATATAGTCGTTCGGGGTGGAGCTGGGCCTAATGCAGGTCATACCATTCGCAGCGGCAATGACACTTACAAAGTCAGAATGCTGCCCTGTGGTTTTTTAAACAAGAGTACCCGTCTGCTGGTTGGACCTGGTGTAGTGATAAACCCTAAAGTGTTGTATAGTGAGATAGCTGAGTTTGGTGTCGGTGGCCGGGCGTTTATAGACAAAAATTGTGGCATTATAGAGCAGTCCCATATAGATATGGATTCTAAGGGAGACTTGAAAGAGAAGATTGGTAGTACGGGTTCGGGTACGGGACCGGCCAATGCAGATCGAGCCATGAGGGTACTAAAACTTGCCTGTCACATCAATGAGCTGGAGGATGTCACCATCGATGTTCCCGCTGAGATTGACAGGACAGTGCGAGCAGGCGGAGATGTACTGGTGGAGGGCACTCAGGGGACATTTTTGTCTTTGTGGCATGGAACATATCCGTATGTAACCTCCAAGGATGTAACTGCCTCGGGAATATGCGCCGATGTGGGCATTGGTCCTACAATAGTAGATGATGTCATAATGGTGGTAAAGGCATTTGTAACTCGTGTAGGCACGGGTCCGTTGAACAACGAACTATCTCATGAGGATACTGTACGACGAGGATGGAACGAGAAGGGTACCGTCACTGGTCGGGACCGCAGGGCTGCTGCGTTTGACTACGAGTTGGGCAGGCGGGCAGTGATGTTGAATGGTGCCAATCAACTGGCACTGACCAAACTTGACATGCTATTTCCTGAATGCTCAAAGATGACATCCTATGATAATCTGAGCCTTGAGGCAAAATCATTTGTAAAAAAGATGGAGGATGAGTTGGGCATACCTGTGACAATAGTTGGTACTGGCCCAGAGGATACATCAGTTATTGATCGGAGAAGTTAAAGTATGACTTTTCGTGATCGTTTGGCAAAGTCCGCAGAACGTCATGGCCCCATAATACTGGCTGCAGATACTACACACAGAACCGTACAAAACATTACGTATAATATGAACAATTTAAATGATCATATATGCGCAATTAAGATGAATTTTCAGGTGTTATTGACATTAGGTATCGCCGAAATAAAAGAGATTACAGATGCAGCTCATGCAAGAGACTTGCAGTGCATTGCGGATATCAAACTAAACGACATTAATAATACAAACCTGGACACCTCTGATATACTCTGGAGAGCAGGCTTTGATGCCATCATAGCAAACCCAATAATGGGCCCAGAAGCGCTATCTGCATTAGTACAAAAGGCACACAGCGTAGATAATGGAATAATATCTCTATGTCATATGAGTTCGTCCGAAGGTGCAGTCTCATATGAGCTTCAAGTGGGGGGTGGGCCACTATACAAAAAGTTTCTAGAGTGGGGACTGGCTGCCAAAGTAGATGGAGTCATAGTGGGTGCCACATTTCCAGAGATAATCTCCGCATGCAAACATGAAGCTAAAGATCGTCTTGATATACTCTCACCAGGCATAGGTGTGCAGGGCGGCAGCGCACAGACATCCTTTGCCAACGGTACAGACTATATCATAGTGGGACGAACTCTTCTAAACGCCAAGAACCCCTCTGAAATGGCAATATCTATTTTGTCGTGACGTGAAGAAACCTATATGCGCTGGTCAATATTCTTCTAGCATTATCAAAGGTTACTCGCTGTAGTGAATCTTCATAGTTTAGCCACACATAATCAAGATGCTCATTGGATAGATGGACATCTTCTTCTAATGTATGGCCCAAAAAGAAGATAACCTGTTTTCTCATTGTGCGACCAGCATAATTATAAGAGTAGAGGATACGTTTCTTAAAACCACTCACAAATACTACGTCTTTTATGCCTGTCTCCTCTTCCACCTCGCGAACAGCAGCTTGTTTGTTGGTCTCGCCCACCTCCCTGTGCCCCTTGGCAAAGTCCCAATGTCCAGCTGGGTACTTTAGTAGCAAGAAGAGTTTATCTAAACTGTCGTATCTATACAACACTACTCCGGCGGATGTCTGCATGTTGTATATCATATAATACATTGTTTAATAATTAATCCCATTCATCTAATGTACCCGAAGACTGACCCTCCGTACTACCTGCATAGTCTCCTAGTATGTCTGAGTATGTAGCATCATTATGCGCCACGAATCTGACGTACTCCCCATAGGATATGTCCAGGCCACAGTGTGAACATATAACACATGAAAAGTCTGGATAGAGCTCTGCACTATCTTTGCATTTGGGACACTTTATCTTCACAAGTATACTTGGGATAATCAAGATATTATACTTTGTACAACAAGTCAGGCGGCGAATATGACTTATCTACTGTATGTTATAACTTCAACGCTGTGCATGCCACTGTACAAGGCGCCAAGGTATGAGTAATGTTTACTCATGTGTATGATTCCCTATGACTTTGTCCAAAGGGATAAATTTATCATGCCGCCTAAACATGGTGATGGCTATGACCTGCACAAAATGCAAGAATACTATTCCCGAGGATGATGTCTTGGATCCGTTTGCAGCCAAGTATCCTTGCTGTAATACATGTTGGACTGCATGGAAAGAGTATAGAATAATGGTAATGAATGAAATGCGATTGGACATGTCAATGTTAGACCACCGCAAAGTACTCAAAAAACACGAAAAGATCTTTGTGGGCGTTCTGACACCTGAAGGTGGTATTGTAAATTATGCAGACGAAGAAAACCGCAACCCTGACGCTTAGATATCTAGTATCTGTTTGATTGACTCGGGCGTTAAGGCTATCAATTTACTTTTATCGTTATCGTCCATATCGCTCAAGATCATGCGCAATGTAGTGATGATTGTGTTCTGTCTATTTGGTTCAAGTCCCAAAAACACATCCACAATGCCATCCATGTGTAATTGCACCAATTTATCGGGGTTTGATAGTATTTCACTGGCATATGCCTCCAACAATACACGTCTGTCTTCGGCTTCCTGCTCTGATACCACCTCCAACCAAGTCTGTAACAACGTACTAAACTTGTCAAACGGGATTGTGGGACTGGCATCTAATGCATGGTGGATAACGTCTACCTGCTCATTCTTTGGGAGGCGAGGAAACTCGGATACCCGAGCGCTTAACATTGGCTTGCGCAGAAATTCAGGTAGCGAGGCCAACGTCACGATTATGTTTGCAGCATAGTTTGGTTCACTCAACTATTTGATTAGACATTGTGGTTTTATATACTTTCGAGATTTCACGTGCCTGACAATAAAAAGAAGAATTATAAAACCCTCACGATGTGTTTATATACTTGTCAGAATTTGAGACAGCCGATGATTTGGATAATATGGGGGATCAGGTGTTGGAGAAAGCAGTAATAGCGTTCAGAAAGAGAATGGAACGTGATGATCTCACAGACGAACAGAGGGAAGAGATAGAGATAAGAGCAAAGGCCATGGAGACCAGGGATGTAATCGAGTACAACGAGGAACATACTGCCACCGAGATTGTATCTGAGGGTGATGAACGCAGAGTTCTCATAGGCCCGCCCACATTAACCAGATTTGAGAAGGCCAGAATTATGGGGGCCCGGGCATTACAACTATCCATGGGAGCACCACCATTCGTAGACTTGACTTCGGATATTAAAACTTCATTGGCAATAGCCCAAGAGGAGTTGAATTTAAGAGTGATTCCTATTGTAATACGACGCGCACTACCCAATGGAGACTTTCAAAATATACCCATAGGATACTTTAATTGAAAATTCAACAAAATTTAATAAATGATGCAGGTGTGAACGGTTGATGTCAGAACAAAAGAAAACTAAAGCCGGCATACCTCGGGATCAGATATTAATAATCAGCGGTGCTCCGATAATGAGTATTGTTATCGAAGCAATGTCAAAATTAGGAGAGAAGGGACTATTGTCCATACGGGCTCGAGAGAACAACATACCCCGCGCTGTAGTGGTGGCCAACATATTGACCGAAAAGATGATGCAAGAAAACTCACAGATATATCGTATACTTTTAGATGGTGCAATGCGTCCCGACGGGAGTATGGCATCTACAATTGAGATAATTATCACTAAAATTTAGTATACTGTGCCAGGACCTTTTAGCAACATACTCTCGCATTCCTTACAAATCTGCTCATCTATACCTGACTCCATCTGATGGTGTATATCACATATGAGTAAGCTTGATTTGATATAGTTACACAGACCAATGAACTTTGCGAGGCTAGATGGAGTATATGCTCTATCGGATGCCAAGTTATTACTGAGATCTTCAATCAATTCAGACACTTTCTTGTTTTGGAGGAGTTTCTCTATAAGTGCAGGATCTCCCCGGGTGCCGCGAACATAGTTACTGATGGCCGCTTGCGTCACACCCAACATCTTTGATATTGTGTCTTCAGGTATCCCATAGTTGGCTGTTAATTTCTTTGCCAAGATTGCTCTTATTGCCGGGATAAGCGTCTTTGATTCTATCTCTGCTGGTAGTAGCATACACTCATTATTTTTTGTCAACAATTTATTCTTTACCTCGTGTTTTGGGAAATTAAAAATGATCCAGGTCTGGCATGGTAATCGTTTTGAGTGGGTGGCACGCTTGTGTGGTTTGGCTGCAAAAAATCCCACACCCTATGATTAATAAAAGAGGCCAATTCCATACGATACAAGCCGGCCATAGCGTCAGGGCGCGACCCAACCCCATTCCGAACTTGGAAGTCAAACCTGATGTCGCTGTTGTGCTACTAAGGTGCGAGAGCTCTTGGGAAGCAACAGTGCTGGCATTATTTATTAATGGTTACTGTGCATGACTATTGTGCCTGTAGATCCAGTATGTGGTATTGAATTGGACGAAGAGTTGGCCCTAAAGTACGTGCGCAAAGGAAAGACGTACTACTTTTGTTGTAATGGCTGCCGTCTAATATTCATGAAGCCCCGACTATGGCGGTAATTTAAACCGGGAAAGCTCCGCACATTCTGCAGAACCTTGACTCTGTAACCGTGCATTTACAATATGGACAGTTATGGGAGCCATGTTCACCAGCTGGAGGGACTCCAAATTTTTGTTTGTACTGCTCGTAATAGAACAAAGACTCTTTGGTGCGAATTTTGATACCATCCTCCTTTAATATGTCGGATGTTTTTGTGTCAAACTGTACGTCTGAGATGAGAGATTCTAGTAGATTTGTCAACCCTGCAGTTCCGGCCCCATCCTGCATAGGAGTCTTTTCTCGCCACAATATGCCTGGAGGCAACAAATTCCGGAACGTCTGACGCAGTACCATCTTGCCCATGACGCGTCCCTGATGATTCCCTATCATATCTTTGGGTGCAATACGTGATGCAGCATCCATTACGGCGTGGTCTAAAAAGGGCGATTCAACCTGTACACCCATGAATTTACCAATTTTGTGTGATGTAAAGTGCATTATGTTTCGAAGCCGACGAAGCTCATCACCAAGATTCTCTGTCCTTATCAAAAAATTATACCCGGCAAAGATCTCATCTGCTCCATCACCAGTAATTATGCTATCAATATTGCACTGTTTGGCCTCTCTAATGGCAAAGTACATGACTAGACTGTTGCGAATCTCTATATCATTAAAGTTACCCAATATATTGATGGTTTGCCCGGCCCCTTCTAACATCTCTGCTAGAGTGGGTGTTATCATCTTCAATGACATATTCAAATTCTTTGATACCATTTGAACATACGTCAAATCTGTCGATACAAACTCTTCGGCAATTACCGATATGGCCTGCATCTGCCTCTCTTGTGTTAGATATGCAATTATGGTACTGTCTAATCCGCCCGACAAAGATATTGTGTTGGCCTTTGTGTCTATGCAGGCCTGCCGTATGATGTTATACAAATCTTCCATACAATTTAGATTCACAAAATCTTAACAAATATGTATTTATCAACAGCATGCATAAAATACAGAACATAATGTAAGTACATTATGACACATCGTGTGGCTGTTCTAGACAGCGATCTCTGCCAACCGCGAAAATGCGGCTTGGAATGCATAAAATATTGTCCAGTAAACAAGAGCGGCGCCGACTGCATAGTATTGGATGAGGGTGAAAAAAAAGCTCAGATTGATGAAGACATATGCAATGGATGTGGAATCTGCGTCAAAGTCTGCCCCTTTGATGCTATTACAATAGTGAATTTGGCATCCGAGTTAAAGACGGACAAGATACATCAGTACGACCAAAACTCATTTAGATTGTATAGACTTCCCACACCTAGAAAAGGAGAGGTGGTTGGGCTGCTTGGCCGCAATGGCATGGGAAAGAGTACCGTGGTGAATATACTTTCAGGTGGATTAATACCAAACTTGGGAGACTATGAGACTGACCCAAGTTGGGACGGCATAATCAAACACTTTGCTGGAACCGAACTGAAACAGCATTTTGAAAGCATACGCGATGGGAATATTGTATCATCCATCAAACCACAACAGGTACACCGAGTGGCATCTGCATTTAATGGTACAGGCAAAGATCTGATTGAGCAGTTTGATCAGAGAGGCGTGGGCAGACAGATGATACAAGAGTTGGACTTGACCAATGCTATCCATCAACCTCTGAATGAGCTCAGCGGAGGCGAACTGCAGCGAATATCCATAGCTGTGGCCGCCTGTAAAAAGGCCGACTTTTACTTCTTTGATGAACCCTCCTCGTATAATGACATATTTCAAAGGACTGGTGTCGCCCGGGTAATTCAAAGTCTGGCCAATGCAGGAAGTAGCGTGATGGTAGTGGAGCACGACCTGACACTTTTGGACTTTCTGAGCGACTACATAGAGGTTCTGTATGGTGAGCCAGGTGCATACGGTATAGTCTCCAATGTTTTATCCACAAAGGTTGGAATAAACGTATTTCTGGATGGCTATCTACCTCAAGAGAATGTGAGGTTTCGAGAGAAAAAGTTCACATTTGTGGCATCATCTAGTAGTGATGACTTTACAAACTCTCCACCGATGGTGGAGTATACTGATATAACAAAAAAGTACGAGTCGTTCTCACTTTCGGTACATTCTGGAATGGTGAGAAAAGGTGAGATTTTAGGTATAATGGGTGCCAATGCTTTAGGCAAAACCACATTTATGAAGATCTTGGCGGGGGTTGAGGAGTCCGACTCGGGTACGGTTACAGGAGATATCAAGCTCTCTTACAAACCTCAATATTTACAAGCAGATACGGATATGGAGGTATCTGAACTGTTGAGTCGAACCATTGATGGTACTATAGAAGGTAGTGATGAGGAAGAGCGCATCGTATACCCGCTAAGGGTGACCAAACTATACACAAAAAAGATAAACAGTCTCTCTGGAGGCGAACTGCAGAAGGTGGCCGTAGCTGCTTCTTTACTGCGAAAGGCAGACTTGTACTGTTTGGATGAACCATCGGCATTTTTGGATGTTGAAGATAGGATAGCGGTTGCCAAGTTTATTCAAAAGTTTGTCAGATCATTTGGTAAATCTGCAGTGATCATTGATCATGATTTACAGCTTATGGATTTGGTCTCTGACAGGATTGTGATATTTGAGGGAGAGTCCGGCAGGTCGGGTATAGCTCATCCTCCCACAACCAAATCTGATGCGATGAATAAATTTTTAGAGACACTGAATATCTCTTTTCGGCGAGATGAAAAGAGCATGAGACCCCGTGTAAATAAAACAAACAGTAGACTAGACAAGCAGCAGAAGGCAAATGGCACATTTTATCTTTCTCGTTGACCCGATTTTTAAAACGCCTTCTGGCTGATACACTAAACGATTATGAACTTGACAGTCTGATATCGGCATTTGATCAAATTGGCGACATTATAATAATTCGCATACCATCATCATTATACCCTAAAAGGATGGAGATTGGCAATGTTCTCTTAAATGAGATAAATGTGGTGAACCGTGTGTTTTGCCAGATAACTGATATCGGCGGCGAATATCGCACCCGGAGTTTAGAGTTGGTGGCCGGTCAGGGAGACACTACTACTACATACAAAGAGAACGGCTGCACATTCGAGGTGGATGTGGAGAGGGTCTTTTTTACACCACGTCTGGCAACGGAGAGAGCAAGGATATCTACAATGGTTCAGCCAAATGAAAAAGTACTGAACATGTTTGGCGGTGCAGGCATGTTCTCTATACAGATGGCCAAAGACACTAACTGTACTGTGTATAATGTAGACATAAATCCTCAAGCTACTACTTTGTGTATACGCAATACACAACTGAACCGTCTAAAGGGCAGTGTCATATCTATCACAAACAATGCCAGTGCTATATGCCAAAGCATGCCAGATACCTTTGATAGGATTGTAATGCCGCTACCCGAGAGGACAGACGAATTTCTCAAAGATGCCGTATCGGCTATAAAAGATACTGGAGTAATACACTACTACTCCCACGTACATGCAGACCGCAAACAAAATGCCGTATCGGTTTTAAAAGAGCACTTTGATGATATATCGCCAACTTTACATAAAATAACTGATGGCCGGTTGGTACGGGCAGTTGGGCCCAGATACTATCAGGTCGTAATTGATGTTATAATATACAAAATACTAGGCATCTGTGATTGATGCAGAGGAGCGACGTGTAGTTGCCATGGAGTATCCTATCCA
The DNA here is from genome assembly GCA_009843815.1 of Cenarchaeum sp. SB0675_bin_21. Lineage (GTDB taxonomy): Archaea > Thermoproteota > Nitrososphaeria > Nitrososphaerales > Nitrosopumilaceae > VYCS01. Next base: position 19,151 of record VYCS01000032.1, on the reverse strand, counting down.
AGCTATTACGGCTAGCAGCGCACCTACAATCATGAGCATGGATAACTGCATCACTATGGGACTCCATTCAGAGAGCATCAACAAGTATGCGTATGTGAAGAAGCCACCTATGCATAGTATGAATATCATCAGACCTCCAGCTTTTCGCCTGTCCATCGAATTGTATCTACAAGTACCTAATTTATCACTTTGAAGGAAATTCTATTGCCATGAGAAAAGCATCCTCACCATCTCTATAGTATGAATTTAGTTGTTGCTTTATGACAAAGCCCAACCTTTCATATAGTCGTACAGCTCCATTGTTACTACATCTCACTTCAAGATACATCTCTACACACTGCTTGCTTTGTATGCCTTTGATGGACTCCTCGACTAAAATGCGGCCTATGCCCCGTTTACGATAGTCGGGGAGTACTGCTACTGATACCATGTGGCCCTTTTTGACAAATCCCAATCGTCGAAAAGACGAAAAACCATACTCGGTCTTGCACATTATATAACCAACATACTTGTCGCCTTCTAAAGCCACTATGAAGGCTTCAGGTATCTCTGCTAGAAGGCTCTCATAAAAGTAGTCCGAATAGTGTTCTGGTAATGTCTTTAGATTTATCTCCATTATGGGTATGAGGTCTGATGGTTGTGCACGTCTGTATATACACCCATCACTCTCTCGCAATATGGATTGCATCGTAAACAACACAAACTATGTTTTAATTAAATCATCACTAAATACTATCTCTGGGAACTTCAAATGGTATGTGCCGACTATGAGTAACCAGGCTATATGAACGAAGAAGTATGTTACATTCATTAGAGCATTTTGCATCATCGTGTTTCATCCCTAGACCGTCTTTGGTGGTAAGAATAGATTGGATTAATGGTATTATGGCTGCCCTGCCGCCATATGCGCCAATTTTAGTTATAACCCAGAACATATCTGTGGCAGTATCATCTAGAATTTGTTTTCTGATTCGTTTACCCTCAGGCGTATAATGGCCAATTATGGTGAGATTGCTGCCTGAAAGTGCATCCACAACAAGGGCAAAGCGATGGCACATCTTACAGGTATCATCATATAACATTATTGGCAACTGCACAATGAATATACGGTGTATGGTGGTTAAAAATTTTCAGCGTTGTATATTTTCTGAAACAATAGTGTGGTATTGCCCACATCCAAGATAATTACTTTGTCACACTTATAACACAGAGCATTGATCTTTCACCAATGAATAGAATATTCGCTACTTTAGTGGCGATAACAATTGTAAGTATGATGTCTGGTGCCGGCGTTGCATTAGCCGAGATACCAGAAGAGGTAACCGTAGGCGGCGTGTTTGACATTACAGGCAGCTGGTCTGAGGAGGGCAGCTTGAGCAGGACGGCCGCGCAATACGCGGTGGACGACTTCAATGCGTATCTGGTGGATATAGGCGCCGAATGGCAAATGAAACTGCTCATCGAAGACTCACAGGCATTGGGGCCTGTCGCGTTTGATAAAGTGTCGTCGCTCAATAGCCGCGGTGCTGATATAATAATTGGTATGGGGTTTAGCTCGCACCTTCAGCAATCGGCCGCATACGTGGATAACCACAACATGCTGGTCATATCCCACGCCTCGCAGGCCGCCAACTTGGAGATTGACGATAACATGTTCCGGTTGGTGCCCAGTGACAGCAACCAGGCGCCGGCCGTTGTGGCCATGATAGAGAATGCTGGCATTGAGGTACTAGTTCCCTTTGTACGAGATGATACTTGGGGCAACGGAATGCTGAATGCAGTAAAGGAACAGTATAGCGGCACCATACCCGATGAGTTCAAGTATGCTACTACGAATCTGGAGTTCTCTGCTGAGATAGGCACGCTAGATCTGCGCATTGGAGACCTGATAGAAGAGCATGGAGCCGACAAGGTGGGCGTACTATACGTGGGAACCGATGAGTTCCTGACAATAATAGAAGGAACGAAACTATACGACAATGTGGATAATGTCAGGTGGTTCAGCACCAACACACAAGCGACCAATGAAGCGCTGTTCCAAAACGAGGATGCCGCCGAGTTCGTCGATACCGTGATGTTGACAGTGACCAAGCAGGGCAGCACGAGTGCAAACCACGTTACCGCGCACGTTGATGACATACTGAACGCCACCTCTGAAAGAGCCCCATCGCAGTACACCTACGCGTCGTACGATTCAGTCTGGCTTTTGGGTGTGACCATCCTGCAGACTGGTACCACTGATATATCGACTTTAGTGAATGCCATACCATTGGTAGCGGAGCATATGATTGGCTCTGCCGGTCCACTAAGGCTTACTGATAACGGCGACCTGGCATATGCCGAATACTCCATACTACAAGCCTCCGGTGGAGAGTTTGTGACCATATATGACTACGATCCGGCTACAGACTCGCTGATTGATGTGGGGAACTAGCCTATTTCCAAAACTGTGTTATTTTTATGATCTTTTTATAATGTGACTTGGATGTCGTGCGATGCCGGATGGTTCCGTATGGTTCCGTATGGCAGCCCATATGCAGGGATCTTCTGGTGATCTAACTCTGACTGAATACGGTGATCTGGTTGGGTCAAAATTTGTGATAACGCAAGTTGTAGACGGTACTTGTGTCGAGCTCGCAGAAGAGTGATTCTTTTTTTAATAGTGAATCTCCACACTGATGGCTCAGATGGGTATGGCTTGCTCGAACTTTACAAGAGCGACTAATGGTGCCGCTCATCACTTACCCATGCGACGCTTACGTTTCTGAAACGTACGTATTGCTCTTAACAAATCTATTTTTCTAAATTCTGGCCATAATATGTCCATAAAGACAAGCTCACTATATGCTCCTTGCCACAGTAAAAATCCACTTAATCTCTTCTCCCCTGATGTGCGCAGTATCATATCTGGTGATGATTGGGGAAGGTGTGATGTATACAAGTTTGACTCAATCTCTTTGGCAGTAATGTCGTTCACATGAATTTCTCCTCTGCAAACCTTTGCAACAATCTTCTTTATTGCATCTAATACCTCATCTTGGCCGCCATACGCCATTGCTATGTTTAGATATCTACGGCTATACGACTTGGTTGCCTCATCCAGTTTTTTTAGTGCATCAAGTATGCTATCAGGTAAAAGTTCCATTTTGCCTATGGCACATATTCTGGTTTGATTGCGATGTATTCGAGGATCATTGTATAACTTCCAGAGCCGGGCCTCTATCAATTGATAGAGATACGATAACTCTTCATCTTCTCTAGATAGATTTTCTGCGGATAATACGTATAATGTAACTATTTTGATGCCTAACTCCTCGCACCAATCCAACAAGTTCTCTACAGCGTCGGCTCCACGAAAATGGCCTGCTTTCTCCAGAACAAGTTGTTTTTTTGCCCACCGCCTATTTCCATCAAGTATTACTGCTATGTGGCCAGGTATGGTTCCTTGCTTTATCTCATGTTCTAATCGTCGTGAGTATATGTTGTACAGCCCCAAATAGCGAAGTATGATGTCGTGAGGATATCTCATTACTATGTTTGTGTGGTGGAGTTATATAGAAAGTATGAGCTGGTAACTAAACGTCGCGTCAGTTACCGGCCTGCCGTGCGGCAGATGTTGGTGGCGAACCACCATCCAGAGGAGTTACATTGAGACGTTCTTTGTTGGTTGGACTTTGACACCCGACCTTTGAACAGCCTGTACCGGCCATCACGTCACCAACGACACTGGGTATTGTGAGTGTCGCGAGATGTATCTTTCCTCTCAAGACCATTCCAGCCTTGTCGTATAGCGAATAAACGGCCTATGGTTTCTAAACTTATTATTCTACTCAATGTGTAGTGAGAGATGTTGACTGTGGCATCCATATGCGCAATCCCAAAATTAGTTTGCAATCTACGTGACATCATGTGCCCTCCCAGACTACTCGTCTACTATGGTGAATTCTTTAGGTAGCATCTTGCGTATAAACGCCTTGGCAGGATTTTCCAAATTGTCCCAACCCCGGGACATGTGAGGTCTGTGGTTCCCCTAGTGTATAATCTCATGTATGTCTGAAAGCCACTTTTACTTGCGCGGTATCTCACCGTGAAACTACTCTAATTTGCCGTTTGTCTGGGCATGTTGCTTTATCTTTGTGGGCTGTATCTGCATAAACTCATGGTTGAGACTCAGTCTCGTCTTTGTGTTTACGCTTCCTCCAAAACAGTAACGCTGCAATCGTTAGTGTTGCCGCCAAACCTGCCAATAGTGGAGGTATCAGTGTGAATGAGGTCTCATCATGCAACACAATGTTGGTAAATTGATACACAATGGGATACAGTGATGCTAATACCGCCAGCCGAAGTATGTCTATGGTGTGGGCCCTATTACTGCCAACCATATTTCCTAGAAGTGTACCAGCAAAGATGACTCCTATTCCTACCCATAATATGGGGAGCGCTCCGGCCACAAACTGACCTAGTATCTCTTTGTCAGTTATGGCAGATATGATATCTGTTCCTCCACTAAGCACTATGGGATCCAGTGCTGTTAACCCAGCAGGTATGGATGATAGTATCAGTATAATTCCGCCTACCAGCATAAACAACCGAATGAATCCAGATGGGGTTGGCCGTGTCCACTTGTAGAGAGTCTTGTCCACATCAAAGGCACGCACCAACAGTGCTCCACCAAATATGCTGACTAGTACGGCAAATATCTCTGCAGTGTATCCAAAGACACTACCAATGCCTCCTATAAGTAACAATATACCCGGTAGACCCAAGAAGAACTTGGAGTATTTGGGGTCATACGCTATCATCTTTAGATACTTGCCAAAGACTGCGTACGAGTACTCGACACTTCGGCTTACCTTCATGACTACCCGCTTTACCGACACCACAGGCACAACCCCTTGTATTATGGGTATGACTGATTCATCATCCTCGCCATCTGAAACAACTATGACACCTGTCGCCGGAAACTTTTCTATTGTGTATTTGACTTCCTTGATTATCTTTTCATCGGCGGCAACACCACGATCCGCTGATCCTGCTACGGTGACTACTTCGGCTTTGTACCCCTGACTCACCAAATCCTCATACATCTTTATAGCTGCAAATATGGAGTTGGAGTCTGCATCTTCAGGGTCTTCCAGTGCCAACCGTTGTGCAGCCTCTATACACGCGTCTCTTCCTACTGCTGGTGTCTCTATATTGGCTTTATCACCAATGTCGTTGTCTCTATCTACACATATCACCAGCAATCGACTGTCTTTGGTTTGGATTTTAGAATCTTTTATAGATTGTTTCATTGGTGATCTAGGTAATATTTTGTTTTTAACGATTACGCATTTTGGGTTCTGGAATTATATACTCGAGTCTACCGTGTGTATTGTTACTGGATTAGTAGGCGCGAACCCTCCCATTAAAAATGCATAGAGTAAGCCGGTCGTATACCAGAAATATATGCTGGCAAAATAGATATGCAAACCTTGTACCTTTGGAACTATTATATCACTTGGTTAAACACAAGTTTTGTAACGCTGTTTTACTAGTATATGTTTGTGGAATACATTTTCAGCCGAGGAATATTTTAAATACGCTTTGCATCATATTATACAATATGGATACTGTCGAGGAGCAGCTAAAAGAGATAGCTAGAATAAATACCAAAATCGATCGTCTTAGGAGTGATCTGAGAGATTGGAGAGCAAGATTGGATAAACTCTAGTAAATATCATTCCTTGTTTTCAAATTGTATATCTCCCGCTCAATCTTCTCGTCATCCTCATAGATGAGCGTTAACTTTTGTTCTAACTCTTTACACTCTAGTCCCAACTCATTATACCTCCTAACCAACTCCTCACGTTCGTGTTGTTTCTTTTGTAGATCGGAGCGTCCTTTCTCAAGCTCGTTTTTCAGCTCACTATATTTTGCTTCTAGTTCCGTCAGTTCATCCTTAACAGAGTTACCCATACCGTAATATCAGTTGGTGTTCGTTAAATAGCTACAGGGTTTTAGCAGATGTTATGTCACCTATAATGCAACTCTATTAATGTGAATCAACAAAAATTGATGATTTACTTATTATTTTTTAACTTTGTACATTATAACGTATTCTGTGATTACTAATAAATGAAAATTGTAATAATGCTCTTACTATTAGTTGCGGTGGGAACAGCATATGATGCATATGCACAGACCAATTCAGAACGTATACGGACTATAGAGTCGACCACATCTGACATAAAGGATGCAGTCGACGGTATTGTTGAGACTCTATCCCCAATCGCTGATATGGTGGCAAAACTTGACAATGTACTTGTATCTACAGCAGCAATAAACTCAGATCTGTCTGAGGTAAAGTCAACCATATCTGGATTTAACACTGCATTGTTGGCCATACAGACTACTGCAGAATCCAACAGGAACCAGCTAAATGGCCTCACATCTCAGATACTAGAGATGAATTCAAAGATTGACTCTATTCAAACTGTACTTGGCAGTGGAGGTAGCTCTGGCATTGAGCAACGTCTGGATCTATTAAAGACAACTGTAGATAACAACAATCTTGCTATCAGTACACGCCTGCAAGCGATAGAGACTAGCCTAGGCTCTCTGGGAACACAACTTCAAGAACCGGCACAAGTTTCTTCAGCCAACCTAGTTCGTAAGGTACTCAATCAGGATGTAAACAGCTATGACTACAAAGTTAGTGGCAACAAGAGAACCGTATCTGGAGATACAGTCTACTTTTTGGACATGACGTTTAGTTGTGATGGACCTGTAAGCATAGACAGTGTCAGCACTGATGTTCGCACACCACAAACTCCCATAATACCAACGAACAGTCCTAACTCTAGTACTAAAGAGAACTATCTGAAGGTGGATAACAGGGACTTGTATAACAGCAGATTTGAGATATCCTCGGGTAGTTATGGTGTCTTGAATCGTGATGCTGAGTTTAACCTAAGGCCCCTACTTGTTGGAAGCACACTGGACTTTTCCAGTAGACAAGTTGAAGATGGCACAAGGATAGCCGACTCTACACGATCATCGTACTCATTTGAATATCAGATCACAGTGGAATATCTAGGAAGCCAGTCTGTCACCTGCACTTTGGATACTGGTCGTGGTACCAGCTCCAATCCAACACTGACCAATAGCGACACACTTCTTTTGACTATAACTGCTGATACTACTAGCAGCATCATAAAGCCATTCAGACAGGTTATATCATGTAACAATGACCCAGTACAGATAACTAACATAATCGGCAATGCAGTAGGCAGTGGATGGAGTCCAGACTTGGCGAGCTTTGCAAGCTTTGATTTACAATTCCCCAACGATGCTAGTTCTAATGTATCAATAGGATTTGATTCGGACGGCGCAATATCGCCTACTGAATACCCAATATCGTTTAGTAATAGCAACATGGAAGTTCGCGGCAGCATGCCGAATGTAAGTCAGCTGTTGGTGCAGATACAATACTCTACAGTAGCTGGCGGCTCTTGTACGGCCCAGTAGAAAAACTCTTCTTTTTTTAATTTGTTTTCTATATTTAGTCTTTCTATATAAAATGAGGTACATACCCTAAACTGTCATGATGCCGTCTATACCAGTGATGCATCCTGCATGGAAAAAATTTTAGGTCTATGGAGGTCTGCCAGACATATACAAGACCACTGTCAGCCTGCCACACGTTATTTAGTTCTGGGTTCCTCCCGCAAAGTCGGGTGATGTCACATCGCCACGCGGGATAGTCTGTCGGCCCAGTTGCTCCAGCAATCCTGGTTTTTCAACTTTACAACCGGATTACGAAATATAGGCTCAGACACCTTCATGCCCTGCGCAGTCTTTGTTTTGTGCGTTTTATAGGCGACGACCCCGTCCCGTATGGCGGTCTGCGTTATAGGTGAACGTACTTTGGGGTCAGGGCCGCGCATTGTACTATACATCAATGCATTAACACCATAGGTATCCTTTCCCGTATTATTCGCTATAATGTACGCCACCTTCCTGACATGTTCGAACACATGCCGCATACCCAAATTTTTTGTGAGTGGGCGCGTTATAGCCCTGCTATTTTTTACTGATGCCACTACATAGTACGGTTCAATGGTGTATTTAACATCATCCAACACACAACAACCACCACCCGTCCTTGCGGGAGGAACCTAGTTCTGTATGTATTATTGCTCATCGCTTGTATCTGCGGTATATCCTTCTATGAATATTGCAGGATGATATGACCTGGCAAACTTTGCCTTTCTACCAGGATCATTAGATGCATCAGTATCGTTTGTATATACGTGAACGTCGCAATCAAACTCTGTCTTTATCATGTATCTCATTTCAGACGCTAAAATACTCTCTTCATCAAATGTACTGTTGTTCAATCGAGCCTTACGTATGTCTGCAGGTTCTGAGAGTATGTCTTTGAGATACTTTGCAATTTTGTTGGGATGTCTCCTCAGGTGTGTGGTCTTGGGATTTGATGATATATCACTCATTACATCTTTCATGTTGGTCTTGTCATTCTGTACACAGTTTAACACGGCTTGATATATGTCGGTGGATTTATCTACGTATAATCGAATAATACTGGGCTTTATACCAGACACCTTTACTATGTTTGTAGTGTCTTTCAGAATAGACTTCATGTACCACTCTGCGTGTATTGTGTCATGATACTTGTTGGTAGACTCTGGCCATGCCGCCATAGATATTATGTTATCGTGCCCCAAATCACTCCACATCTGCTCGGCAACATGGGGGGCAAACGGCGCAAGCAGTCGAGCCCTGACATCTAATATGTAATGTGTAATGCCTGGCGGCGCCCTCCGTCCCTTTGCCAAGAGACGTCGGCGGTACCATTGCACATCTTGCTCTAATGTATACAATATGTCATGTAAGGCTTCACGTAACCTCATTATCTCCATATTATACGTGACACGATTGATTATCTGATCTAGTTTAGCATGAATCCATCTATCCTCATGTGTATCATAGTTTTGTAACCCTGTCTGCACACCTTGGCATTCTTGTATCATGCGCTTTAGGCGATCTCCTATATTTGTCACTGACTCAAGGTTGATGTCTGAATCCTGTAGTAGTTCGGCAGAGATAACTATTCCCAGACGTATGGGATCCGCACCATATCTTTTGATGGCGCTGCGCAGAGGCACTATGTTTCCCATACTCTTTGACATCTTTTTACCATTCATCAGTACAGAACCATTGACTACTATCTGATGCGGCCAATGTTCTTTGGGGAATAATGCAACATGATTCATAACAAAGAAAGTAAGGTGGTTTGGTACCAAGTCCCGGCCAGAGTGGCGCGTATCCACTGGATAGTAGTATAGAAATTCACTGCGAATCTTCTCCATCTGAGATGTAACGTGGCTATGTCTCTTACCATAAAATACATAATTGAAAAAGTCTTGGTCCATCAAATCTGGTGTTATATCGCCACTATTCACAAACTTCATAATTATGTAGAATGCCATGTATATGGTAGAATCCGACAGACTCTCCACTATCCAGTCATCATCCCAGGGTAGATTGGTTCCCATGCCGTGTTGTCTGGCACAGGCCCTCTCCCGTAGCCAATCTACAACATTGTTAAACTCTCCTGATATCTCATCTGGAAGTATGCTCATCCCATTTAGACACTCTTTTGTCTTCTGCTTCCATGTGTGCTCACCGTAATTTAGAAACCATTGATCTGTAAGCGTCTTTACAACACACACTGTACCACATCTACATCGCACCTCCCCATTTAGCTCGCGAAATATCTCCGAGTTGTGTTCTCTCTGTATCCACTCACGAATGTCGTCTTTGCATTCGGATACTATGCGACCTGCAAATTTGCCACATATACCTAACAGTCTTCCTGTATAGAACTCTTTGTTGTATATCTCCGATGTGGCCTCCTCTAACTTTGTATCGTTTTGATCTCTTATCTCTAACTTTTGACAGACTTCTCTGGCTGGCACATCCCCATAATCAGGAACCGCAATCACCGGTATGGGCGATATACTGTAATCCTCTGATATATCATGCAGTGCCATATAATCAAAGGGCGCATGCGCAGGAACCGACATCACAAAACCGGTTCCAGTATCTGGTTTAGCGAACTGCGCCGGCAGTACGGGTATGTATACGCCCAATGGAGTCTTGACTGTGTTACCTATTATGTTTGCGCCTGGCATACTACCAATCTTTTTTACATCACTTCCTTGAAACTGCAATTTGGTGGTGCACTCTTTGGATACAATCCATTTTTCATCATTGCGCAGTATTATGTCATATATGACATCTGGATTTACCCACAAGTTGGTCACACCAAATATGGTCTCGGGTCGTAGAGTTGCTGTTGGAATTATGTAATCTTTCCAGATGAATCGAGCCAGAACATACTCTATAAAGTCCGGCTCCACATCACCTAATGTATCGTGCTGTGAGACTGGATTTTGATCTTCGGGACACCATCCGACCGGATGTGACCCTTGTATTATCAAATTTTTATCTCGCAGTGATGATATCTGCCACTCTATGAACTTTTTATATGCTTCATCTATGGTGGTGAACTCGCGGCGCCAGTCTATCGAATAACCCATCTCCATCATTCCAGTCTTTATCTCATCACGAAAGTAGTTGGCTATGTTTATTGGTTTGACAAATCCTTCTATGATTTGCTCGGGCACACCAAATGTATCGCGTAACCCCACCAACAATTCACTATCTCTGTTTAATACGCGCTTTGCCATGCCCAGTATGGGCGTCCCCGTATAATGAAATCCCATTGGGAATAGTACATTGTACCCCCGCATGCGCCAGAACCTGGCGTTGACATCTGCTAGCGTGTAAGTACGACCATGTCCTATATGTTGGGGTGAGTTGGGATATGGATAAGCTACGGTGATTGTCTTTTTTGGTCGGTGATCAGGTTCAGCATCAAATGTATGGTTGTCTGCCCATACGTGTTGCCAGCGACCTTCAATCTCTTGCCATGTCATGGTAATAACTCCGTCTTTATCCACGATATGGCTGTATCTATATGCTCGGCTCCCCTGCCGCCTCCCTGTGCAAATCTTTGGTCTCCAGACGCTCTCCCCTCTAGCATCCTTGATGCTGTATTAGCTATATGGAGTGCATCGTGTGTAGAGTCACTGCCACTATACACCATTATACGTATGGCCGGACCACTCTGAAATATGCCACAGTATGTGGCCATACTGTGAGCCTTTACCAATCTTTTCCCCATATTTACATGAAAGTACTCATCGTATCTGTCACCATATATGATACATGCCCCCTTGTTGTATGATATGTCCTGAGTGTGTAGTGATTCAGTTGGTATCTTTTCCACTAGTGCAGATATAATCTCTCGATACTCTTTACGCTTATCTGTATGATCCTTCTTTACTGCGGTACTAACTGATTTAATGGTGGATGTATTACCTGCCACAAACTCTAACCGCACTACTCCATCCTGTATTCTTTTGGCGCGAATTATTCTTATGGCCTTGACTTGCGAGGTGCGTGCCACATGCGTGCCTCCACAGGCCTCTATGTCTATATCTCCTATGGAGACTATTCTGACTTTGTCTACAGGGACGACGCCCCCCTGATATATGCGAAAGCCGTACTTCTCTTCTGCCTCTCCTCGGTCCATGTACTGTATTGATATGGGTATGTCTTGTTGTACCATACGGTTGGCCATATCTTCAATATCTTGAATCTCTGTCTTTGTGAGCGCCGAGTGATGTGTTATGTCTAGACGGGCTTTACCTTGGTCCTTATGGGCTGAGTGCTGCCAGACCCATGATCCCAATGTTAATCGCGATGATGCATTAAGAATGTGAGTTGCTGTGTGATTCTTTGTTATGTCTGTGCGTCTCTCTGTATCTATTATACACTGTACTGTATCTCCACTCTGCGGTGGTGTGTCGTTAGTATAGTGTAGTATGGCATTACCATATCTTTGAACATCGGTTATCTTGCAGTCGTTTATGGTGCCAAAGTCCGGCTCTTGTCCGCCACCCCGGGGATAGAATGATGTCTTGTCGAGTATAATGGCATTACCCACTATCTTGAGTACCTTGGCGGTGAATTGATGTGGATCACTACTGTAGTATAGTGGAACGGTGGCTGGTAGTGGCCCCAAATCGTACTCCTCTTTTGGCTTCTTTTGTCTCTGGTGTAGCTCAGATAGCCTCTCGTAAAATTCACTGGGGATCTCCTTAATGGCTCCTGTCTCTTTTAGATACTCGGGGGTTATCCCATCCGACTCGTATAATGTCAATAACTCTTGCACTGTGGGCGGAGCATCCTGCTTTTGTATATGATTAGATATCTTTGCCATGCGGCTCTTTGAGGCGCTATATCTGCCCAGCTCTATCTCTAGTATAGTTTGTACTTCTGAGCGTTTTTCGTCAAGTTCTGGATATGTCCCAGATAGATAGTCTATATGGTGTCGTACCATCTCTGCCAAGTCGTAACCTTCTAGAACCTTGGCTATGCGCCGTATCATCATTCTTAGATTGTATCCGCCCCCTACATTGCTGGGGAGAGAACCATCACATATGGCAAATATCAGGCTTCTGAGATGATCTGTAATCACATATATGGATTCTAGAGGCTCTATGATGCTCTTGTATCTGTCATCGGATATGCCTGCCTGTAACGCTGCCTGGCGCCGGAGTATGTTTATGTCGGTGCGCTCTAGACCCTGCGCTATCATGGTATAGTATGACTTTAAAATCTCAGTATCCCTATCTATTCCCGCTGAATCGGTCATTATGTCTAGTATGGGCCCAAAACAACAATCGTATGCGGTGGGGGTCCCCATGGTAATCCATGAAAATCTCTCAAGACCGGCACCCATGTCTATTATGCGATTGTCCAGCACGCTGTGATTGTCTAGTGTGCCTTGGAACTCTGTAAATACCGCGTTGCCCAACTCCAACCCTCTTACAAAATACTCTAGTGATGAGCCAAAGGATCCTCCCCCCGCCCAGACATCTTCCACGAATACTATCTCGTGGGGATTTAGCCCAAATGTTCGAGTCAATAAATCATAGTCCAACTGTATGCACTTGTCTTTCCAATACCCACCCTCCATGTCTGGTACTGCATGCTGTCCTACCATGCAAAAACTAGAAAAGTGCCTTCCGCTCACACCGACATTCTCTATATCCTTGAATCGAAGGCATGTCTGGGGTACGATTAGTGGGTTGGCTGGAAACTGAAAGGTCACTCTGCCTCCTGCCACCCTTTGAAAGTCCACTATGGATGCTATTGTGTAGTATAGGTCAGGACGCCATCTACATACCACCGGATATCTGGGTATTGAAGTGTGATTATTTGATACAAAGAACGACTCTATCTGCTTCCATGCCTGAGCGTAATCAAAACGTTTTGTCGTTGGGGGCTCCCCTATGAATGAGTACGTATCCAGCCCATCATCAGGACATCGGTCTCTGGATGAATCCATAGACCAAAAGAATCTACCACACACACTGCATGCCTTCCTCTCAAACCCCTTCTCTGCAAATAGATCAACTGTATAGTATCGGTCAGGCTTCGAAGAGAACTTTTTGAGTATTTGAGACTTGTTCATCGTATCAAACAGTATGCATCACATTATGAGTATTTGCCTATCTTTTTTGTGTTGATGTTCCATTATATAGTACATAGATGATTTGAACAGGAATTATATGGAACAGTAAACATTGGATGCTCATTCAAGTATGGAAGCATATGGTACATGACCACATACAACTTTATATCTGAAATATCATAATATATCATGCAGACCAAGAAAAACATAATCTATAGAACCCACAAATACAGGTTAAAGACCAACAGTAATATCACATCATATGTTGAAAACCTAGAGGCCGAAAACCGTATGTGGGTTGAGCTTGGCGTTATGGCACGCAACCTAAACGTACCGTTCACGGCCGGCAGCAGTCCTGACCCATACCCCCGAAGTATACTGAGGTGCGTTACGGTTGCTAAAGATATGATGGCGGAATGGGAGAACGTCAGTCCTAAATCAATATCCATGATTCGCGGCGCAATCCTGGCAGGTATTGAGATGAAGGACTGCAAACATCTTAAGGACGGTAAAATCTATCCGATATTCTTTCTTGGTGCGCCAAAACAAATTAAGCATAATATGATATGGTTTACGAAATCCAACGTACAATTCAGCATAGTACGGGGACGACTGCCCGACGGTACAACAATAGCATCGCACAAAATAGTTGACATAACGAATGATGCGGACCGTAGGCGTGGCCACCGCCAATTCGAACTACACCTAACTATACAAGAATACATCCCGGATAGAAAGATAACCGGTCTGACCGCTGGCGTTGATATGGGTAAGTTAACAGCATACGTAGCCTTATCGGACGGCACTACCCGCGTTCTTCGATTATATGATACGGAGATAAACAAACACATCAGAAAACTTCAATCAGAACGTGACAGGTGCACACATAACAGCAACAAATGGAATAGGATAAACAATCGCATTAGGCGGCAACGCAAGGTATTGTACAACTGGCAACTAAACGAATATAGACACTTTTGTAAAAAACTGTGTGTGGATTGTGATTTGATAAAATTCGAGAACCTTAACCTGATAAATATAACCCGCAAGGGAGGTGGTAGGATAAAAGGTAAGAACCGCACACTAAAAGAGAGTAAGGCCGGGGAAGTCCGTGATTGGTGTGTCAAGAAAGCACCCGAATATAACACGGAAATCAGAGAGGTTAGACCACATAACACATCCAAAAAATGCCATATATGTCAGAGTAAAAACACCGAACGTTATGGCGGTTTTAAGACATGGCATAATGACAAAATCATATATGAAAATTGGAGCCATGACCGAAAGTTCAAATGTAAAAATTGTGGCAACCTCACACACGCCGACTATAATGGTGCTTTCAACATCATGTATGGTCACGATAATAATTATAACAATAATTACGATTACACAAAACCAAACTCGAGACGCGCCCAGAAGGCAAGTCGTTTGTGTATAAAGTCCGGGTCGGACTTGAGGGACAGGATAAATCTACGCAACCGCACGCCCCCACCGGTTGTAAATGACTGGCAGGTAGTAAAGACCGCACTTCCCAAAAGGGAGAGCGCGCCAACCAAACACACCCTGAATGGTGTTGACAACACTCAACACCAACGAAAATTATCTCTGAATGAACATGTGTTCACTTAAAGATGTAATTCCCATTTGAACAGATTTTGGAGCAGCAAAAGTCTCATCTGAGATATACCCCACCGTTAATAAACAAGATGCACAACTGCTTTATCATGGCTATATCAACAGAGGTGTCTGCGCAGCTATACGATGAATCTGTCGGTGTCATTCCCGGCGGGGTAAACAGTCCTGTCCGACGCTATGACCCATACCCCTTCTTTGCATCAAAGTCTGATGGGTGCAATATATGGGATGTTGATGGTAACAGATTCATTGATTTGTGTAACGGGTATGGTTCGATGTTGCTGGGACACAGATATGATGATGTCATACAGGCAGTTATTGCGCAGCTAAAGAGAGGCACATTATACTGTACTCCCACACAACTTGAAACTACACTGTCAAGTCTGATTGCAGAGAGTTATGCCTCCATTGATATGGCGCGAGCTGTCAACACCGGCAGTGAGGCCACAATGACCGCTGTGCGATTGGCACGTGGTTACACTGAAAATACCAAGGTGGTAACATTTGAAGGTGGCTATCATGGGGCCCATGATTCAGTACTGGTAAAGGCCGGTAGTGGTTCTGCCACATTACCTACATCCAAAGGTGTACTTTCACAGACCACAGAGCAGACACTAGTTGCCAAATACAACGATACAGAGGGGTTTGCAGATGTTGTAGAGTCCTCTGAGGATGTGGCTGCTGTAATAATGGAGCCTGTAATGGCAAATATGGGACTCATACTGCCTGACAAAAAATTTCTGGATGCGGTACGCCACATCACAAAACAGAGAGGCATAGTACTGATCTTTGATGAGGTGGTGACCGGCTTTCGAGTATCTGATGGTGGAGCCCAGAGATACTTTGGAGTTACACCAGATATCACAACACTGGCAAAGGCTCTGGGAAATGGCTTTGGTGTTGCCGCAGTGGGAGGCAGGCGAGATATAATGGAGATGCTAGCCCCACTAGGCGATGTCTATCAGGCCAGCACATTTGCTGGAAACCCTGTTGCCACTACTGCTGCTATATCATCCATACGTGCCATGAGAAGTATGGGCAGCAAGCTATACGATACACTTGATGTATACTGCACAAGGATATCTAACACAATACATGATGTGGCTGCAGATAATAAAATACCACATAGAGTACACCATATATCCTCAATGTTTCAGGTATTCTTTAGTGAGGAGGATGTATATGATTATGCGACTGCTAAAAAATCTGACACTGTAAAATTTAAACAACTATTTAATTTATTATTAAATAGAGGTGTGTTTATTCCGCCATCTCAATTTGAAACTGCATTTTTGTCCGGAGCCATGACTGATGATGACATTAATGATATAGTGACTGCGTATACTGAGTCGATGGAGGCGTTAGCATAATAAAATACACTGTTGCTACACGTGGGAGCAAACTCTCTTTGGCACAGACTAATCAAACATTACTGCAACTTAAAGAGGTCAACCCAAATACGGAGTTTGACATACTGAAGGTTACCACTCAGGGTGACCGTGTATCAAAACCACTGTTTCAGATTGACAGACGCGGAATATTTGAAAAGGAGGTGGATCAGGCAGTGGCAGATGGGCGGGCTGACTTTGCTGTACACAGCATGAAGGATGTGCCCTCAAATGTACCACCAGATCTTGTAATATCCAGCGTTCCACGTAGGGCTACTCCAAATGATGTAGTACTGTATAGGGATGGTCTTGATACTGATGTAGAGATGCTAGTGGGCACTAGCAGCTTGCGCCGATTGGCACAGGCTCGTCGGTACTTTCCAGAGGTAAATGTTAGACCAATTCGAGGTAACGTGGACACACGCATATCTTGTCTGGGTAAACCATTTGATGCAGTAATACTTGCAAAAGCTGGAATAGAGCGTCTGAAAATCAACATACCTCATACAGTACTGCCAACCAGCGAGTTTATACCATCACCCGGCCAGGGGGCCTTGGCTATCGTATCTAGACGGGATGATCATGACACAACCCTGGTTTTGGAGTCTATACAACATATGCCCTCACGAGCTGAATCTGAAGCAGAGCGTGCATTCTCCCAGGTGATTGAATCCGGCTGTCGCTTTCCGGTGGGCGCCTATGCAAAAAGCCACAATGGCACAATACATCTGCTATGCGCAGCATACCCATTAGATGACTCTGTACCTATAAAGTGTGAGGTCAGTGGTGTGGACCCCACATCTGTGGGTATCTCTGCAGGACGCCAAATGATAAAACAGGGCACTTCATCGTTTGCATTAAAATGGAGGCAAGCTGTAGAAGAGTGGAAATGACCGTCTATCTTGTGGGTGCTGGACCTGGAGATCCGGGATTGCTAACTGTGCGGGCAGCTGAGCTTCTGCAGCAGGCTGATGTTGTATTATATGATAGATTGGTCGATGACTCTATCATTGCCATGATTCCCGATGACACTAAAAAAGTATATGTGGGTCGAACCGTGGGCGATGATACCTCACATCAGAATGATACTAACCAACAGATGTTGTATCATGCAAAAAGTATGAAAAAAGTTGTACGTCTAAAGGGCGGAGACCCAATAATATTTGGGCGGGGTGGCGAAGAAGCCCAATTTCTTAAAAGACACAGCATCAAATATGAAATAATCCCTGGAATCACTTCGGGGATAGGCTCGGCTACATACTCTGGAATACCCCTGACTTATAGGGGTCACTCATCCTCTGTTGTATTTGTCACCGGGCACGAAGATCCACTAAAGAAGACTGAGTCTGTTCGATGGCAAAACCTAGCTAAATCAGTCGATACAATTGT
The DNA here is from genome assembly GCA_009843815.1 of Cenarchaeum sp. SB0675_bin_21. Lineage (GTDB taxonomy): Archaea > Thermoproteota > Nitrososphaeria > Nitrososphaerales > Nitrosopumilaceae > VYCS01. The sequence continues at coordinate 1,127 of VYCS01000032.1, read as the reverse complement.
AATCATGATGGGATTAAGTCGAATTAGAACAATATGCAGTGAGCTGGCGCGTGGTGGCATGGACTTGGAGACCCCCGTCTCTGTAATACAGAATGGTACCACAACAAAACACAAAATGATCACAGGCACAATATCTGATATAGCCGATATTGTTGAGGAGAGTGGCATATCGCCTCCGGCCAACATAATAGTTGGCAGCGTAGTGAACCTTCATGAGGAGCTGAAATGGAGATGACATTATCAAAAAAAAACTTGGCCATAACACGTAGCGCGGCAGACGCAGCTGAATTTGTAAATGCAGTAGAGTCCGAGGGTGGATGTGCCATGCCTCTTCCTACGATACAACTAGTGGCATCTAGTTCCAAAATATCCCACGATTATATGGATATCTGCAGATCGTACAAGCCTGATTATACTGTATTTATGAGCTCAAAAGCAGTTAAATTATTGTTTGATGATGCCAAAGAGAACCACATATTTGATAAAGTGCGCCTAGCCGTTGCTAACACAACAGTGGTCTCTGTTGGCCCAAAGACCAGTATAATGTTGGAAAATTACGAGATAAAGGTAAATCTTGTACCAAAATCAATATTTTCGTCGGTTGGCATAGGCGAAGTCTTTAGTTACATGTCCCGGGATAAAAATAAAGTATTAATTCCCCGTAGTGGCGCCTCGCCCCCATTTCTAAAAGACTTGCTGGTAAAAGAAGGGTTTGATGTTCGTGAATTATATCTGTATGATGTCAAACCCCATCAGGGTGGAGATATCTGGGAGAAGTTTTATGCCATGTTGTGTAATGGTGAAATACATGGCGTGGTCTTTACAAGCGTCTCGTCGGTTCGGGCGTTCTTTGATATAATTTCACGTATGAACTCGGCAGATATAGTTCCGCTATTAAACGGCACAACCATAATTTCAATTGGTCCTTTTACTTCTGAAGAATTGAATAAACTGGGAATTAATCACTATGTCTCTGCAGTACACACTGTGGGCGGCTCATTAAACGAGATACGCCTTCGTATCTGATATATGATATAATCTGAATTTTTCAATCTTTAAGTACATTTAGTGGCACAAAAGGCAGGCAAAAATTAAAGTATTTTAAATCTCATATTTTATCCTGCCAA
>VYCS01000003.1:36285-50016 GCA_009843815.1 Cenarchaeum sp. SB0675_bin_21 | reverse complement strand
GTAGTACCATTAGCGTACAGTACGGTCTACATGTTTAAAAAGATAGTTGAGGTGTCATATATGGCACCCGTCCTTGCGGGAGGAACCGGAGACCTTAATATTATAAAAGTAAAAAAGAGTTTTGGCTACGGTTAGTCTAATGGGTCAGGATGTCCTTTGCCGCGAAGGGCAAAACATACTACTGCAAGTGCAATCGCAACTCCTATTGTGGCGCCATAAGCTGCCATTCCTGCTTCTGCCATGAGAATTATCTACTGTTCATCCTTTTAAGGTTTTGTAGATTAATTTGAGTCTGAAAATATATAATTAAAAATCAGTCCACAGTCTGTTCAAACAGTATAATGTTCTCCTGCCCAGAGGTCATTGAACTCAAGTTAAAGAACGCCTCACCGGTTACAAACCATGTTATGTCGCCAGATGTCAAAGCCGCCCAAAACTCAGGAGCTCCGCCAGTGTTAACTAGATCAATCCTATCTCGTAGAACAACACTACCATCACTCAGTATGGTGTAATAGTCTGATGCATCCACCATTCCCCCAGACCTCTCTCCAATTTCGCCAGCTACAACTCGTACATCATCTTGATATATCTGATACTTTACCAGTGAGAGTATAGCAGCTTTGGGGTTGGGATTTGAGACTCTTATTACAATCTCCAATGTAGCACCATCCTGATTTAGTGAGATTGTACTGACATCATCTACATTCACATTGACAGGTACAACTGTGGCTGGTTGTTGATTGGGCATAAATCCCTCAAGTAGTGCAGGGCCACTAGTAACCACCAAAGCTACCCCCACTAAGACTGCAGCTATGGCCACACCTACAAACACCTTGGGATTCATACATTACATGTGGTTGAGGTTCTGATAAATGTTAGCAGGATATGATTCAGCAAAGACTATACGTGATATGTGATGTAAACTTGGGAGCTAGACCTGCAGGATACCGTGTCAAACCAGAGTCATCTAGTCTGATCTTTTTTCTACATATCTTTGATGGTAGATCGCAAACTGTAAGATATATAGCGTAATAGTGTCATTACTTTGTTGCAATACTTTCAAGCAGTTCAAGAAGGAAAGAGGCGCGCGTCCAAGGCCCAGATGAAGTTATTTGAAGCTGGTGGCTTCTCCATGTTGACCCTCACCACCAAAAAAGTCTCTGGGAAGTTTGTGCCCGTGGGAGAAGAAGAGTATGGTGCAGTAATTATAAGTGATGATGGCTATGTGGTGGTAGTGGTTGATGAAGATGGCTATACAAAAGCTCAATCAAAGGCCGCCGAACAAGACGAGGCTGCAGATACATACAAAAAATTACTCCAAAATGGTACAGAGCAGTTTGGTGGTGATAAGGTAACAATGTGGGCTCGGGAGTATCCGGTAGTAAATATCTAGTCAGGCAGTATCAATGTGCCCATATCGGTCTGTTTACCTTGTAGCATATTCTTTAGGTTGCTGGGTGTAGCACGTATTATTCGTGTCTGTATGGAGGAGCGTTGAATCGTCTTTAGAGCTATTATATCCATCAAGTCATATCCACCTGCAACAGATGTATTGTTGATCAATATGTCTTGAAGTTTTGATATTGTTATGGTTTTAAAGATCTTGGCATCCTTGTTTACATTTGGATCCGAGTCATAGACACCATCCACATCTGTCGCATTTAGAAAGATTGAGGCGCCCACTCGTTCAGCAATAAGTGCTGCTGTACCATTTGTGCTCTGACCTGGATATAGGCCTCCACTCAACACCATAAGGCCACTCGCAGTTGCCGTTTGAACATCTGCCAGTGTAAGAGGCACATGTGGATATGCCCTGTCACCTGCTGCGCATATCAGTAATTTGGCATTAAGACGAGACACTTCAATGCCCAACTCATCAAGTGTGGACTCATCAGCTCCAGATGCGCGAGCACGGTTAATGTAATGACGAGCTGTGGCGCCGCCGCCAGCAACTATTATAGGCTGTACATCATTAATGGCACCAAATATGTCAATATAGTCACGTAGGGAGTATACGTCATTATCCCCAAAGACACGCCCAGATAATTTTATGACTATACGTCTCATTATACCGTGTAATGTTTAGTGGATAATTATATATCTGCTCCATTTGGGGAGCGTGCACACTCAATCTCCTACCACCTCTTGGTATGATGTGTATACGGTATGGTCGATAATCTAGTTACGACGGCGGCGCACTGCTACGGCCACACCCACACCCACTGCAACAACAACAATACCAGTTATAATTAATAGTAGAGATGAGTCATTGATGGGCGAGTCTACATCCAAACCCGGGATTGCTCTGTTGGTATCAGTTGGCGGAGGGGATGCAACATTTATGCTAGCCGCCTGTGTCAAAAAGTGCTCTTCGCGTATGTCGTCTTTATATCGGACGGTTATCTGTATGTCATGCTCTCCGTATATTGGGTCACCATCAAAAGAGAGTGGTATGTTAAATGGTACTGGTGAGCTTGTATCTATCTCGTCTATAAACTGGGTCTGGGGAGATATGTTTGAGGTTCCCAGCGGCTCTAATGTTACAAACCCAAAGAGCGCATCCTCATTTCCTTCATTGATTATCTCACCTATCACCATCATAGTATCAGATATGGTAATTGTATCAATACCATAAACAGAGATGTCAACAAGTCCTCTAATATAAAAATCGACTATTCGGGTATCACTGATTCTCTCACCATTAGCATCAATATACTCCACCACCAAGGGAAGTTGTAGTGTTTCGCCCTTTAGCGTCTCTGGTATGTACAGCTCAATATCGATATATTTAGAGGAGAATGGGGCTATGTTACCCAACTCCCAGTCGGACTCGTATATTACCACATTTTCAAGATTGGAGTTGACATTCTGCGCCATTAAAACTTCATCTCCCAGTGTAGAGACAGCAGTGTTGGATAGTGTTGCAGTTCCATTGTTGATTATCTGTATCTGGACCGTGTTTGTCTGTAATGACATCAAAAATGGATCTGATGTCTTTACCTGCAGAATTCCGCTGCCGGGTACTGAAAAGTAAAAGTCAAAAAAGTCGTTCCGTGTGCCTGACTCGCGCAACCGTGCGAACTCCAACTTTACTGCCGCCGGATACTCTTGTATGTTTACATACGGCTCTATATCCATGTAGAATGTCAGATAGAATGTATCTCCGGCCCTCGAGTTGGTATTGCTGTCTGCATGAATCACAAGTCCTTCTCCTTGAGTAGGATTAAATCCGTATGGTAGTGACATCTCTCCTCTTATGCCAGTAATGTCATGGCTGCCCACATTCGCAAACACTACTGTAAACGGTACGTTCTTGTCTCCAGGAGACACCTCAACCTTCGACTCAAAGGTGCCAAAGTATGAATCCAGATACTTGATATCACCAAAGTCACGCTCAAATGGAGAGTCACCAAAGCCACCAAAGCCTTGCGCAAAGGCTAGCCCACATACAGATGTGAATAATAGTGTGGTAGCCAAAAATATATACTTCAAGCCCTTACCCCACGAACCATAGTCTCATAGGCTTTGCCATCCTTCATTTGTATAATACGATCTACATCCCCAAAATCTTCTTGGTCATGGGTTACAACCACAAAAGTCTGCCCCAATGTACTACACATCGACTTCATCAACTTTACGACACTTTTAGATGTAACTGAGTCTAGATTACCTGTGGGTTCATCGGCCAAGACTAACGCTGGCTGGTTTGCCAGCCCCCGGGCTATGGCCGCCCGTTGTGCCTGCCCGCCAGATATGCGATCCGCCCTCTGCTTCATTTGATCTCTCAAACCCACCGCCCCCAACAACTCGGCGGCTTTTTCACGACTCTTTGACGTTCCGGCCATCTGAATGGGAAGCATGACATTCTCTAAAACTGTAAGGTCGGATAGTAGGTTTGAAAACTGAAAGACAAATCCCACCTTCTTGTTACGAAATGAGGATATCTGGCCGTCGTTCAGTTTGGAGGTATCTGTACCATCTACATAGATTGTACCGTGTGTGGGCTTGTCCAAGAGTCCTATCATGTTTAATAGTGTGGACTTGCCTGAGCCCGAGCTTCCCACCACCAAGGCAAACTCGCCTTGATTTATAGAGAAGGAGACGTTACTCAGTGCCGTAACCTGATTTGCCTTCTCTTTGCCGTATATCTTGGTCAGGCCCCGAATATCCAAAACCTTAGACATATCTCATCGCCTCCACAGGGAGTAGTCGAGTGGCCCTAAATGATGGATATAATGACGCTAAAACAGCAAGGCCAAATGCTGTCAAGGCAGTCTGGGTTATTTGAGGCCAGTTAAAGGTGACCTCCAGTGGTATGCTGTTATTGAATGTAAGTTTCGTCTCTTTGGCATAAAAGGTATAAGCCAAGCCAGCACCGGTTCCAGCAGCCGCCCCTATAAACCCTATAAGTATACCTTGCATGATAAATATGACCAAAATATCTTTGCGACGAGCTCCTATGGAACGCATTATGCCAATCTCTTTGGTTTTGCCGTTGACTAGCATCATCTGTATGGTCACTATGGCAAATGCGGATGACATCATTCCAAAGTAACCGATCATGTTTATCATGGCAATGCCTGAACGGAAACCAGCCAATTGTTGTTCGGCCGACTCTTCTATGGTTTCAGCAACAAAGTCGTCATTGGGAAATGATGCTAAAAACAGATCACGAACACTCTCTGCTTTTGTGGGATCGTGTAGTTTGACCATTATAGAGCTGGTATACCCTTTCCTATCCAGCATATCACGAAGTGTATCTATGTGGACCACAGCAGAATAGTCCAGCCCCTGTCCGCCAGGAGTTGCGGCAATTCCAGATACTATGAAACGGCGGACTTCGTCCTGACCCCATCTATTGACCACGCCAACTTCTATGCTATCTCCAACACGAACACCTCCCAAATCCCTTACTATACTTGAGCCCAGTACAATGGAGTTTTGAGAAAAGACATAGCTTCCTTCAGCCACTGTCTTGTGCGCCGTAGATGCTTGAATGTCCTGTATGGGATCAACGCCCAAGAGTGGTACGCGATTCGTCTCGATCATGCCCCCGCTCTTTGTTATATTTATCTCGCCATTGGATGAAAACCGAGGAGCGGCCGCTTGGACATCAGGTATGCGAGAGAACCAGTTAATCAGTATGGTATCGGACTTTTCAATTAAATTTGATTCGTCGGTAACCAGTATGTCGCCGTAACTATATTCGGTTAAATCTCGAATGAAGGCATCGTAGAGTCCCTGAAATATTACAAAGTTAACATGTAAAACCAGTATTCCAATGGTAACTGCCAAAACTGCTCCTATTAGACTGCCTTTCTTATTGAACAGCATTCTTTTGGCCAGTTTTAGTCTGTAATCCACCATACTGTATAATGTAGATTCTTTATTTAAGGTAGTGACGGAGCCCTCTATAGTGGCAAGTAAAGATACAGAGCTGTTTGAGCGTGATAAAAAGTTTCAAGGAAAGGTGTTGGGACTCTCCATATACGATGGTGTTTTGGGGGAGAGGCGCATACGAAGAGAGATAATTGAGCATCCGGGCGCTGCGGCCATATTGGCCATAGACAACAAGGAGAATATCATAATGGTAAACCAGTACAGATTCCCTCACGGGAACGTACTTGAGATACCCGCGGGAACTTTGGAGAAGAATGAGGACCCTTTAGAGTGCGCCCGCCGAGAGTTACAGGAGGAGACCGGCTACATTGCAGAATCCATAAAGCCACTCTTATCGTTCTATCCATCCATAGGGTATAACACCGAGATAATACACTGCTTTGTGGCCACAGGCCTAACTTTTACTAAAACCAATCTTGATGAGGATGAGATTTTATCTGTGGAAGCATACCCTCTGGATGATGTCATATCCATGATATGTAATGGCAAAATCCAAGACTCAAAGACCATATGTTCAGTGTTGATGTATAGTTCTGCCACATCCGTATAAGGTGGGATCTGATGTGTAATCGCTCAGACTTGTGCGGGAGAGGCTACGTACACTGACCAATCCATATTCTTATATTTTTAGTGTATTTTAACAACTTTAAATGAAGGGTAAGGCGTTCTGCCCAGCTCACATAACTGGCTTCTTTAGGGCAGATATGGCCGATACTCCCGAAGAGACAGGATCAGTGGGGGCGGGATTCTCCATCAAGATGGGAGTGGAGGCTACCGTGCATGTAATAGAAGAGAATAGAGTGGAGGTTGTAGGGGGCATGTGGGGCGATATGACAAAGTACACTGCGCGTCTATTTTATAATATGACAGGAGAGGTGGGCGGCGCAAATATTCAGTATGAGTCGACAGTGCCAGTTGGGTGTGGATTAGGCTCTAGTGGGGCGATGGCCCTATCGACACTATATGCGCTAAATGAAGCGTTCAAGACAAATATTGATAGTATAACATTAGGACAGATAGCCCACAGGGTAGAGCTACATTACAATAGTGGCCTAGGGGACGTATTGGCAGCATATCATGGTGGATTTGAGGTGCGGGTGCGGGGCGGCGCTCCCGGGTATGGCCGTATAGAAAAACTTGATGTGGGAGACCCGGCCATTCTAATAGTATGTCTTGCGCCATCATCCACCAGTGCGTTTCTGCAAAAGAGTATACAAAGTGACGACACGATGATTGATATGGTGATGGGTGGTGATTTGAAACTCTTTCAGGAGTTGTCCATGAGATTTGCCAAAAGAAATGGCGCCATAACAGATGATATGAATGATGTAATAAGACGGGTAACGGATGTGGGTGCGCCCTGTGGTGTCGCCATGGTGGGTGAGACTATATTCTGCATGGTTCCACCAGAAGACGAGCATATAATCACCGATGCGCTACGCCCATATGATGTATACAACACCAGTATAGACATGCAGGGGGCCCGAGTAATCCAATGACAGTGCCAAGATCACATCCACGTTATGAGTCACTACGTATACGGGAGATGGTATCGGCGGGCTTTCTGAGCGGCGCCGTAGCATTGGAAGGAGTGATGGCTCATGGTCGTGGAGAGGCCTTTGACTACATTCTAGGAGAAGAGACTCTACTTACAGCCAAGGCAGCCATACGGGCAGCGGCCGCCACACTACTTCTATCATCACATCCAGTAATATCGGTAAATGGAAATGTAGCAGCATTATGTAGTAAGGAGGTGGTGAATCTATCACTTACATCCAACTCAAAGATAGAAGTGAATCTATTCTATGACAGCATACAGAGACGGCGAATCATAATAGGAATGTTGTACAGGGCAGGTGCCAAAGAGGTGTTAGGCCTTGAACGACATAGTATGATAAAAGGGTTGGAGTCGGCGAGGAGGATGGTAAGTCATGGTATAGCGCAGGCGGACACAGTAGTAGTCCCTCTAGAAGATGGGGATAGAACTCAGGCTCTAATAAATGCAGGAAAGAAGGTGATAACCATAGACCTAAATCCACTCTCCCGCACTGCGCGCACGGCCAGTATCACCATCGTCGACAACATAACGCGTGCCCTGCCTATATTGTCTGATTATTGTAAGGAGATGAAAGGCTACCACACAGAACAGTTGGCCGAGATTGCCGAGTTTGATAATATGGCAAACCTAAAAGAGTGTGTACGATTAATCAAGGAGAGGTTGGATGAATATATTGATGCATAATAGGGTGATGGACATAACACGTATGAAGAATAAAAAGAAGATAGTTACAGTCACTGCATACGACTATACAATGGCTACGCTCTGTGATGAGGGAGGCGCGGACATTCTGTTGGTGGGAGATAGTGCCGGGATGGTTATGTTGGGATATAAAAGCACAATACCCGTCAGTATGGATGAGATGTGCAGCTTTACAGGAGCCGTCTCCCGGGCCAGAAAGGAGGCTCTAGTCGTGGCAGATTTACCCTTTTTATCGTATAATGTGAGTAAACAGGAAGCCATACGAAATTCAGGTAGACTAATACAGTGTGGCGCCGATGCAGTAAAACTAGAGGGGGGCATGCAACAAGCAGAGACGATACAAAGTATTGTAAACGCCGGAATACCCGTGATGGGACACATAGGGTTACAGCCTCAAAGTGCTGAAATACTGGACGGTTATGGTGTTCGGGGAGCAGATAAAGAAGCGGCAGAGGTTCTACAGAATGACGCACAAGCCTTACAGGAGGCTGGGGCGTTCTGTATAGTGCTAGAGAAGGTGGCATCGCACACGGCGCGTGCAATTACAGACTCTATAGATATACCCACAATCGGAATAGGGTCCGGGGTGGGGTGTGATGGTCAGGTGTTGGTGATACAAGATATGTTGGGAATGCACAAAAGCAGCCTACGGTTTGTAAAGCAGTACGCCAATCTATCGGAGGATATAAGATGGGCTATACATACATACAAAGAGGATGTGGAGAATGAACGGTTTCCAGCTAAAGAGCACTCCTTTGGAGATGATGTATAATGTATAGTGATAAACATTCATCGTTGGATATAACCGGCTCTGAAGGGACGGCATTAAATGGTAAAAAAATAGTAATGTGTATAACAGGTAGTGTAGCCGCATACAAAGCCATAGAGGCAGCCCGCCTGTTGATGCGGCATGGTGCCTCGGTTCAATGCGTACAGAGTCCGGCTGCCGCAAAGTTGATAACGTCCACATACTTCACATGGGCCACTGGAAATCCCACAGTGTCATCTTTGGGCGGAGACATGGAGCATATAGAGATTGCAGACCATAAAAAATCAGACATAGTTATAGTATATCCGGCCACTGCAAATACAATAGGAAAGTTGGCAAACGGTGTCGACGACACGGCACTCTCCACCATACTGACAACCGCACTTGGTTCAGGGACGCCCATTCTAATATGCCCGGCCATGCATGATGCCATATACAATAATGTGGCTGTCCAAAGAAATATCAAATTTTTGGAGCAGTCGGTACGCTTTCTTTCACCTAAAATTTCAGAAGGAAAGGCAAAGGTGGTGGAGCCATCAGAGTTGTTAGATGCAGTCACCGACATACTAACAAAACCCACCGTACTGCGCGACAGAAAGGTATTGGTGGTGGCGGGCCCAACTTTAGAGCGTATAGACCCGGTACGGGCCATAACCAACATGAGTACGGGTATGACTGGAGTACTATTAGCCAAGGAGTTGATTCTAGATGGATGTAATGTCACAATGGTATATGGTCCGGGTCGGGAGAGGCCACCATCCGGCGCCAAGGTGATAAATGTGACTAGTGTCTCTGAGATGATGGAGGCCACCATACGCGAATCCAGAGAACATTATGATATTGTAATAATGATGGCGGCGGCGGCTGACTACACCCCTTCTGAGTATAACCGTTCCAAGATAGACAGTACTGGTGATGACATAAAATTGGTCTTTACAAAGACACCCAAAATAATAGACCGGATACGCGATGCCGCTCCGGACTCTTTCTTGGTGGGATTCAAAGCCGAGGTGAACATATCCGAAGAAGATTTGATAAGAATCGCCCGGGCAAAGCTCCTAGAGTCAAAGGCAGATCTTATGGTGGCCAATGATGTAGGGGACGGTTACCAAAGTGACCCTGAAAATAACAAGATAATCATAGTAGATGCAGAGGCACACTCTACTTCAGGACGTAAGAAGAAGCAGGATATAGTCAAGTTCATGAAGGAGAAGATAGAAGAGAAGTGGGCAGAAAAGACCAATCTGTAAGTCTCTCTCAAAAGGGTCGTATCTCACGGGTATCACCAAGATAGGCTGGCAACTTTTCTGCGCGTGTATATAGAAAAAATGAAAATTTTAGGTTCTTGGGCATTATCTGGCCATTGTTAGTCTTGATTTAATTCGCTTCGGACAGTTCGTAACTACAATCACGTATAACAACCATGCCAAGGGGTGTCTGAACGTAGAGTTCTTGTATCATATCTTTTGTGCAGCGTTAAGTATTACAATCGGCATAACTTTTAGAAATATACTTGGACGCAGCCTCTCAAAAGAAAACTTGCATGAATATTTGGAATGAGGTGGCGCCTCGCTACCACAAAAGGTGGATAAGCCCCACAATAGGACCTTTTAGCTGCGCCAGTAAGATGCTAGAGTTGATCAGTATAAAGGGAGGTGAGCATGTATTGGATGTGGCCTGTGGCACGGGCTCTGTAATATTGCAATTGATAAAGCTGGTGGGTACACAAGGATATGTAGTAGGAGTAGACATGTCCCAGACTGCCCTGAATATAGCAAAACAGACCAATATGGTTTTGCCCAATCTGGATTTTGTAAATGGTGATGCAGAGACTGTAAAATTTACTCATCTCTTTGATGCGGTAACCTGTCAGTTTGGCATATTCTTCTTTCCGGATGCTCCTGCTGCCCTGTCAAACTTGAAGAGTGTTATAAAAGAGGGCGGAAGGTTGGGTATTGTCGTCCATGGTAAAAATACACCATACTACACATGTTTCATCGAAGAGATAGTCCGTTACATACCCGACTTTTATAGGTCTGATATGCCACCTCTAGATAGGTATGCGCAGAGAGAACCACTACATAAACTAGTAAGGGATGCAGGCTTTGCTGATATAGTTATAAAAGATGTAACATATACGTTCAGTCCTGGCGACTTTACATCATACTGGAAAAATTATACTCAATATTTAGCTAAACCGTACCAACAAAAGATTGAATCATTAACCGAAACGGAGAGGAACAGTCTACAAGAGGCTATACGACGCAGAACTGCGCAATACACCAAAGAGAATATTATAGAATTCCCATGGCAAGTCTTAATTTTAGGCGCAACAGTATAAAGTCATGGTGAAAGAGAGGGAGAGTAAAAAGTTCCTAAAGAAGAGGGCACCATTCTATCTTGCCGGTGTAACTATTCTGATAGTCTTTGTAGTACCAGGTATTTTAGCGGTCGAACTTGAAGATATAATACCAGAGACACTAAACCCAGATGAGACCCGAATATTACAGAGCCTCTTTGACTATACAGGGCCCAATGATACTGGTATAAACGTCTATGAGGCCATATCGGAGAGAATAGCAGACCAATATCCAGATGGTAACGTGTATGAGCATCGCTCCACCACACTACACGTTATAGTTACAGATACTGGTGGGGGCCTATACAGAATAGTCTTGGATTTTGAGTCGTATAACGGTGAGTTATACTTTGATATGAACATAAATGTCACAGATGAGGGCGTGTCTGGAAACAACAATCTCTCAAAAGATATTGTAGATTTGGTGTATTACTATGACTGATCATATTATATTATAATGAGATCTTTGGTAAATTTATGCATGGATTTTTGGCGGCCACCAATCATTATGGAGTCCTCTATCCGGACGCCGAATCTTTTGGGAATATAGATTCCAGGTTCCACAGTTACAGCCATCCTGTCTTGTAGTGTATAATCACTGTACTTTGATATTGTAGGTGATTCGTGCACATCAAGCCCTATACCGTGTCCTGTAGAATGGATAAAGTATTCCCCATATCCTGCCTCATCTATAACATCACGACATGTTTGGTCTATTGTGCTGCACAGCACATCTGGCGCCGCCTCCTTTAAGCCACACATCTGCGACTCTTTAACTAAATCATATACCTCTTTGGCCTTCTTTGATATATGCCCTATGCCAAATGTACGGGTAGCATCAGAGATGTATCCATTATACCTCAATGTAATGTCCACTGTCACCATATCACCATCTCTGAATTTTCGTCGTGTGGGCTGGGCGTGAGGAAGGGCGCTGTTGGGACCACTGGCAACAATCAAGGGGTTTAATGTTGATGGATATCCAGTGTCAAACATGTTCTGTTTTATGGCTTCAGACATTAGTATGGCCTGCAACTCCAACTCTGTACGTCCGGGCCTTATAGAAGCAGTACATGTATCAAAGAGGCCATCAATGATACGAGATGCTTGGCGTAGTCTCCGAATCTCTGTATTGTCTTTTATCATGCGGGTGTTAAGAAATGGTTTTGTGTCGTGCGTGACATTTGGTGCATCCTTTAAGAGTATCTTCATTGTGGCATAGTCTGGACAGTCAGTACATGGACTGCCTTTTTTATCAAGTAATGATGACACCTGAGGTATAAGACGAGCTCCACGCTCGGATGATTGCACGATACAGTCTTGCGACTCGGCCTTGGCACGATCAGACTCTAGTTCGGGGACTACTATTGTTGTATCATTTTGGGTCAGTATGCCGACGGCCTCGCCCCAAAAGCCAGTCATGTAGTATAAATTCTCCGGGGTAAATGCCACAAGAGAGTCGTATCCGCACTTTTGAGCCTCCTGTAATAGGTTATGGCGTCTCTGCATTATATACGTGGGCTATTGTCCAAATTTATAGCTAGTATCTGCGTTTCAATTATGAGTGAATTTTTTAGAGATAATCAGACAGCCCAATGCAAACAATATAAAAAAATAAACAGATTATGTCCGCAGTGTATATAACATAAAATATCAAAATGTAGTAATGATACACGACAGAAGGTCCCTGTAAAGTCACCTGTATGGCATAATTTAGACCATCAGCCAAAATTGTATTTACATGTATATTATTCCAAATTTAGAGAATGTATGATGGAGTTTACAGATGAGGAGAAGGCCGGTTTGTACAAGGCAATACATACCCGCAGGGATGTCAGATCATACTTTACAAATAAGCCAATACCTTCTGATGTCTTGGCTCGTATCCTACATGCAGCTCACCATGCACCATCGGTAGGTTTTTCTCAGCCTTGGAATTTCATTTTAGTTAAAAATTCCGGAACCCGTAAAGCCATAAAAAAATCATTTGAAGAAGAGAAAGAGCAAACTGCCAATATGGTAGAGGAGCCACGCCGTTCACATTACATGCAATTAAAACTCGAAGGTATCATGGAGTCTTATCTTAACATATGCGTCACGTATGACCCTACACGATTTGGACCATTTGTTATAGGGCGGGGGAGTATACCGCAGACCGGAGTGTATAGTGTCTGTTGCGCAATACAGAATCTGTGGTTGGCAGCTCGTGCCGAGGATGTGGGTGTTGGCTGGGTCAGCATACTGTCTAATAATATAATTAAAAAACATTTGAATTTACCATCACATGTTGAGCCAGTGGCGTATCTGTGTTTAGGTTATGTGGATGACTTTCCCACAAAGCCGGATTTAGAGGCGACAGGCTGGCTGCCTCGCTTGCAACTTAAGGATGTGATAGATTATGAGGTCTGGAATGGGGAGCCCAATGTACAATGGAGTGAACTGGATAAAACCTTGGGAGAGTCAGAGTACGCTTAAATTAATACAAGTATGCCTGTCTATGGGCTTGTGGCGCAGTATGGATAGCGCGGTAGCCTCCTAAGTTACAGGTCGAGGGATCGAAGCCCTTCAAGCCCGCCTCAAATGGCCCTGCGCAATCAACCAGTCCAAAATTACAGCCATGGCCAGACAGTTGTCCTTGTTGTACATTATAATGTAATCTAAACAGTCCTGTCGGGCTGTATTTTGAATATATTTTGTGTACATCATAACACCCTTCCCCCACTCGGCCTCGGCATCAGACCACTCAAAACCAATCCATTCAGCAATCAGTTTGAGTCTATCTCTATACGTGGGAAATGCAACTGTGTTGTTTACCAAACTTTGTAGATTAACCATGGGAATATCATGTATGATATTCTCACTATGATATCTTTGAATTAATTTGGTGATGGGAGTCTCACCGTCACTTCCCCAATAATATATCTCAAAATTATTAATATTTTT
>VYCS01000003.1:0-36275 GCA_009843815.1 Cenarchaeum sp. SB0675_bin_21 | reverse complement strand
TAATTTATCATCCTGCCCCGGACCTGCCGATATAAACGACATGTACTCTTTGGACTTTTTGTTGCGAGTTAATACTCCCAGCATGTATGGCTCTCCGTTCATACCCTCATCAAGCCTTAGAAATATCTCATTCTCTACAGATGAAATAGGTACAACACTCCCAAAACCTACAGCACTTTTTGTCTTTAATGCAGTGGCTTTAGTGATGTAGTAGTGCGCTTCTTTGGGCTTTATCCTTAATTCTAGTAATTTTTGTATATTATAATCTAGTAATTTTGTTAGTGTATTGATTCCATTCTCCTCTAATATTAGACGGGTACCATCTCCAATTTTACTTATTAGTGATATATCGTCATTATGTATGGCCATCTTATCACAGTAATTACTCCAGGGAAATATACCTCGACCGTACAGTGCAGGCGGTACGTGGCCATTCTTTATCTTAACAATCTTTGTTAAGATACTGGCTAGCTCCTCTCTACACTCTTTGTAGCTGTACTCTATGTCATCGCCAGCTCCATTTAACAAGTAAAACTTCTCAGGTATGTACCCTTGTATTTCACCTAACATCATATTATAAAATGCGGCCTGCATGGTATGTCTCTGCTTTATCTTTTTTGATGATTTGATCTCTTTTACTATATAGTGATATTCGCCAAAATTCGACTCTCCCTCCTGCCGTTCTAAAATATCTGGACTGCCATGCATCCCCCAGGGCAAAAAACACAGTAGTGGTTCCAAGAGACTCTCTGTACCATTATACATGTGGTATAATGTCTTTTGAAAATTCCTTTTACGAGTATTGTCTGGATTTGTTTTCCTGTGTTTTGTCTGCTTTTTCTGACTGTGTTTTTTGTGTGGTATATCAGGATACTTTTTGTTCAAAAGTTCACCTTCATAGTCATGACCGTACTTTGTAAAGATCTCTTGACTATAATCGTAAGAGTCCATCTCGGAGTGGTCTACAAAATTTTTGCAGTATAAAGAGAAGGGAGACTTTAAAAACAGTGAAACATCCGAGCCGGATATGCGATATGGCGCAGCGTCGTCAATGCATCTGACAAGCATCTTGGAGATATCTGAATTCATCGCATATTAGATAACTATTTACCAATAAATTTGCATTTATCAGATATTTTAGAGGCAAACTTTGGTTTAAATAGATGGCAGTATGTTTTACACGCATGAAGGTTGTGGTTATATCCGGTAGTCCCCGCGCAAACTCTGTAACTCAAATACCCATGAAGTATGTGCACGAGTATATATTGTCCCAAAATGTAGAAGTCGAATTTATTAATCTGGCCGAGTATGATATTGAGTGTTATAGAGGGTATGGTATACAGTACAATGAGGATACAACAAAGGCGGCCAAACTGATTACTGATGCAGATGTTTGGATTGTAGGCACACCCATCTATAACTCGTTTTTTAGTGGTGCCCTTAAAAATTTGTTCGAATACATAAACTACAAAGCAACAGCAGGTAAGGTGGCAGGAATGGCAATTTTAGCAGCAGGAAATATTGGCTTTACCGACGTTCAAACATTACTTACACAGTTACTTAGTTATTTTCAAGTGATTGCAAATCCAAAAGCGGTATACATGACCACACAAGATGTGGTGGATGGTGTTGTTGCTGAACCTACCAAAGAGAGACTCCGACAGATGGTTGATGATACACTGACACTTACCAGAAAGGTGAGAGGATCTTGATTGACCCCACAGAGTTATGTGATTGTAAATGCCATTATGGTGGTGCACATAGCTGTCCTAGTTGTAAAAGAAATCACGGTGTAAAGTGCTGCCACTAGTCTGATGTCATTGCTCGTAGTCGGGCCAACTCTGCCTGTATGGACTCTATTTCGACGCGTGTCTTTAGGGCGGATATCTGTTTTTGTAGGCGCTCTATCTGTTCGTCTTTTAGTTTAACATCCTTCTTCAGACTCTCCAGCTCTTTACTCAAATCCTCCCGGGCAGACTGCATCTCTGTGTTTTGTACTGCCACCTGCGTACCCGACTCAGTAGAATGGCTCATGCTATGTACAGACTTTGTCTTTTGTGCTACATGTGTACCTGATTCGGCAGAATGGTTCTGATTATGCATATAGTCGGTACTCATCTGCGCAAGCCAGAGTACTATCACCAAGAACCACGATATGGGGACTGCCATTATAAAGACAAAGTCTAGCACGGGTGCAAATCCGTTAAACCACGCCCACAACACGGTCATTACAGCAGCAAAGACCCCCGTTACCAAAGTAGCTAAATGGTTCTTTAGATACCCCATAGATTAAATCCATTATATGGTGATTTATAATGTTAATGTATTGTAGGGCAAACTACGAGTGTGCTGCACGCTCAAAGTGATTACCGTGTCGTGGAGATGTGGAATAAATTCATAGTTTGATGTTACCTAATTTTATACTCCACGCATACCCAATACTGTACGCGTATATCATCATATTTTGTTACCTTGCAGTTTGCGCAGATTCATAACGTGCGAACTCTAGTCAATCTTTGATTTAGTCGTTATATAACAAATTATGGATTGATTCGGTATTTTAGATAGTCGTCTTCGATGGCGGCTTTCACCTTACACTCGGTCTTTGTGTTGCCCAAGACTGTTACGACTCCATACCCATCAGGCGCATCGGAGTATCTCAGTGTAACTGATGCGGCAAACTCTACATAATCTTTGGCGGTATCACCCCGTAGTATGGTGGTGGGGCCCATATGATCTCTGACTTCTAGTGTTATATCATTGGGTAAAGCTAGCATCTGTATTGTATGATTCTCCGTCTTGTTTCGTCCTATAACCATCTTTGTCTGCTGGTCTAAACGATAATGCCTGCCTACTTTTAGCAAATCTATATCGTTGATTGTAGGGGTCTCTATATGTGAAAAAAGATCCTCGGCGCGTAATCCAAAGCCCGGGTCTGTCAGCAGGCATCCACCTCCCGCATTGGGCGGGTCTCGTATACCAAACTCTTTAGCCATTGCCAGTTGCGGTTTTCGACTCCTGCCCCTAATCATACCCAAATCCTTCCGCTGTATGAGTCCATCCTTTTCGGGTTTGGTGGCTGGCAGTAGTCCTCCTGAGAGGGGCCTTACAATTACACCATCGAGTTCAGACTCTTCTTCTATGGTTTTGAGGGCTCTTCTATGTTGACTCATTGGCCTCTGGCCCACAACTTCACCAGATATTACAAAATCAGCTCCTATCTCTTCCATGTGTTCTTTTGCAGCATCAAACATCATGGCTCGGCAGTCTACGCAGGGGTTGAAACCAGCTCCCCTACCATACTTTGGATTTTTGAGCATCTTGATGTACTCATCACCTAGATATACGGTCTTGAGGTTGACATTCAGGTCATCTGCCCTCTCTCGTATCTCAAAGCCACAACCACGTCCACAATCAAAGTCGCAGAAGGGGGTCTTTATCGCTACTGCGGATACTTCAAAGCCTTGCTTCTGCATCATTCGTACCGCCAGCTGACTATCTAAACCTCCAGACAACAAAGCAACAACTTTCTTCTTTGCCATAACTCTAACCACAGGATGTATCCCACTAATATATCGTCCTCGAGGAGCTGTCAAATCTTAGAGGGATATGACAGCCTGCCGTACGGCAAATGTTGGCGAGTTGCCATCCAGAGGAGATTCCATGAGATGTTCCTTGTTGGCCGGGGTTTGACGCCCGTCCTTTGGACAGCCTATGCCATAATTTGATGTAGATGTCCTGATGTGTTGCGCAGGTCAATATACCAGGCGTTTATCCTGCCACACGTCGTATTCACTCTACCAGTTCTACGATATTCCTCCTTGAAGGTTTCTAACAGTTTGTTATGCGCGTACCTGTCCATACCCAACTGCCGCTCCAATATTCCCATGTTGAACCCTTTACGGAATCTAACGCCGAAAGTGTAGATGTATGGAATTATTAGTGTACAGTACGGTTTGGGTGCTTAAAAAGGCGTTTGTGGTGTGGCGCTCTCAATACCCATGTTTGCAATAAGAACCATATGAATAACTTTAAAGATAGATTATACGTATATGTTATGTTGACTTATCAGGAAACCGTCTGGGATGAATCTCCACATTTGGGCTCATATACACTAGCTAACTTTCGTAAGATACCACAAATTCAAGAGATGCCAGAAGAGAAGAAGTTTGAGATGGAGGTGGTCGGCAACGTTCTCCCGTTTAAAGCCAACAACTACGTCATTGAACAGCTGATAGATTGGGGCGATATTCCCAATGATCCCATGTTCGTACTCACGTTCCCCCAAAAAGGTATGCTCAAGCCTCATCATTATGCCAAGATGGCATCTGTATTGGAGAGTGGCGGTGACCGAAAAGAGATATCCGAGGCGGCCAATGAGATACGCCTTAAACTAAATCCGCACCCGGCAGGCCAGATGGAGTTGAACGTTCCCCAGTTGAAGGATGGGACAAAGCTATACGGAATGCAACACAAATACAAAGAGACATGCCTCTTCTTTCCCAGTCAGAGTCAGACGTGTCATGCGTATTGTAGTTTCTGTTTTCGCTGGCCTCAATTTGTGGGAATGGATGAGATGAAGTTTGCGATGAAGGAGGGCGAGCAGTTAGTTCAGTATGTTCAGGAACATCCGGAGATATCCGATATTTTATTCACTGGTGGCGACCCCATGATAATGAGCGCACGGATGTTTGGAGCGTACGTAGACACATTACTTGAGGCAAAAATTCCAAATCTAAGGACTATTCGCATTGGTACAAAATCACTCTCTTACTGGCCTTACAAATTCCTTACAGACAAGGATGCCGATGAGATGTTAGACATCTTTGATCGAATTACACAAAGTGGACTTCAAGTCGCAATAATGGCGCACTTTAATCACATCAACGAGATGACCACTCCTGCCCTAAAGGATGCCATCCAAGCCGTGCGACGTACCGGTGCGCAGATAAGGACACAGTCGCCTCTTTTGGCCCACATAAATGATGACGCTGAAATGTGGTCACGTATGTGGCACCTTCAAGTGCAGATGGGTTGTATTCCATACTACATGTTTGTAGTACGGGACACTGGTGCGCAGCACTACTTTGGCGTACCCCTAGTACGTGCGCACAACATATTCCGTACCGCGTACATGAAGACAAGTGGTCTGGGGAGAACGGTTCGTGGCCCTAGCATGTCTGCGACGCCAGGAAAGGTGATGATAGAAGGCACGCCCACCATCAATGGTCAAAGAGTAATGCAGTTACGCTTCCTTCAGGGACGAAACCCTGACTGGGTGCAGAGGCCGTTCTTTGCAAAGTACGACGAGGATGCCATATGGCTTGATGACCTAAAGCCTGTCTTTGAAGACTCGTTCTTCTTTGACCAAGAGATGAAAGAAAAGTACAGTCTCTCATAGTTAGATGGTGGGCTGGTAACTAAACGTCGCGTAGGTTACCAACTCATTAGATGGAAATCTCTGCCTGCAAGACTATTTTAACATCAGACGCCCGCATCCAATAAGGCTGCAAAGAAGAGTATGGCTATCGAGAGAACAACGGTGATTTCGCCTAGTATTATGATCTTAATCCGAAGGCGCTTTAACTCGGACTCTTCCATATTTTTTGACATTATTTTATCTACAACATCTTGACGAATTATACGAACGTGTGTCAGATATACTACAACCAACATTGCAACCAGCGTCATCTTTACAACAAGAAATACACCGTAGCTTGAATCATCCAGTAATGTGTAATTGGCCAATAAGACGCGGGAGTTGTATATGCCCGTTGCCACCAAAACTATCAGAGAAGGTATGGCTATCTTGTTAAATCGCCTCCCTACCAGTATCATAAGGCGTAAGCGCTCCTCTATGTTTGGTGTCACTTGACGTAGTATTGGTGAGAGTATCACTCCCAAGAATATGGAGCCGCCCACCCAGATAGCCGAAGCTACCAGATGCACCCAAGTAATGAGTGCCTGCTCCATAGCCATGCTTATAATAATTTTCAAGAAATATTAGAGTTTATGTAAAAATCTCTTATAGTTGAGTAATGATCTAAACTGTTCAATATAGACGCCTAGGACGGCCCATATCAAGAGGTGATTCTGGCAAAGTCAAACCACAATGTGAAATAATATTTCTGACTTGATAAGCGCTGTTGCGAAGAGGCTAAATCCGCTCGCGGGTCCGCAAAGCAGATACTACTACCTGAGAGTCAACGGGAAGGCAAAAAAGAATCTGTTTGGAGTCATAGTGTACCAGAAAAAGCCGGCATACGTGTCATTCAGGGCGGATCCGGCCACAGATGGTTCTTCACATGTGAAGCTATTTAGGTAAATTGTCCTATTGTTTAGTATGATGCTACAGAGTAAGCTGACTGTATATGCGGCCATTGCGGCCATGTTGGCCCTTATGGGCGGAATTGTATATTATAGTAGTTTGGATAACCCATTTCTAGAACAAGTAGAGATCGAGTTGGAGAGTGTTCAGATCACTAATATCAATAACATACAGAATACTGCAACATTACAAGTGACGTTCTTAGTGACTAATCCTACTGATAAGACTTTCACCGTACCATCCATATCATACGAGTTGTTTGGGGACGGCCAGGTAATAGGCGCTGGACAGTACTCTACTGAAGATATTGCAATGCCGGGTAGGGCTGCGTTCTATGGTGGCGCATCCATACCACTAAAGAGTACGATGACAATAACAGCAGATGGTGGCGCACAATATCAGAATATAGTTAGTAATAACATACAAGAGTACGCCGCTAGTGGTTTGATCACGGTAGAATCGGCATGGGCTATTGTGGAAGTTAACTTTGAGTCTTCCATGATGCAATAATGGTATGGTGGGCCGGATGAGATTCGAACTCACGACCACCGCCGTGTCGAGGCGGTATCCTAACCGACTAGACGACCGGCCCGCTGTTTGATTCATTCGATTATTCGTTATTAATCTATAGGAACTGTCCCATCTACAGCGCTTGTCCCACAGACATGCGCGTAGGTTGACAGCCTGGCGGCAAGCACACCCCAGCCTTGACTCAGTACGGACTTGTTCAAGCCTGGAGGGCGTCTGTTATTGTTGCGGATACATCCACAGAGGTGGTACTATTAGGTATTGTGTTGGTGCTGATTACCTTTTGTACACCGGCATCTTTGATGTTTTGTAGTGCATCATTTACCAAGAGGGCATGAGTACAGGCTACATAGATATCGGCGCATCCTTGACTTATCAAAAATTGAGCAGCCTTGACTATACTTCCTCCGGTACTCACCATATCATCCACCAAAATAATATTACGGTTATGGACGTTCACCTTACTGTTTTGTATTTTAACATCGCCGGTCTCTCTATCCCGCCTCTTCTCTAAGGCAAAACTCTCAGCATTTAGTATGTGGGCAAATTTATCTGCTCTATCTATCCCGCCCTGATCCGGTGATACAACCAGTGGACGCTCCAAGTTCATTGTGAGAATATATTCGGCGAGGGAGGGTATGGCCGAGACGTTTTTGGCCCCGCCCCCAAAGTAATCAAGAGCAGTCATGCTATGAATGTCTACAGTTAGTATGTTCTTTGCCCCGGCCAATAGAAAGAGTTTTGCTACTCCTTGAATGGTAACTAATTCGCCAGGCAGAAACTCCTTGTCCTGCCGACCATACCCCATGTAGGGTATGACGGCTGTTACATCATCAGACTGTTTAGCAGCCTGCAACACCAAAGAGAGTGCAAGTATGGTATTGGTGTCCACAGGCGGGTGCGTAGACTGCACCACTATGCATCTGCCCGAAGGTTCGCCAGAGAGTGTTATCTTTGACTCACCGTCAGGAAATCTTTTAATCTTCGAGGTCACAATGTCAGCATCTAATCTCTGCGCTATACTGTGAGCCAACTCTGTGGGGGAGCTGCCAACAATTACAGTGGTTTTTGTCAATAGTATGACGTATTATTTGGCGGATTCATAAATCTTGCATGATTAGGTTCCTCCCGCAAGGACGGGTGTTATGTATCACATCTCAACTATCTTTTTAAACATGTAGACCGTACTGTACGCTAATAGTACTACGCACATACACATTCGGCGTTAGATTCCGTAAAGGGTTCAAGAAGGAGATGTTGGCCAGACAGGCCGGCATGGACAGGTACGTGTATAACAAACTATTGGAAACCTTCAAGGAGGAGTACCGTCGAGCTGGGAGGGTCAACACTACGCGTGGTAGGATAAACGCGTGGTATACGGACTTGCGCAACCATTCAGGTCCGCGTTGGATGCGTCAATCCATATCCGGGGTGACGCGCCAAATATTACATGACTTGGGCAGGCATTATGACCAATATGTGGAAACAGAGAAGCTGAAGGCTGTCAACATCAAACCTAAGGCGGAGTTTGGTGAACCGCACTTTAAGAAATATGGAGGTCACATCTCCATCCCGTTTACAATAACGCATGATGGCACTATTGGTCAAGCGCGCTTCACCGATACACGTACAATCAAGATAGCCAAGATGGGCGAGGTTAAACTGTCGCGGGAGTTTCCCGTCTTGAATTACCGATACAAGACGGCCCAACTGTTTCAACTACCGGATGGCGGGTGGAGGATTACCATATCCTGTGATATACCCGATGAGAAGCCAACCGTGACGGAACCGACTGTTATTGGTATAGACCGGAATGTCGGTAATGTGGCCACACCTGACTGTGTGATGATAATACCCGAAAAGGTGGCACGCCGCATGAACAACGCCGAAAAAACAGCCTCTAAGGCACAAAAGATAGCGTCACGCAGGCAGAAACCCGACTATACGAATCGTAAACCTGGTTCTCGACGGTGGGTGAAAGCCGCTAAGAGGGCTGCCAAGAACAAACGCAAAGCTGCAAACATTCGAAAGACCACCGCGCATAAAATATCACGCGTTATATCGGACAGCACCACACATGCAGCCTTTGAGAAACTTCCTATACAAAACATGGCAAAGTCCGCCAAAGGTACGGAAGAAAACCCCGGCAAAAACGTTGCGCAGAAATCTGGTCTCAATAAGGCCATCCTGGAGCAGTGCTGGGGGCTGTTGGCATTACTGTTGGCGTACAAGTTGGCTGGCGAAATAATTTGGGTTGCGGCAGCGTATACAAGTCAACGGTGCTACTCGTGCGGTTATACACATAAGGATAACCGGGATGGTAGAAAATTCTTGTGTAAGAAGTGTGGCTACACGTATCATGCCGACTGTAATGCGGGCTCAAACATAGAGGATGCGGGGCTAAAAAAGTTGGGCTCAGAGGCCATGCATGGTCAACTAAACTTACGAAACTTGCCGGACCATACCGGCAGCACCCATGTTAAGGGGTGTCTGGACGTGGAGGGTTCTTGCATCAGCTCCCCTGAGAAACGTCAAGCACAGACCGGGGAACGAGATGTATCATGCACCGTCGTCCTCTGGCGTGACGTGTGATGTATTGTGGATGCGGGAACCCCCGTGCTTGCAGTAGGAACCCATGACTATTCTGTTGAACCATCATCACTCGGAACAATATCAAACACATTATACTCTTTCATCAACTTTTCACGGGCTTTATCACGTTTGGCTATATCTTCACGTTCCTGAGCCTCATTGCTGTTGTATATGGTTCGGATAGGCCAGGGTATACGAATGTCGTATTTTTCAAACTCTTCATATATCATAACCCGCATCTCAGTTTTAGTCTTGAACTGGGATCCATAGTTACGAACGTAAACCAGCACAGTAAAGTCCAAAGCCGAGTCGCCAAAGTTCGAAAAGCGTACAATAGGTTGTGACAGATTTTCGTGTACGTCTCGATCACAACCACAACTGGCCTTGTTTTCATCCAAGTTTGGACATCGATGTTGTCGTATGATGTGCCTGCCTTTGTCATCGACAATTTCACGCATGGCGCGTACTCCCACCTTATGTAGAATAGATGCCACCTGGCGGGGGTTGTTCAAGTATGATACCCCCACAGATACCACTGCCGGAACCACATGGTGTTCTTTTGTATAGTTTACAATCTGGGTGGCAACCAGCTGCCTGGTCGGAATTATGGCGACAGACTCGTATAGTGGGTCCATGATATATGTAACTCGTGGAGTTATCTTGTGCACATTCCCATTGTAACCGCTCTCCAACTTTATACGGTCACCCTCAACGACTATCTTGTCTTTCCGTATAGTTATATACGCAAAGTAGTTCTGCATCGTCTCTTGTAGTGCCAGTCCCAACCCTATGGAGAAGCCGCCGGTGGCAGTAGCCAGAACAAACAAGTCTATGCCCCATGAGGCAGCAACTCCCAATCCAACGGCGGCGAATATAACCAATGGTAAGATGCGTTGTAAGGACATGGGCGCATCCTTCTTCTTTCTTGTTGCGTGGCCGGGGGGTCGGGCACCTGGCACCACATAATCATAACCGTTCAGGCGTTTTTCTTCCCGCCATATATCTATGGAAAATATCTCGCGTGGTATGGAGTTGGGTTTCAGTTTTCTGCCCGACTGGTTGTCCCCACTTATGCAGTCGTTGTAATATTTTTCAAACTTTCTTCTCTCAGACTTCTTCCAGGTCTCAAATGTATCATCCTGTAGTTCCTCATAACTACCTATAGAGACCCCCTTTGATGTCCTAAACGCTTCTAGATACAAGATGCCTTCGGGTGTTTTGAGTAGTTCAGTGAATCTCTCTTCGCCTATCTCTTCGGGGGCGGTTCGGGGCGGAACCCATCTGTATAATTTATGGAAGAACCCATCAGCGTCATCAACAAACCCACGCATCTCAAACCATATATCAAAATCCAACTCTTCCAGCTTTCTCTTCTCAATCTTGTTCAGTATTATAGGAACAAGATGTGCTACAGTATACCCTATAACCAGTATATTGAAGGTATTCAGTATCTTTGATAATGTCTCCTCGGCGGCCACATTATGCGTCTCTGCACTACTCAAAGTAAATTGTGTATACACATTAAATGATGTGATAAGTGCGATGGCAAAGAATGGTAAGGCAACTCGCCGCAGGAACCGTGACGCATGTGGTCTCTCATAGTAGAATTTTTGACCGGTAACCCAATTGGAGAACTTTCTATACCCGCTAATTATACCAATCATACCCGATATCAGTACTACAAAAGCAACCTGTATCGATGTAGAAGACAGAAAGAGCATCCATATATTCTCAAACTCCGTTATTGAGATTTGGGATAGTTCCTCCTCAACCATATGCTATATTTTGTATTATGTCTTATATTGTTAAGGTAGGGAATTATATACAAAAGTACACAACCCCGATTCTGAGAGTTAATGCCTGAACCACGGATCGCGTCCATACAACTCCCTTTAAATACCAGCATACCGTATTATATATTATGATACGGATAGTTAAGGTACCACTACGGAGGGCTGTGTTGTTTGCAGAGTGGGCGCACCGCACGAATCATGCGTCAAGATATGTGTACAACCGCGCCGTATCAGAGTATTTGTTTGGTGGCGAATATATGGAGAGGGTGGTAGTGGACATCCTGCAGCCCTTCAAACTGCCGGGCAAGCTGGATTTTACATCAGGTATGCTGGACGATGACTACCATACATATGATTTTGGGCCGTCAAAGAGGGCATTAAAGTACGGCATGCACAAACAGCTTACGGGGTGGCGCGCCAAACATACATGGCTGCGCGAGTGCCCCACATCGTTTGGTAGGGGCGCCATACAGGATGCCTCTATCGCATGTAGAAGAGTTGTAGATGACAACTCCGGCCACGCGCCATACCGCCGCAAAGACGGCCGCATCATATTGAGTTCCGTTACACCGCCTGTACGGAAAGATAGCCATACAGTACATATCCCCGGATATGGTACGGTGGAGACCGCCAAGCCCATCAATACATCATGGGACATGCGCTCATTCAAGATAGTTGATGTCACCAAACGGGTGGACAAGCATACAAAGCCGTCAGACCACATGTTTGAGCTACATATTGCCCTACATGAACCGGTAGAGTCGCACCGCAATACTGGTACAATACGGGGTGTCGATGTGGGAGGCAAGCATCTCGCCGTCACTGTCGACACAAATGGTAATGTTACAATACACAACACCCGCCATAGAGCAATCCTGCGGGAGATTGACGCGCTAAAGAGTTTGCGTGACCACAAGACACGGCATGGCCGGAAGTGGCATATATTGAATGACCAAATAAAGCGGCTATACAGGAAGGCCAACAACATAGCTGCGAACACCATAAATCAGACGATTGCGCAGATAACTAATGGTGTGGACGCAGTCGTGGTCGAGTCGCTCTCCGTAAAAGACATGACCACACATGGCGGGAATTACAAACGCGCCATGAACCGTTCAATGCGGGAGAACCATGTTGGGGAGTTCCTGCGCAAGCTTGCGCAGTGGTGTGAGATGCACAACATACCGCTGTTGGGGGCATCGGCCAAATATACGAGCCAGACGTGCCATGTGTGTGGGACGGTGAATGCTAAGTCGCGTGTCACACGCGACAAATTCATTTGCAGTAATTGTACCAGGGTATTCCACGCGGATGTCAATGCCGCCTGGAATATTCTGCATAGGGCGGCGGGGAAGGTCGTCCTAAGACGGCCGGGGCACAAGGAGGACTACAAGCCAACACCCGCCATGCTCCGCTCCATACAACGAGGCCGTCAGAAAAGGCATGAGTGTACAGCCGAGGTTGTGTACTTTTGTATATAATTCCCTTAAGGTCAGTGGCACCAGAGTCAAAAAAAGAATCATAAAAAAGTGATAATATAGCATTACATACTCATGGAGAGCAACTATGATATTCTAGGGATAAAAGAGGGGGCTACTCAGAAAGACATCCGGGATGCCTTCCGGCACATGGCACTATTAGAGCATTCAGACCGGGGTGGGGACAGTAGTAGATTCATGAAGATAAAGCAGGCTTACGAGGATCTAAAGAGGGGAAAGAAGTATCCAGACACACCTCTGGAAAAATTACGAAACTCTCGGGTCTTCTCGGGTGATACGGACCGGGAGATAAAGAAGAGAAATGAGATATTAGGACAGGAGATAAGCGCCCAGATGAATGCTGCGCAAGAGTGGGCCGGAGCCCTCCTGCGCAGTGGTGTAACTGGAACCCGAATGTTCGGCTCAAAGACGTTTGGTGAGATGGAGTTTGAGGTGAAAGCCAATAAAACATTATACATGAAGGGAAACTACATGGCAGGTGCCCTGACATATGCTGGCCCTATGCTGATGCAGGGCAGCATAAACAGTCCATCATGGACCAAAGAGTTCAAGACTGATATCAAACTACAATCGGGCGACTTTAAGATGGTTGACCCTTTAAAGAATAGATACCGTATAGAGAACGGGGCCAACATAACTGCCGAGAGAGGCAACATTGTGGTGGGGGATGTTCGCGGTAGAAAGTACAGGGTTAATGACCCGGACGGCCGCGTGGGTCTGTACACAGTACAAGAGCATAGAACGCACCTGTATGCGCCTCATGGAAGTGTGGTGTTGGAGAACGCTACTGACACTGTACTATTGGAGGGGGAGAACATAATCATCAAAAACATGGAAGATGATGTTCGCATTATAGGCCACGACATCTCCATCTATGGGAGTAAAGCTACATACGACTGTAGTGTGATGGTACGAAAGGGTGGCTCCATACGCTTCTTTGAAAAGTATTCCATAATAGGTCTGAGTGATGATATGATTGTATCATTAGAGGATGGAAAGAGGTTGTTCCTTCGAGACATCAAATCCAGAAAGATAAGAGATGTCGTGGACGACCCAGGTAAATATGACAAGAATGACACCATGGTTGGAAATGGTTTTACCATCACATATGATATGCTAGACCGTGTAATAGGGGGATACAAGAAGAGCCGCTGGGGCGTCTTTGGAAGACATTAAAAGATGCCTGCCTCTCTTGCCATCTCAATCATATAATACTCTATAATCCCGCCAGCAAACAGTAGACCGGCGACTATCCCTACTTCCGTAGCAACTATTCTGGCGTCGGGTCTTATGCTAACTTTCTGTATCATTTTGTAAACCAACAAAAAACTGCGTGAGCCTGCCAGAGAGTAGGCCGTTATCTCTAAAAGGCCAAATGGTGATAGAAACAACAACTCCAAGGGTGATATTGCCACCTCCGGGTTGAGTGTAATAATGGCAGAGAGTATATACCCTGTGGATATACCTGAAAATATTCCCCAGGCCACGCCAAAGCCTGGTATAAACATTGGAAGTGACAAAGATAGGTTATGCGTAAATATTCCCAGCCCGTCTATACCCTCTATACTCTCCATAAACTCATCCACTAACAACTGAGCTTGTAATGGGTCATGCTCAAAGAGGGATCCCGCATAAAATGCCGAGGTAAAGACTACCATAAAACCAAAGAAGGCATAGATGCGGTTCACTAAAATGTCTAATGTGTAGTGACATATTTGTGGTTGGGTTCATGGGAACTGGGAAGTTACAGGTACATACCAGCCTGCCGTACGGCAGATGTTGGCGATGCCGGCGCCGAGTAGATCCTTTACAAGCCGCGGGCCTGCAGGCTACCTTGTAGAGGAATGTAGTTCAAAATTTGTAGGAAGCCTTAGGTTTTATTCTGCATACAATATAGTAGTGTTGTATGCGAAGAAATGTAAAAAGAGCCCTAGATTATGCTTTCAAGAAGGGTTTCCAAATACATCCAGAGGTCGTAGAGATATTAGGTGGTGTGGAAGACAAAAACCTAGATAAAATCATCAAAGAGATAATACGAGAAAAGTCGATTGACCAGGATTTTCACATAACCGGTAATGATATTATAAGATATTTGGGACTTGAAGTAGACACAAACATACAGAGTAAGCATGAGATACTCTTTGACTGTACTGCCCGTCTAACCATGCCGGGAGAAAGTGAGGGTTTTGATTCACTTTTTAAAAGTAGATTTGAAAAATTGAAAAATATAATGGAACAGCGTCCCGAAGCTAAGAATCTAAGAAATATATCAAACATACAAAACAAAGATGAGCAGGATTCCTATGTTTGTGGTCTTGTAAATAACAAAGTCATCAAAGACAACACTTTTCGGCTTACTGTAGAGGATATGACTGGAACTCTAGAGGGATTTGTTGTAGACCAGGCTCGTAATACGCTCAGAGAGTTGTTTCTAGATCAATTTGTGATGGTAAAGGTTGACAAGCAGGGTGGTGATGTAAAATTCACCGATATAATACAACCAGACGTGCCCCTGCACAGCACAAATAAAGGTGACAGTGAAGCGTTTGCCATACTACTCTCAGATTTACATATAGGAAGTAAGTATTTCATGGAGAGGGAGTTTAGGGAATTTCTGGATTGGTTGTCAAGTTCTGATCCATACGCCTTAAAGGTACGGTTCATTCTGATAGCTGGGGATATCATAGATGGTGTGGGTATATTTCCGGATCAAGATAAAGAGTTAGAAGAGAAGACTATATACAAACAGTTAGAGAAGGCTGCCGAGTTACTCTCGTTAATACCTGATTATATCAAAGTCTTTATCTCTCCTGGTAATCACGACCCGGGCCGCCGCGCCCTGCCCCAACCAGCCATACCACAAGGTAGTGCTCCAAACCTTTGGAATAAGGAGAATGTATTCATGTTGGGAAATCCTGCCATGATAAGCGTAAATAATATCAAAGTATTGATGTTCCACGGACAGAGTATTGATGATATAGTAAAGGGGGTGGCTGGTATGGAGTACGCTCATCCGGCAGATGTAATGAGAAGTATACTGCGTGCGAGGCATTTATCTCCCATATTTGGGAGCCAGACCCCCATTGCCCCAGAAAAAGAGGATTTGTTAGTTATAGAGAATATACCTGATGTGTTTCATGCAGGCCATGTCCATGTAACTGAGATAGATGTATACAAGGGAGTAAAGGTGATAAACTCTGGCGCTTGGCAGAGACAGACACCTTTTCAATTACGCGTGGGTCAGGTACCTACACCCGGTATTGCGGTATTGTTCAACTTAAAGACTCATCAGATAGTCTTGAGGGACTTTTCAAATTAACTCTCTTAATGTATCATCTAGGTATAATGTCTCTTTGACTATACTTTGTGATATGGTCAGTTTGAATTTTTTTGTGTTGCCATGTACGCCTTGATGGACCAAACGACTGGATATTAAACCAGACATCTCTATCTCACTAAGCATTTGTGTTATGCGACGATATGAGAGCTCTTTCTGTTGTATCTTTCTACACATCTCTTTGTATACATTGTATATACTCCCAGTAGTAGAACCATCCGTACGCATTACACCCAATATCAAAAGTTTCTCGTGTAGTGGGTAGGATTTTAGGGCTGCCGTCTCTTTGTCTTCTTCAATTTTCTTTAATGCCTCTTCAATATGGTCTGGTTGTACAGATGTAGATTGATCCCGTTCGGCAATCTCACCTGCTACACGAATCAAGTCTATTGCTCGGCGGGCATCACCATGCTCACGGCCTGCATACGCTGCGCAGAGATTCAGTGTGGAGTCATATACTACATCTCTATCAAATGCCATTCTTATTCTCTCTTGTATTATAGAGCGTAGTTGCTCTATAGTATAACTTGTAAAGACAACTTCTTCTTCGCCTAATGTGCTTATTACCCTAGGATCAAGATGATCTTTGAATGTTAAATTATTAGATATTCCCACCAGAGTAAGAGAACCATTATTCAATCTCTCATTAGCTCTTGTGATATGGTATAGAATGTCTTTATTTCCTTTTGTAACTAATTTGACTAGAAAGTCTATCTCATCGATCACCAGTATGACGTTTAGTTTTTTGTTGTTTATAACATCCAGAATTCTCCTAAATACCTCACTTATGGATATTCCAGTCCATGGTAGTTCCTTCTCAGACATATCCAATTGACGACCAAAGTTCAACAACAAACCATACAGAGTAGTCTCAACCTTTGAGTTAGTATACACTAATTTTATGGGAAAGTTGGTGGATTTCACACGCTCTTGAATCTTTGATATCACTTTTTTAACTACAAGAGTCTTTCCCGTACCTGGTTTACCATACACTAGTAGATTGGATGGTCTAGATTGTTTAAGTATGGGTAGTAATGATTGTGTTACTTGTGTTAATTCGTTATCTCTATGTTGTATTCTATCTGGGATGAATGTAAAGCGTAAGGCATCCCGATTCTTAATCAGAGAGAGGCCTGATTCTGCTTCATCTAAGAGACGGTCTATTGGATCCACCTGACACTCACCCCTTCATTTCCATTCCATCTCATTATGAATATGATACATCTCATACTGATATCTATTCTTGATCACTCTTTTTTTATTTTTTATTATAGTGGAGTGGAAATGGTGGGGAGGGGGCCTCTGTTAATCAGTAGTTAATATCAAGTTAACTAGAATAAGAAATATGCTGATTCTGACCCCTTCATTTCCACTCCAGGCATCATTATGTGTGGTTAACATGTTAATCGCTGATTCTGACCCCTTCATTTCCACTCCAGGCATCATTCTACCCTCTCCTTCTATATTATACATTAAATCCAAAAATAATATATGGAAAATTCACTTGTCAAAATTAACAATGTTAGTTGTTAACAGATTTTGACAAAGGTGGTAATAAGTGAACAATTGTTAATATCTTATAGATGAGAAAACGCATACGCATTGATGTAGATGATGGTGATGGTGTCCGTTTTGATATAAAGTTGGAAGGTGAGGTCACCAAAGAAAAGTTGTTGAAAGTATATGAGATGATAGAATTAATGGATGGTAAAAAGACTGCACCACTAGACTCTATTGGTGCGAAAATTTGGCATGTAGCTGAAAAATACTTTACTCCTGGGAACTTTACCTCTAATATGGTGTTGGAGAAGTATGAGGATGAATACAACGAACCCATCAAACTTAGTGTTGTATCTACATACTTAGCCCGCTTTTCAGATAAGTTAAAGATGCAGAGACATAAAACTGGCCGGGAATGGACATATATCATTCCTACTAATGTAAACCCCCATCTCAAAGTTAGGCATTGATCAACGTCTAACCATTCTATGATACCTAACACAACCCTACCATATACACCAAAAAGTTTACACAACCACTCGGCCATACACAGCCTGACCAACATCCCAACCAGCCAACAGTATGGGATAGTCCGCAGGTGCATATCTATGGTGTTGTGATACGGGACGGGCTCGCCATTTCACCCCTGTACCCTTATCACCGATAGGTCACTCTCCATGCGGCGCGAGATCTTGTGTCTGGTGACCATCAGCATACAGATGAAGTCCAGATTGTTCTTGGAATGAAAGAGAAGTCGTTCTCTGTTACCCTTACATCAAACTTACTACGATCTCAATCATAAATGACATCTTACTACTATATCCAGCCCTATCCTAGCGGCGCCCCTAACGTTATGTATGATTACCTTTGTTTACCATCACCCAGACTTTTGGGTGGCATCTTTGAGTAAATCTAGGCCCTTCTCTGTTATCTTATATGTGTAGGGTCTTGTGTTCATCCGCTTCAAATATCCATCATCGGCCATCTTCTTGACAAGCCGGGCTACATGCTCTCGGCTCTGGCCTAACACGCCTTGTATCTCCCGTGCAGTCAAGGATTTTTCTCTAACTAACCTTAAAATCTCATGTGTGATATTATCAAAACGTGATTGTCTAGGTGATTCTTCAGGTTGTGATAACATATCAACTTTAATTTTTAGTTTGATCAACTCATCACGGTACACATCACATCTATTTTTCATTGTGATATATGCAGTTACAAGGCTCACACTAAATATTCCCATTCCCACTAAAAACAACATCACATAATCCATACCTTAATCACAATCACTCACAATATAAACAAATATCACAACATACATTATCACAGTTATACATCCCCCTCTCCAAACCCCTCATATATCACAACACAGGCGTACGTTAATCACATCACAACACTCCTCTTTACAATCTCATCCAAAAGACGCATGATATCACTCTCCTCACTAACATCACTGTCTAATATCACACTCACACTCTCGGACATTTGCTCCATACTATATAAACTCTCTTTTGAGAGCATATTTAACGCCTGCAGTAACACCAGTGAGTATATGATTGACTCGGTCTTTTGCTTTATCTGACTCTTTTGTCTATAGTATGCGCCACTGCTTATCTGTAACTGTCGATGGCTTTTACTTAACATTATCTCAACATTTCTTTTTGTAAATGATGATTTTTCTATAATTTTGTTCAATATCTTATTAAAACTGTATTCATCAGAGACCATATTTACTATACAATATTGTATATACAACTATTAAAGACTTTAAAGGGTACATCTTATCTTGTGGTATGATGAAGTCGATAGAAAAGTATCTCAATGAAGAGCTGAAAACCAAAAGAGCACTACTCTTTGTTCTTTTAGACTCAGAAGACTCCAGTGAGGCTGAAGCAGCCGAGCGAGCAGCTGCAGCCGAGCGAGCAGGAGCTTCGGTGATACTGGTGGGCGGCTCATCAGCTACAAACTCATTTGAGATGGCCGGCGTGGTTAAAAGTGTAAAACAAAACATTCAGATACCTGTTGTGTTATTTCCCGGCAACATTACAGGAATAGTTCCAGATGCGGACGCAATACTATTTAGTTCCCTTTTAAACTCTGAGAATCCCTACTATATTACTCAGGCTCAGGCGCTGGGCGCCCCAAATATTCTAAAATTTGGTATAGAACCACTCCCTACAGCATACTTGGTCATAGGCGATGGAACATCTGCCTGGTTTGTAGGGTCTGCTCGTGGCATACCCTTTGATAAACCAAAGATAGCCGCTGCATATTCATTGGCGGCCAGATTCTTTGGCATGCGATTTGTGTATCTAGAGGCTGGTTCAGGCTCAAAGAGGGCCATCACTCCGGAGATGGTACGAGCCGTTCGTAAGGCCTTTGATGGATTCTTGATTGTGGGAGGTGG
Organism: Cenarchaeum sp. SB0675_bin_21; assembly: GCA_009843815.1. Taxonomy (GTDB): domain Archaea; phylum Thermoproteota; class Nitrososphaeria; order Nitrososphaerales; family Nitrosopumilaceae; genus VYCS01. The sequence goes on along the minus strand of VYCS01000003.1, from coordinate 16,291 downwards.
CATAGCCGACACACAGACCGCCAAAGATTTGGTGGAGGCCGGAGCCAATGCACTTGTTATAGGCACCCTCTTTGAGCAGAAGGAGAATCAGCACAAACTTTCAGAGATGGCACAGGCGGTTATATCAGTCTAAAATTGCCTAACACACCACTAGATGACATACCCATGCCTAATGAGTATAGGCTGTACTACCATTCATTGGTAGACTATACTACCAGTACTTATAAAGTGGCAGCCGACGCTAAATCTACAAAATTTGATGTATCTTATATGGTCGAACCAAAGGTGGCCTTTGACCTATCCGACCGCGTTGCAAAAATGCACGATGTTGACATTGCAGAGACACTTCGAGATATGCTAGCCAAGACGAACAAAGAGATGTCTGCTTTGGAGATGGCCAGTCGTATTGTAAAGGGTGAATTTCTACCACCTAATGTATCATTAGAAGAGCGTCTTGATATGGCTGTTCGTGTAGGATTGGCAATTGTTACTGAAGGGGTTACAATAGCACCACTACAAGGTATAAGCAGTGTTGACATAAAGGAGAATAGGGATGGGACAAAGTATCTGTCCGTCTCAATTGCTGGCCCCATGAGGTCTGCAGGCGGTACCGAGTCTGCAGTTACAATGTTGATTGCAGACCATGCCAGAACAATTGCCGGACTCGACAAGTACAAGGCAAACTCTTTTGGTGATGATGAGACTGGCCGTTTTGTAGAGGAGTTGAGGATATACGAGAGGGATGCTGGCAACTTTCAGTATAATGTTATAGATGAGGATATCATACATGTTATCTCAAACTTGCCTGTCGAGTTGGCCGGAGTGGATACAGACAACGTAGAGGTCGTAAACCACAGAAATATGCACCGGATAAAGACGGACCGGGTTCGGGGAGGTGCCCTCCGTGTACTCAATGATGGCCTGATAGGCAGGGCAAAGAAACTGCGCAAACGTGTAGAGATGTACAAACTAAAAGGCTGGGAGTGGCTTGAGGAGATAGAAGGCGCAAAAAAGTCACAAGACGCAGAAGACGACTCGACAAAACGCATGCGGGGTGTGATTACAGGACGTTCGGTACTATCCACTGCCGGAAAGATAGGAGGTTTCCGTCTAAGATATGGACGCGCGTGCAATACCGGATTCGCAACTGTGGGCCTTCATCCCGCCGTGGCAGAGTTACTAGAGTATACCATTGTAGCCGGCACGCAGATAAAGACCAACATACCCGGTAAAGGCGCAACTATTGCCTTTGTTGACTCTATAGAGACTCCAACTGTCATGTTACATAACGGGGACGTTGTTAAAATCACAGATGCGCAACATGCCCTGACATTAAAAAACAGTGTACACCGAATACTACATCTAGGCGATATACTAATACCATTCGGTGACTTTTTAGAGAACAACTCTACACTGGTACCTTCCGGATATGTCGAGGAGTTTTGGAGTAGAGAGGCGGCACAACAACAGGTAGTACTGGACAACACCCCCACACTCTCAGAGGCGCTAGACATATCCGCTAAACTATCTGTGCCCTTACACCCCAAATATCTGTACTTTTGGGATCTTTTATCCAGTAACGAGCTACAACTATTGTTAGAGCCCGAAAGTTCAGATGATAACTCTATAACATATGGTAGTAAAGCCAAAAGAGTACTAGAAAAGTTGGGCGTTCCACATGTTATGCAGAGTGGTTTGGCAATATTGACGGGAGATGAGGCCAAACTATTCAGAACAATTGTACTAAATAAGCGGCCCGCACTTGATGTACCGCCAATATTGGCGCTAAGTCAAGCCTCGGGAATAACACTGCGCCCCAAATCTTCAATATCTATAGGGGTACGAATTGGCCGTCCCGAAAAGGCTGCGCCCCGTACCATGAACCCACCTATACATTCCCTCTTTCCCATAAATAATGACGGGGGTCCTACTCGAGACATAATAAAAGCCTCCCGCACCGAACCCTTCCTCACTGATATAATGTTGCGCGGATGCGTAGACTGCGGTGAGACTTCACTAGGTCTGGTCTGTCGCCAGTGTAACAGTGACACCGGCACTAAGAGATGGTGTAAATGGTGTAAGATATTCTCAGATGACTTAACGTGCCCTAAATGTCACAAGGACACATATGCGCACCAAAGACGTGAATTTCCATTAAAGTCTGAACTTGTTAGAGCACAGGCTCGTATAAAATATCGTGCACATGAACCCTTCAAAGGCGTCGAATCTTTGATAAGTTATGATAAGGTACCTGAACCATTAGAGAAAGGACTGCTACGACAAGCCCACAATCTAACTGTATTCAAAGATGGCACGGTTCGCTTTGATGCCACCAACGTCACACTAACCCACTTTAAACCCTCTTGGATTAGCACCTCCCTTGAGTCCCTCAAAAGATTGGGCTATACACATGACATGCATGGAAGACCACTTATAGATAAAGACCAAACAGTAGAGTTATTCATACAAGACATTATACTCCCAGCTGAATGCGGTAGATACTTTGCGCAGGCAGCGGCATATGTGGACGATCTATTATCCAAATTCTATAATAAAGAGCGGTTCTACAATGTACAATCCATCGATGATCTGGTGGGTCATCTTGTGGCAGGTTTAGCTCCCCATACCTCAGTCGGAGTGGCAGGCCGCATAATCGGGTTTACCAACACGCAGGTCTGCTTTGCAACCCCAAACTGGCATGCAGCCAAACGTCGAGATGCTGATGGTGATGCAGATTCAGTCATATTATTACTGGATGCCCTGTTGAACTTTTCTAAAAAATTCCTCTCCGACAAAATTGGCGGCCTGATGGATGCGCCCCTACTGATACAACCCACGGTTCTTCCCCACGAATCTCCATCTCAAGCTCATAATCTGGAGGTCTGTGATGCTTACTCCATACAATTCTTTGAGGATACGTTGATGAAGAAGAAGGCTGCTGACATCACGAGTATAGAGCTGGCCCGTGATCGTCTTGACACACCAAAACAATTCTCTGATTATCTGTTTACACATGATACATCGACTTTGGTTACATCACGGTCCCAGAGCGCCTACTCTACACTTGGTTCTATGTTGGACAAGTTGGATATGCAGATTAAAAACGCCAACCTGATAGACGCTGTGGACACGCCCGAGACAGTAAATAATGTGATAAATACCCACCTTGTACCAGATATAATGGGAAACTTGCGGGCGTACGCCAGGCAAACATTCAGATGCACATCCTGTAATGGGAAGTTTCGTCGTCCACCACTGACCGGGCGGTGCACCTGCGGCAAAGTCCCCATACCTACAATATCTCGAGCATCCGTGTCAAAATATCTCCAAATAACTCAAAGGCTGGTGTCAAAGTATGATGTGGGCGAATATCAGAAGGATCGTGTACGTGCCTTATCCGAAGAGATTGAACTGGTATTTGGAAAAGGTAGTGGAGAACAGATGTTATTGACCGACTACACGTGATGTGCAATCAGGGTTTCTCTCACACAAGTTTGGGTGTTAGCCAGCAAGTCCTGAGAATAACAAATAATATAGAAATTCAGAGCGGCGATGCATATACAAAAGGTACAGTCAAATGAATATTCTAATTTGTAATTAGAGGCGTGTGGCATTTAAGAGTAAAGCGACTTTATGGTGTATAATTTGCATATAATATATCATCTATAAGAGAACCAATCATTATAGTATAATCATCGCAGTTTGATGTACTCGTAGGCGCCAAGCTTCCCATCAAAACAATACTGTACATTTTGGTAGTCCTGCCGGAATAACCTAACACTATCCTTTATTGTATCGGCATTCTTTTTGTCTATTATTACCTGTTTGATATAATTGGCCACCTCCTTCATGGCAGATTCCTTCATACCTAACCTTGTAATTTCAGAAACACCTAGACGTATACCGCCCGGATGAAAGTAGTTTCGACCCGCCTTTATATCACCAGGTATCAACTGTCGATTCACTATAATGTTGGCCTTCTCCAAGTCCGCCTCCACATTGCCCCCGTCCGAATAATCCAAAACGTTGACTGCTACCTGGTGCGACTTGGTAAATCCGTTATCTTCGCCCAGTACCTTGAATCCCATATCGCTCAAAGACTCTGCCAATGCTTTTGCGTTTGCAACCACCTGTTGTGCGTATGACACACCAAACTCTAACATTTCAGCAAATGCAACGGCCTTAGCTGCCATGTGATGTATGTGATGGCTGCTAGTCGTGCCCGGAAATACAGATTTTTTTATATCCTCCATGTGCCTCTCGAACCCTAATATCAGCCCTCCCTGAGGTCCAAAGAGTGTCTTGTGTGTACTCATGGTCATGGTGTCTACTCCCTCTCTTAGAGGGTCTTGAAATACACCCCCGGCGATGAGGCCCGCCACATGGGCTGCATCATAGTTTATGTGAATATCATGCCCTTTTAGAAAGTCTGCCAGCTCTTTTACGGGATGAGGGAACAGAAAGAGTGAGCCGCCAAACATGGCCATCTTGGGCGTTCTGCCATCTTGTACCATCTGTCGTACCTTCTGCTTTGTCTTATCAACATCAATATTCATCTGTGTGGCATCAAAGGAATAGAACTCTACATCAAGTCCATGTACCAACCCTGCAGTCCCTGCGTGCTCGCGCTTACCATGGGAGATGTGCCCTCCGGCCGGTATGGATGGCGCCATCATAATATCATGTGGCCGCGCAAACGCTGAATATATGGCTAGATTGGCCAGTACGCCGGATGGTGGCCGTACATCAGCAAACTCCGCATTGTATAACTTTTGGGCCAGCCGCATGCAGATTACTTCAACCTCATCTATGTAGGTACACCCTGCATAAACTCGCTCACCGGGCCACCCCTCGGCATACCTATTTCCAAAGTCTGAAACCAACACCTCCCGCACTGCCGGACTGGGTATATTCTCACTGGCTATGAGGGGCAGAGACTCGTTGAACCATTTATGATGCCTCTCTAGTTTTTCAAAAATATCACTATACGACTCTTTTACAGACATGGTATTATGGTTTTTTTCTCCCAATTTATAACCATCTTGTGAATGTAGCCCCACAGTAGTGGTATTGTGTGCTATAGTCTAATTTTTCTAGGCAACAACGATCCACAAGATTTTTTTGTCACAAGAATTATAATATACCATGGCCCCAACAAAACCATTATATCTGAAAGCCTTTACTGTACATGATCATACCGATATTGACATCATAAAGAAGGATATCCAAAACGGCCTGATTCTCATAATACGTGTCGGGCCCATGTCACAGAAAGATGTTCAGGAGCTGAGAAGTATGGTGGAAGAGTTATACGCAATTACAAGGAAGGAGGATGCCGAGATTGCTCGTCTAGGTGATGAGAGAATTATAATTGCACCCAAAGATGTGCGTATATGGAAGCCTGAATACGGATTAAAATAACTTTATTGCCTCTTGTATCTGAGGGTTGTGCGCATGCAGTCTATACATGCGCCGAATGTTCGCTGCCAGGTTTTCAGACTTTCGCCTCTCACCATGATTTACTAATACACGCTTGAGTTTTGGCCGTAGCCTATGTACAAATGACATTAGTTGGTTGTAGTCACTGTGGCCGCTGAAACCATCCAACTTCTCTATACCTGCGTTTATGGTTACAGCCTCAACCTTTCCTCCTCTGCCCAACATTGAGACTTGGTGTGCGCCATCTAGAACGCGTCTACCCATTGTGCCGTTCACCTGATATGATACAAACAATATCTTGTTCTGTTTGTGGGGAGCTATATTCTTAAAGTACTCCAGAACAGGACCGCCCTCCAACATTCCTGATGTGGCCAAAACTATTCCCGGTGAGTCTTCACGCAGGGCCTCGCCCCGAGAACTAGTATGTTCTATATTGGTAAAGTACTCTGAGTCAAAGGGGTTATCATCCGTCTCTAGTATCTTTTGGCGTAGTTCTCGGGCCAAATACTCTGGATATGACTCATGTATGGCTGATGCCTCAGATATCATGCCTTCCGTAAAGACCGGAGCCTCGACCATCTTACCGGCCTTCATGTAATGATCAATTACCATCATTATCTCTTGCGCACGCCCCACAGCGGGTATGGGTATGAGTACTTTGCCACCATCGGCCAGAGTCTGGTTTACCACATTGACGAACGCCGACTCCACCTCTTGACGATTGGGCTGTATGTCCTCCTTTAGACCGTATGTACTCTCTATAAGCAGCGTCTCCACCCGGGGGAAGCGCCAGTCTGCCGCCTCAAACAGAATACTCTTACCAAATTTTATATCGCCTGAGTATACAAAGTTATGATCCCCATTACCTATATGAAAGTGGCACAATGCCGAGCCCAATATGTGGCCTGCATTGGCCAATACCAACTTTATATCTGGTGATATGTCGGTAACCATATTATACGAAAGTGTGATGGCCTGCTTCATCACCTGTTTTACATCCCGCTCTGAGTATAATGGTATTCTACCTTGCGCGCTAGCCACCTTTATGGCATCCAACTGTATAAGATTCATCATGGGGAGTGTGGGTTCCGTACAGTATATGGGACCTCCATACCCGTATTTACACAACACCGGCAGAAAACCAGTATGATCCAGATGCGCATGCCCTATCACCACGGCATCTATATCTGATAGTGCAATATTTGCCCAGTCCAGACGAGGGTATGCCTCACTGGCGGTGCGGGCTCCAGGATTGACACCACAATCCAGCAGAATGCGACTCTCAGGCGTAGTCAGCAACATGCACGAGCGGCCCACCTGTCCGAATCCGCCCAATGTCAGTAGCGACACTTCGGACTTTGGTGCTATCTTGGGCCGAAATATGTCATCACCAATCTGGCGGAGCTGCTTTGAGCGTTCCTGCGTCGAAACTTTTAGCATATAGTTTATGGTCTGAATGGTAGATGAGGATGTAGTTGTGGCTTTTCGCACACGGATACGCCACCCCAACTGCTCTACAACATCATTCTGTAAAAATTCTGGGTTCTTCTGCAAGAGCCATGGACGCTTAACCTCTATGGTTACCTCGCCTATGGTATCATCAAAGAAGGCACCTTGCAGTTTTGCATCTTTGGGTACAAGTTTTGTCAAAAGCTTTTTGGCCTCCGCTTCGGGCTTGCGTATGGATTGGTCTGTCCGTACTACTATTCTCTTCTTTATGGTGCTTACTAAATTCGATAATGTCTTGTTTCTCTCTAATAGGAACTTTGGGGATGTGGTGTATATGGCTATGCGGGGCCCTTCATACTCAATCTTTGTTATCTGGGAACCCGGTGGTATCTTTTGAAGTATGGTTGCAATTATGTTTTGATTGGGATTATCCCTATCACTCTTTTTGGACATTGTACCTCTAGAGGTTGATTATGGCCTTCTTCCGTTCTTCGGTTAGTAGACGGAATCCATCTTTATCTATAATGGCAATGTTGATGCCATCTCCGGTACCGATATTCCTGACTATGGCCGCCTTGACTGCTTGCAACGCAACTCTTTTGGCATCTTGTATGGTCAAATTATCCGTATACTCGTTCTCAAGAACACCATAGGCAACCGGCGAACCACTTCCTGTGGTGACAAATGACTTCTCCTCTACGGAGCCGAACATGTCGATATTGAATAAGGCAGCTCCGTCACTATCATATCCACCCACTAGAATATCCGCGATAAACGGGTATCCACGATTTCTATGAAACAGTAGGGATGTAAGACGGGCCAATGATCTGATTGGTATGGGGATATTATTTGTTAGACGGTGTAAGTTTGCGTGATACCGAAGGATGTCTACTATATTTTGAGCGTCAGCTACACCGCCGGCCAATGTGAGACCGGCATGATGGTCTATCTTTTGTATCTTCATTGTGTTGTTGTTGGCGATAAAGTATCCAGCGCTGGCTCGCATATCGGCGCATAGCACCACACCTTCATCGGCCTTTATGCCAACTGTAGTTGTCCCATGTAGAATTTTATCCTGTATGATCTCCAAAAGTTCACCTTGTAACTCTGTTAGTATGGCACCCTTTTAAATAACTTTATAATTCTGATGTATGTTGGTGTCAAATGCCCCTCATATTATGGAGCTGCCCCGCCGTATAGTTATAGGCGAGAATAACATACAAGAGATAGGAGACTTTTTAATACATTTGATAAAGGGCGGCTGCGCATCGTTGGTCTCTGGAGCGAACGTCAAAAGAGTTCTAGGTAGTATAATTGAGGCCTCACTGGAGGCGGCAAATATAAGATACACATGGCATATCTTTCAGGACAACAATACTGTGTCATTTACGATGGCCAAGAGCGCCATCACGCAGGATAGACCAGATGTTGTGGTGGGTATAGGCGGAGGCAGGTCCGTTGATATCGCAAAGATGACCGCCACCAGTCTGGATAGACCATACGTCAGTGTTCCTACGGCAGCCTCACATGATGGTATGGCCAGCCCCTTTGTGTCTGTAAAGGGAGACCGTCCCCATTCTAGAGTGGCGAGGTCACCTTTGGGAGTATTTGTTGATTTGGATATCATAAAGAGCGCCCCCGCCAAATTACTGGCTAGTGGCTGTGGTGATTTGGTGGCTAATATAATAGCCGTTCAGGACTGGCAACTATCTCACGAAAAGACCGGCGAGTACTATGGGAGATACTCTGCCAGCTTGGCCATGATGAGCGCCAACATGATTATGGAGAATGCGGCCACCTTTGCCGAGAAGGGCCCAGAAGTACGTCTTATTGTGGAAGCTTTGATCAGTGCGGGTGTGGCATCATGTATAGCCGGTAGTAGCAGACCGTGTTCGGGAGCTGAGCATCTCTTCTCACATGCACTGGACAAGATAACTCCAGGGAAGGGACTGCACGGTGAAAAGTGCGGAATTGGCTCTATAGTAATGGCCAAACTACATGACTTGGACCATCAGAGTATAACTACTGCCCTTAAGAATGTGGGCGCCCCCACAACTGCTGCCGACATAGGGCTCTCTGATGAGGATGTTGTCCAGGCACTATGCATGGCCCAGAGCCTACGGCCAGAGCGCTACACGATACTAAAAGAGGTACCACTAGATGCATCCTCCGCCAAGAGACTGGCTCTGGAGAGCGGCATAATCTAAGCTGGCGCTGTAAACTCTATTGTGAATCGTATGTCTTTGAGATCTGATACAAAACGGAATATGTTCATATGAAGCTGGAATATTCTGTTCTGAAACTTTTCGTCCTTAAGCATATCGTTTGGTATTGATATCTCCAGTGAACCCTCATCAAGTTGGTAGTTGGGCTCATCACCAAAACCCGCCTCTTCCAAGATGGCTTCTACCTTTGCCTTATCGGCATCCAAAAGGTCGGTAACAGTAAAGTCGTATCGTATCTTTTTACCTGCATACCTGTGATTGTAGTCTACCTGGACTCTCCCAGAACTCATAAATTTAATGAATCCTGTTCTACCGTTAATCTTTATTTCATCCCCTACGGCAGATTTTTCTGGATCCTCTAGTTTTCTGGCGGTCACCATCCGCAGCAACTTACGATTCCATTCACCATAGGCATCCTTTGGTTCCACCTCTATGGTTTGTGGTACGTTTAATTCGGCATCTTCGAGTGCCCTCTCCAAACCCTTAACCACTACAAATGATGGGTGCCCTAAAGATACTAATCTTGGCCTTAGAGGTTGAGTGGGTATGCCTTGGCTGTGATCACTCTGTGTGGTGTCGATTACAGAACCATCTGGCAGTCTAGCAGTAAAGTCCACCAGTACCAGCCTTGGATTATTTGTACTCATCAAAATTCTTTCATCGCCGCTCCCAATATTAAGTTAGCAGGTTGTACATAACAGATCATCTCTTAGTACCTGCCAGACTTTGGGTACAGAATGGTCCCATAAACAAAGTTATACAGATATGGATGACTCACAAGTAGTATACTCCAAGACCTTACGGCTATACCTTGATACGGCCAGATTTGAGTTTAGAACATCATGTATATTTGTAAGAAGAATCCAAACCGATGCCGATAATAAGCAGGATATAATGTTACACTATAGTGAAGATTGTATTTTTGGGTACATCTGCTGCAGTCCCCACCAAGCAACGCGCCTCTCCATGTGTATGTATACAGAGGGATGGCGAGATATTGATGTTTGATGCCGGCGAGGGATCACAGATATCTTATCGCACAGCGGGTTTGGGTTGGAATAAGAGAATGTCCATATTTGTATCCCACCTGCACGGAGATCACTGTCTGGGACTTTTAGGCATGATACAGACCATGTCTTTACAAGATCGTGACAAGAGACTATCAATATACGGACCCCCAGGTATAGAGGAGTTTGTTCAGGAGAACATGCGTATGTTAGGCACTGTGCCGCGCTTTGAGGTCGTTGTTGAGGATATAACTGAAGGCGAGATATGCGAGACCGCATCATATACAGTACATGCCTGTGTAGCAGATCATAGCATTCGGGCTCTTTCGTATCTGTTTAAAGAGCGTGATAAAGCGGGTAGGTTTGATACACAAAAAGCTCACAAGTTGGGAGTACCAGAGGGCATCTTGTGGGGGGAACTACAAAAGGGCAACAGTATATCTATACAGGGCGGTCAGGTCACGCCCGAACAGGTTCTAGGCTCATCTAGGCCAGGTATGATGATAGGATATTCGGGAGATACCAGGCCTAGTCCTGAACTGAGGCGCTTCTTTACCGGCTGTGACTATCTAATATTTGACTCTACGTTTGCCAATAATATGGCACAACGCGCCATTAAAACAGGCCATTCCACATCAGAAGAAGCGGCAACATTGGCTAAAGATGCCAAAGTCAAAAATCTAATACTTACACACTTCTCTACCAGATACAAAGATGTTGATACGCACCTAAAGGAGGCCCGTTGCATACACGATTCAGTGATTGCCGCTCAAGACCTGTTGGTTATTGATGTATAGTCTATACGCAACTGTACTGTGCCATATGACCTTTTGTTCATTTGGGAAAACGGTACAGTCAAGAGAATATCTCAAATACCATCACCCTTTGATGTTCTACAACTTTGAAAATTTGCACACATCAACAATAAATCACATATAACACGGTCCCCTTGCGTATGGTTCTACCATTGTGCTCTGCGCCGCCATACCACATGCCGTGTGTATATTAAAGTGCTAAACAGATGTCTTACCTCTAAACTGGAAATAAATTAACGGTTTTAGGCGGTGTTTGCAAATATAATACAGCATACCCTTCCCGGCCCTACTATTGTCTGCGCAACCAAATACTGCTAATTATGACATTATGCACCTTTGCGGCTGCGAACCAAAGATATTATGCCTACTATTACACCGGCACCTCCCAGAATCTGAGCGGCCAACAATGAAGCATTATGCCCTTCCATACTACTACGAAGAGAGTCTAATTCGGCACTATGTGTGGCGTTTAGTGCGTCTAACTGCTCTTGCAATTCTATACCAATGATATCATAATTGGGTGGGAAAGATATGTCCTCTGAGCTCATGACTTGGGGCGGGTGCATAGAGAGGCTGATGGGCGTACCTTGTATATCTCCAATCAGATTGACTTGATAGAAACCAGCTTTGTCTATTTTGACAAATGTACGATATAGACCATCTGTTTCCGAAGGCGTAAGAAGTAAGGTGATGCTGGAGTCACGATTTAGCACCTCCATCCTAAGTGTATCTTCTAAGCCGGTAACACCATCTTTGAAGGGTTGCTCCTCCAACTCTATTCCCTCGACTAGTGGACTCACATATATTAGAATAGCATTGACCTCACCTGAGTAGGGAGGGGCATTCTCCCACCCAATCTCTAACCTGTACTTGTCATATGAATCAAGAGTATGTGCATGTGCCATCCCAAAGTATGAGACTGTAATGAGGCATACAAGAACAAATAATCTCATATTTTAAAGCCCAAAATACGTTTAAAAAATGTAACAGACACTTACTAGAGATTATGCATAATCACAACTTGGCAGCATTGGGCGGCCCCGGACCGTTCCGGCCGGCATCGCCCACCCCAAATACACCCATGGAGTCACCGTCGACGTAATTACGGTGTTTTGGTTTGTGCACCCCCGACAAACACCACAAGGTGTTTGCGCTACGACCCTCTAAGAGCCGCATGATGTCGATTAATTTCTTACGATGCGGGACTGTGCGATTGGCAACCACCACTTTGAGTAGTTGCAGCAGCTCGGACGTCGTGATGGTTCCAGTCGAAACGACAGAATCACCCATCAATTCCCGTATTATAAGCAATAATATGTTGGTGCTGGCGTTGGCATCCCTCTCCCGCATTGCCCTGCACACACCCCCGCAGCGCATGTTGCGCAGCGGCACCTCGCCGCTCCGTTTACTGTGAAACGCCAGTCTTCCGCCACACTTGTGGCATTTGGCAGACGTGTTGCGCGGCTCAACGCCCACACTTGGCAGCCCCGCGGACTCTGCCGCGTTCTTGAGGGCAGCCTGCCTCTGGCCGGTATTCAGTGTCGCTTTCGTCTTGCCGCGGACATATGGCGACATTTTACCATTTTTGTTGTACAGGTTGTGGATGTTCAGCGTCTCAAACCCTACGACACACCGCGCATTGGCCAACCTTTTGGCCTCCACATGTACATCATTGCGTATGCGGTTCCCGTATGTTTTCCATGCCTTTCCCGTATACTTTGCCATGATGCGGTCATCGTTCCGCCGCCTCACCTTCAATATCCTGCTACACGCCCTGTTGTACTCACTCCCATTTCGGTTGCCCACAATAGTTACCGTACCATCAGTGAATGAATACGCGTTGTTCTTTGCATTCATATCCACATCTGCCCACATTACGGCTTTACTATCCTGCACATTCTCCTGATACGTGATGAATATCTCATCCCTGTTTATGGATACGGTTTTGGGTGTTCTGTTTGGCCTGCCAAGCTCATTTACGACATATGGCGGTACCGGAAATGCCATCCACGACCTATTCTGCCGACCCGTTCCATATACTGCTACATGGATTGACGGCGTGCCGTTCCACCGTTTTGATGTATCATCAAATGCCAACTCAAATATGTCGGTCTGCGCCACCGGATTACGAAAGTGCGGCGCGCGGGCATGTTTATCCGTCAATTGCTTTGTACGCCATGCCTTGTGACTTCCAAATACATCCAATACAATGTAGTCGGCAAAGCGTGTTTGATACACACGTGTGTGGTGTACCGCCCTGCGCCTCAGTTCCTTGCCCCGCATGGCCGGATGGATCCGAACAGACATGCGTCATTGAATCCGATGGTCTGATAATGCAAGCCGGCGTTTGCCGTCATTAGGCTTCTGCATAACCACTACTGTCCTATAACATTCTGTGATTCTAATAGTTCAAGATGTACTGGCAGGCTTTGTGGACACTCTTAACTGCCCCTCAATATGTTGTCTTTGTGCCTCCATACTCTGTATCTTCTCTTCGATTTCGCGACGCAGATCTCCAGCTACCCGACGTACGGTTGGCCTGGGAACCTTTAGGGCTGTAGCAACTTTTGTGTATATCTCTTGTTTGTCTGTAATACCCTCGCCTAGATGTATCATGATTGTGTCTTTTATGGTCTGGCTTTGAGGCTTACTCATACACTAAGCTCATTTATTGTGTATTTAAAGAGGCTCTATTCGGGTTAGAAGTTACATACTCGAGTGAACATACCTAACACGTTGCTCCAAATCTGGTATAGTGCCAAAGGTAAACTTTACCGAGATTTGGGCCGAAAAATTGTAGAGCGTTTAGACGTAGTATTCTGGAGAACTACTGATATTTTACCTCCGTTGAGTACATCGTAATGCTCTAATGCTGTCTGGCCTGTATAGTCATCATACGATGGGTGACCTATACTATTTTGATAAAATTTATAGTACATTATCCATTATGTTTATATAAAAACAGTAGTTTATCTATGTAAAATGAAAGTAAAAACATTTCATGCACTCCTGTTATCAGCTGTAATGATTGCAGGAGCAGTGACGATTAATGACGCTTTTGCGCAGACAAATACAGAGAGATTAGCGACTGTTGTTGATACTACTTCTGATACTAATAGTAAAGTTGCACAACTTACCGAAATTTGGAACAACTTCGGTAGTCAATTTACACCTATAACAGATGCCCTTAATATGGTTGCTGCAGAGATAACCACAATATCGGGTGAAATATCTGATTTATCTGATGATGTAATGGCCACCAGTGCTAAGGTGGATACACTTGAGGACAAACTTGATAACTACGCCGCAACAAGAGCAAGCGACTCTGCAGAACTCAAAGAACAGATTGAAAGTCTGTCAGAGGCTTTGCCAGACATACAAAACAAAATATCTACGTTGGCAGGAGATGCCAGTGTAGGAGACCTTGCAGATAAGGTTGATTCTATAACAACTCAACTTAATGAGTTTAGTAGTACACTTGCTACAATTCAGACCGAAGTTGAATCAATACAAGGTGAGTTAGGTTTAGTCAAGGAGACCGCCCAGACCGTAGTTGGATCAGCACCCGAACAGCTGTCCAACCATGAACTTACAGAAGATGTCAAGCTAGCATGGTATGCCCATAGACTAGATAAAGAACCAGCAAATGATAAATACATGACCGAATACCACTTTACTTGTGAATCTGATGTCTTTATTGGTACTGTGAGCTCTACCATTGGTGATAGTACTCAAACCAGTGACTTTACTGACGGAACAGATGGCATTACATTCCAGTACAATGGTACTATGACAAGCACAAATGTAGTTGCCAACCCAGTGTATGCTGATCTAGCTACTGATGCTGATGAAGCACATGCTACCTTACATGTTGGTGACAATTTAATCTTTGATAGTAGATTTACTGGAACTTCTGGTACTGATGATCCTGAAATATATGATGTTCACCACGACTTTAAACTTATGGAACTAAAGGCCGGCAAGACGCTGACATTTGAATCCACGACGGAATCGCGTGGTGCTAATGCTAATCCTAATACTAATATTACTGCACTAGACAAGTATGCAAATACAGAGTTTAATACTGCCAATGCTACAGGCATTACTAGTACTACTGACGAAACATTTGCATCTGGATATACTGGCCTTGCCACTACCAAAGCACAACTTGGTGCTGCCACTGTATATTCGGTAACAGTAAACTATCACTCTGAGGCTGCAGATCCTAAATGTAAGATAACCCCAGCTGATATAGCTCCACTTGATAACGTTGATCAGATATTATTCATAAGTCCAGATATATCTGGTACTGGAGTATTGACAACGTATGAAGCAGAGATGGATTGTGACCTTAACGCTGTGAGGATTACAGGTGTTACTGCAGATCTTACTGGCGCTGATGGCTTTAACAACTATGTTAACATGAAATTAACGGTAGACGATGACACAAAGGCTGAGTTCACATTTGCAAACAACACCTCAATGCTAACGGAGAAATATAGTTATCCAATAGAATTTGAAGCTACTAACCTGAAGGTAGAGGGTGATGCACTCGTCGGCTCAGGATTAGTGATACAGTTCACATATGACACCGTAGATGGTGGAGAATGCACATCACAATAAAATACTAAATTTTTTATGACCATATGATGGGTATTACCCATTTTTTACCATGATCTATAGAGTTTTTGATCATATATCTCAAACAAGTATACACTATTATTATGTAGTTAAGACAAAAATTCAATGAGTATAGTTGTCATAGAGACGAATCATGGAACAATATCTTTTCGTTTATTGCCTGAACTGGCGCCCGAAACCGTAAGAAACTTTGAATCTCTGGCAAAATCCAACTTTTACAATAACACACTCTTTCACCGTGTTATACCCGGCTTTATGATACAGGGCGGAGACCCCAACACTAAAACAAATAATAAACGCACATGGGGCCAGGGAGGCCCAGACTATACCATAAAGGCCGAGTTTAACTCTCGCTCACACAAGAGAGGAATAGTGTCTATGGCTAGAGCGCAAGACCCTGACAGCGCCGGCTCACAGTTCTTTATAGTGACTACAGACTCAGCATTCTTAGACCGTCAGTATACCGTATTTGGCGAAGTAGTCTCTGGTATGGATGTGGCCGACAAGATAGTCAGCCTGCCCCGAGATGGCAACGACTGCCCTTTACAGGAAGCCAAGATGCTCAAAGTTACTATACAATGATTATACACAGGTTAACTCACACCACTAAAACGAAAACCCTGCAATAATACAGACTATGGTTCCTACTGCAAGCACGGGGGTCCGGCAAGTTTCGTAAGTTTAGTTGACCATGCATGGCCTCTGAGCCCAACTT
>VYCS01000018.1:21335-50168 GCA_009843815.1 Cenarchaeum sp. SB0675_bin_21 | reverse complement strand
GTTGTATATTGCCTAAATGTAGAATTTGATTTGGTTGATTACCAATTTTATATTTAGTATCTAAAATTATTAATAAATACTACATAATAGAATATTTGCCATACCATACGGTAAATCTAGTCCAGGATGGTGCGTATGTTATCCATCAATATGTCGTATGGATCTTGCATTACACATAATATTTGGTGAGCCTTCTTTTGTATAATATGTCTGTCACTTAACATAGTGTGTTTAATTGATTTTATTATATTGTCAGTATGCATTAAAATGCCTAATTCCATCAGGTATCTCTCATTTATGGTTGGTGTTGTATCATGTAATATTGTAGGTATACCCCGCAGGGCTGCCTCTGCGATCATGGCACCGTTATAGCCAACCATGACGTCACAACGTGAGAAGAGTTTTTGGCTGTCAAATGCTTGATTTAATATTATTACATTATCAAAAGATTGTAGTGATTTTATTTGGTTGGCATCCTGCGTTAACACAACTATATTGTATTGAGGGAACTCATTTATGATATCAATTATTGAATTATTATGTATATTAAGTACTATGGTCTTTTTGTTGGGTTGAAGATTTAGTGATTTAGCACTCCAAAGTGGTGTGGGTCTGTTGTGTACGATTAAATATTCATCAAGGGCAGAATATTGCACTATATTATCGGCGGTTATTCCGTATCTGGTAAACTCTGTTACTTGTATATAGCTTGGTGTAAATAATTTTGTAATTAGTGGGATGGATCGTCGGCATATACTCTCATTATATGGTGTGTTGCTAAATCCCATATGTGGTATGCCCAAACCAAATGACACTCTGGACGCCTCAATGGAGCAGGAGCTGATGACGACATCTGGCTTAAACTTCTGTGCTAAACTTGATAGTGCCGCTGCGCGGTCCACCTGTATGGTTAATCTCTGTGACCTGTCTGTGCCGCCAAACTCCCCTACCTGTGTGGGGCATAGATTACGAATACTACATAACTCTGCCACCATCGGACTGCTCCCGGTTGTAAACAGTACATCATGATTGATACTAATCCGTTCCATTATAGACTCAAAAAAGAGCAACTCTTTTGGTGTTGTGACATCAAACCATATCTTTAATCTGTAACTCTCTGGGGCGGTATTTGGTATCATCTGTCTTACGGTGAATTTCTCCATATATGCTTGTTTTTTATATATAATGAAATTATATAGCCCGGCCCAGATTCGAACTGGGGCCAAGGGCTCCAAAGGCCCCTATGCTTGACCTCTACACTACCGGGCTGCCACACTGTGGTTCATCCACCATTGGACTCGCCACATTAGCAGTATCTGCAATATGATATTTGGTGTTATTTGTGTTTGTTTATCTGGTTATCTATTCAACAAGCATCTTGCATATTCTGTTGCGCATATGATTGAAGATTACCAAGTTACACACCATAATATTATCACAAATCTACGTAGATTAGTTTCTTGCTCAAAGTGGATGATGCTCATAATTATACCATATGAATGATATCATGGGAGCCCACCGCAAGATCCTATAATACTTGTCTTGTTCACTCTTGCCCTGCTCACTTTTGGATGTTATACTCACCAGATGTTTGGCGGCCTTTGTATATGTCCTCATAAATTTCTGTGCCGCTCTGTCTTTTAGAGGCGTGTAATACACTGATTATCATAGTCGGGACTACAGTTTATCAACCCAACTCTGCTGACCACCGTCCAACTTTGCATGTAAAATCCAATACCATAAGTTTTTTTGGTCATACAACAATTCAAAGACATGGATAGTGTGGTTGTATATGGATTCAGCACCGAGGGATACAATCTTGCATCAAAGTTGGTGGAGCGAGGGATAAAGGTACAGCTTATAGATGAGACTTTAAGCTCGGCGGTCATGCTCAGACCAGAGATAGCAAAGATGTATCCTGATATGGCCACACTAAATGCGGATGAACCCTTGATGGATGCGGTACCTGTCAAAACTGCAGTCTCAGAGGCAAAGTGCCTCTTCTTTGCGCCTCGCATTCGTAGAACAGGCAGTGACTGTAAGATGGAGGTATACTCAAAGTTCAAGGATGCGATAACATATCTGAGTAAGGGTAGCTCATTTGTGTGTAGTATACCAGTTGGTTTGGGAGGAAACATGCAGAACATGTCCGTACTGAAGCATATAACGGGTATCGAAGCGGGAAAGGGTATATCGTACTATTACTATCCGCTAAACGCCCATCAGCACACAAGTATAGTTGGAACCATCCGGGGAAATGAAAATACTGAATTAGTGAATATATTAGATGAAGATTTGCTATTTATTCCCATGTCAATGGCAGAAAGAGAGCATGCGATTAATATACTCTCAAAATTTGGCAATACCATTAGTAAGATAGAGATGTATAGATATGGGGCTCACACGTCGGATATTCTGCCATATACCAGTGAGACATTCTTGGATGATATGGTGGATGGTCTTCTGGACTTGCAGTTAATCAAGGACTCTAAAGATAATGTAACACACGTATCATATCTTATAAAGGGAGGAATTCGGGCCATAGAGACATATATAAAAAAAATGATTGAGAGTATCAAAAATATAGCCCGGGAGAGAGGACTTCGAATGAGTCGTACCGACGTTATAATATCCTGGCAGATAGACAGATACGGTATCCGGGGAGACCGACTAGAAGTGCTACAAACCCTCATGACAAAACTTCAAGACTACACCAGCAGGGTAGAACAGTGCAATACATTAGAGAACTTTCATGTCAATCGAACAACACTGGTGATAGCCTGCTCAAAATCCAACTACGAGGAAGCAAAAGCGCGCCAGGATGATATGGAGTCAATAATAATAAAGGCAACACCCACAGTCTCGGTTTGAGATCTATAAATTAGCATTTAATTACAATACAGCAATGTCTCAAGAAGTAGATGGTGTTCCCGAGGAGACAACAACTAATAGCGAGCCTCCAGAATCTGAAACAGAAGAGTCCAAATGCGCAGAGTTTGAGGAAAAGTACAAACGGGCGCTCGCAGATTATATAAATCTGGAGAGAAGAACCGAGGCAACCATTCGTGATGGTATAAACCAAAAGGTAGATGCAATTATGAGAGATTTTTTGAGTATATACGATGACTTTGAACGTGCCCGGGATGCCTACAAAGCGCAGAATATAGATACAGAAGGTCTAGACTCTGTACTCAAGAACGCCACTACAATGTTGACAAAGAACAACGTTACTCCTATGAATGCGGTGGGGGCGATACTAGATACAAATTTGCATGAGCCCATGCGCATGGTAGAGAATTCGGATTATGAGGAGAATACAGTGATAAACGAGTTAAGAAAAGGATATATTATCAATGATAGAGTTTTAAGAACAGCTTTGGTAGAGGTATCAACGAAAGGTGAGCAGTAATTGGTAAAAGTGATAGGAATAGATTTAGGAACAAGTAATTCAGCGGCAGCAGTTATGACTGCTGGCAAGCCAACCATAATACCTGCGGCCGAGGGGGCCTCGGTGGGAGGCAAGGCATTTCCCTCGATAGTTGCATTCTCCAATGATGGTCAACTATTAGTCGGGGAACCTGCCAGGAGACAGGCAGTGACTAATCCAAATAATACCATCACGGCTGCCAAACGAAAGATGGGTACAGAGCATAAATTCATAATACAAGGCAAGGACTACAAGCCTCAACAGATATCCTCATTCATACTCCAAAAGATAAAGAGGGATGCAGAAGCGTTCACCGGAGACACTGTAGAGAAGGCAGTCATCACAGTTCCCGCATACTTTAATGACAACCAGAGGCAGGCTACCAAAGATGCCGGGACGATAGCTGGGCTTGATGTGGTACGCATAATAAATGAGCCAACTGCAGCATCCTTGGCATTCGGGTTAGACAAAGCCGCTCAGGATTTGAAGATACTGGTATTTGACTTTGGTGGCGGTACGCTGGACGTCACGATAATGGAGATGGGTGGCGGCGTCTTTGAGGTCATGAGCACATCAGGAGATACACATCTTGGTGGCACTGACATGGATAAAGCCATAGAAGAGTATGTGTTAGATGAATTCCGCAGAAAAGAGGGGATAGATTTGTCAGAGGATGCTACAGCAATGACCCGTGTTCGGGAGGCAGTAGAGAAAGCAAAGATAGAGTTGTCAAATATCATGGAGACAAACATCAACCTGCCGTTTATAGCCATGCATGAAAACAGTGCAAAGAATCTAGACGTACGTCTCACACGAGCCAAACTAGAAGAGTTGGTCCGCCCCATAGTCGAGAGGTGTAAGACATCATTGGACAATGCAATAAGCGATGCAGATATCACTTTTGGTGACATAGGGCGCGTCGTTCTTGTGGGCGGCCCTACTCGCATGCCTGTGGTAAAAGAGTTTGTAGAGAGGGTTGTGGGAAGAGCACCTGAGGCGGGCGTAGATCCCATGGAGGCAGTTGCCATGGGTGCTGCCATACAGGCAGGTATAATCGCCGGTGATGTTCAAACTGATATAGTACTGTTAGATGTCACGCCGCTGACTCTGGGAATTGAGACTTTGGGCGGAGTTCGCGAACCACTCATAGAAAGAAACACTACAATTCCCACATCCAAATCCAAGGTATTCACCACAGCGGCAGATAATCAAACCTCGGTTACTATACATGTGGTTCAAGGGGAGAGGCCGATGGCAGCAGATAATGTATCGCTGGGCAGTTTCAGCCTGTCAGAGTTACCTCCGGCACCCCGAGGCGTGCCCCAAATTGAGGTAAAATTCGACATAGACACCAACGGAATAATAAATGTCACCGCCAAAGATTTGGGCACACAGAAGGAGGCAAAGATCACAATAGAGTCCAGTTCAAAGATGAACAAGGATGAGATAGAAAAATTGCGGGAGGATGCGGAACAGCACGCCAAAGACGACGAGGAGAAGTTAGAGAAGATAACACTGCGCAATGAGGCTGAAAGTTACATCTATACGGCTGAAAAGCTGATCACCCAAGATCTCAAAGACAAGATAAGTCAGGAGGATGGCATAAAGATAACTGATGCCATCAAAGAGACTCGTGAGGTGTTAGACAAAGATGCAGAAGAACTAAAGGCAAAGTTGGATGCTCTAAAGGCTTTAGTAAATGAAGTTAGTACTCAAGCATACCAAAAAGCCCAGCAAGCTAACGAAGCGCAGACTGGCCCGCAAGAGCCCCCTGACGAGCAGGCGCAGACCAATACTGATGAGAATGCTAAAACAAATTAACGCGTCTGTGGGAACGAGTTGTATTGAGCGCAAAACGCGACTATTATGAGGTGTTAGGTGTTGGCCGGGATGCTGAGGCTGATGAGATAAAGTCACAATACAGAAAACTCGCCCTCAAATTTCACCCAGACAGAAACAAGTCTGCCGATGCTCCTGAGCACTTCAAAGAGATAGCAGAGGCGTATGCCGTACTCTCTGATCCTGAGAAGAGACAGTTGTATGATCAGCGGGGCCACAAAGGTGTAGATGATCAGTACACCCGTGAGGACATATTTGGTGGTGGCGGGTTTGATGATATATTTCAAAACATATTTGGGGGTGGATTTGGCCGAGGATTTGGTGGTGCTGAACAACAAGCAGAGGCGCTATTCAAAGAGGTCGAGGTGACGTTAGAGGAGGTGGCGCAAGGCAAGCGCATCAATCTTGACGTAGACAAAGATGTGCTGTGTGATAGTTGTTCTGGTAGTGGTTGCGCGCCTGGTACTAAAAAGGAGAGATGCGAGGTCTGTGGTGGAAGCGGTCAGACACAGACTACTAGAAATGTTGGATTTACGTCTTTTAGAACAGTTACACCATGTCGTAGGTGTCAGGGTTCGGGCTATTACATAATGCATCCATGCAAAAAATGTAGGGGTGCGGGGCGACATCGTGGCAGAAAGGTGGTCACCTTTGACGTACCCCCCGGAGCAGAACAGGCAGACTACCTACTGAGAGGGTCCGGACATGAGATGCCCAATGGTAGAAACGGTGACTTGATTGTACGTCTCCATATGAAGCCCCACAAATATTTTCGCAGAGATGGATTTGACATATATTTTGATCATCATATCGATATTGTTGATGCCATTCTAGGTGGTAAGTTCAAGGTACCCACACTAAAGGGGGGTACGACATCGCTAAATATTGATGCGGGAAGCCAGCCAAATACAATAATCAAGCTGCGAGGCAAGGGACTGCCCAAATCTAACGCATGGGGGAGTGGCGATATGTATGCTCGCGTAGTTGTAGACATACCAAGGAAGATAAACAAGCGTCAAAAAGACTTGTTATTTCAGTTCAAAGATGCGGTATAACAGAAAGGTATTATTTCCGAATATATGATAAAATCAATGCGGGAGTCGCCCAGCCTGGCCAAAGGCGTAAGGTTCAGGTCCTTATCTCTTAGGAGTTCGTGGGTTCAAATCCCATCTCCCGCATTATACACATCTTGCGCAGTACGTATTGTGTGATAAACTTACATGAATAAGTTTGTGGTTTCCGCATGACGGTGAAGGGCGGCAGCTTAAGGGAGGCGAGAGAGTTTGCTATGTGTAGGCGATGAGTCATCATCTCTGGATGATCGCCTGGGTGTATCATATTGTGCTGCTGGTGCAGGGCGGCCGGATGAGATTCTGGGGGCTTTATACTAGTGGAACACACCCTCCAAATATGATCAAGCAGCAGAGTCTCTGGTTCAAAGGGAGGCAGTATTGGCCATCATATATAATGAACTTGCAGATAATACATCACACTTGTCTGTGAATGAGATAGCAGAGTCATTGGATTTGTTGGAAGAAGAGTGGGAGATAGATGCCACATTAAGGAAGTTCATACTAGGGGAGGTCAAAAGTAGTGATTACACGCATACCATAGGCGATGTCACGTTTCACATACCGTATTTGATTGATCATAACAAGTACGTGTTATGGAAGTGTTACTGGCCGGACTGCCACAACTGTTGTGAGCGCCAGGGTAGACTACCTTTGACATCTGATGATCTAATCAGTATAAAGTCAACTCTAAACTATTCTAAACTCTCAGAGTTCATAGAAAAAGAGACGGTAGTAGCTACATGGCAAGAGCCAACAGCCATCATGTCAGGAATAAATTTGAAGCGCAAAGATGATGAGACTGACAAAGATGATGGGACTAGAATTCCATGCAGGTTTTTGGATGATAAAGGCTCATGCAAGATACATCCATCAAGACCCGGAGTGTGTTACTTGTATCCATTCAGTACATGGTTGGAGAGTCATGGTGGTCAGGCTCGCATACAGGCGACATACCAGTTTACTGGAGACTGCCCAGGATTTTATCTGGGCGATACCATTACAGAGATGAAAGATATACTAGATGAGTATTCAGGTGTAATAGCAAGATATAGTGTACAGTATGCTCGAACCTCACGAGAAGGTTATGGTGCTGCCAGTATATTATAGGCCAGGCCTATCGGGTATGTAGTCAGCTGCCATGTTGATGGCAGCATCCTTCATTATCTCAAGATAACTATCATAGTCAGCCTCAAACCCACAGTGCGTACATTTTACATGTGTCACATCATCATCGAGTATGGCTACTCTGTTACACTCAGGACAGCGTGCATCCATTATACATTAAGTATGTGAATTAACCTATTTAATTGCGTCTGCATATGGTTTCTTGGGCGGTGCTGGTCTAGCCAGGTAGGACGCCAGCTTCCCAAGCTGGTTATCGCGGGTTCAAATCCCGCGCACCGCACCTACATCTTTCGCAGTTCCAGTATTGCCCTCTGCATGGCCCCCCGGTCCGGAGCATGGGGCGATAGTTTTACGTACTGTTCCAGATCATCGGCGGCGAGTCCAAATGCTTCTCGTTTGTTTCGTAGATATGCTCGATTCTTGTAGATGCTGCCGCTTCGCTTTGGGTCTAGCTGTATGGCGCGGTCATAGTTATCTTCTGACTTTTCTATGTTGTCTCTTTTGAGGTAGTAATTTCCCAGCCCGCTGTACGCCAGAAAGTACCGTCGATTGAGTTTTATGCATTCAGCATAGCTGTTTATGCAATCATCATCACCATGTTTGTTTTGTAGATCGGCAAAGAAGAGCCAAGCAGTTGCATTAGTTCTGTCTATAGATAAAGCCTGCTCTAAGAACGAGCGAGTCTTATCATCATTATTTGATAGCATGGCCCTCTCGGCCTCAAGACAGAGTCTTAATGACTCTGAATTTTTCTGTGTTATAACATCAGAAGGTCCAATAAGTATGGCTATACGGTCTTCCTGACTCCATTTATCTTCAAATATGTCATGCGGTATAGCACCCTCATATATCCCCTCTTCGGTACCTTCGGGGATATAATGAAGTATCGTAGTTTCATCATAGCCGGAGAGTACCGATATGTGTTGTGTCACAGCACCAAGTCCTGGGAGTACTACTATGGGAGGTATGCCAGAGTCGATGGCAGAGAAGAGGCCGGACATATCGGTCTTTAGTACAGATACAGTTAGATTGTGGGCTTCTGCCAGCTCTATCCCCTCCATAATGACACTACCTGCATCAGGTGGATACATTTGGGCCCTGTTTACAGGTAGGGGAATTTGGACGTTCCAGTATTGGGTTACAACATTGACTGCTAGAGGCAGGCATGAATTCTCTTCGTTTACTATAGGCAGCATCAAATCTGTCATATCGTACTACTCTGGTATAACTCTAGTTAAAACTGTTCGACTACTAAAAATTGCTCAATCAGTGATAGACCATCGGGACTCATCTCTGGATGAAACTGTACGCCAAACACCATTGTATCACCATATCGAATTATTTCGTTATGACATGTAGCCGAAGAGCCTACTGAAGTTAGTGGTGGCGGAATCGTGGATATCTCATACGAGTGACTTTCAAAGACGCTAATATCATGCATACATAGTGGATTGTTCTGTGTAACTTGAACCTGAATATCTCCATATACAGGTTGTTGCATACGTCGTATGGTACCACCCATAGTCAAGGCCAGCATCTCAGCTCCATAACATATACCCAAGAGTGGCCTGTTATGTGTAATGGCAAAGTGGATTATCTGTGAGTTTATCCTGTTCGTGTGGTTGTTGTTGCTCCGACGACCTGACAGTATAAAGGATGAGTATACGTGTAGTTTGTCAGTGTCAACTTTGGGAGGTTGTTGGGTTTCAAAGTTGACGTTTAGTGTACAAAGGTAGTCCAGTAGTCTGTCAGTATATCTAGAACCATTATCAACAGATAGTATCAACTACCTACCTCAATGGAGACATAGTGCATCTCGGCTATGCCGTCCCGAACCAAGACCGTACCTATGTTGATACTAGCATCACTCTCCCACATGAATACGCGGTCCGTACGGGGCACCACAAAGTCATCGATAAACGACTCCAAGGCGAATATGGCATCGTCCTGATCTGATGCAGAATAAAAGAAGACCTCGCCCTCTTGGAAGGTCAATGGGAATTGTATTGTTGTGGGCTCCAGTACCTCTATACTTCTATCCTCCATGACGGTTATCAGTGCTGAGATTCTGTCATCTCGGGTCATCTCAACAATCTCGCCGCCATTTGTGGTTGATGTAGCACCAGAGAGCTTCTGCAGGTATGCCCTAAATGCAGACTCTTGGTCCTCACCCAGACCCACATAGTATTCACCGGTAAATGATGCCCCTACAGCGGCCACAGTACCCAACTGAGCCACAACGCCACCAGCACCTGCAGTATACACGGGTATAAAGTATACATCCTGATCACCCACTCTATACAGTATGTTATCGCCTATACGGGGATTGCGTAACAGTGTGTTTAGCTGCGCAAACTCGGGATCTCGGTCCAGCGCCTCCTTTACAGCCGTAGGACCTATCAGTTTTGTAGTGGAATTAAGTGGAACTTCGTAGAACTGC
Organism: Cenarchaeum sp. SB0675_bin_21; assembly: GCA_009843815.1. GTDB lineage: Archaea > Thermoproteota > Nitrososphaeria > Nitrososphaerales > Nitrosopumilaceae > VYCS01. The sequence goes on along the minus strand of VYCS01000018.1, from coordinate 40,264 downwards.
ATGCGGCCTAGATTTGGTAGATCGTTTTCGACAATCATATACCCAGCTAGGTTTCTGCCTTGAGAGCCCCGCAGCTCCAGCGATAATAGACCCAAAAATTCAGTCTGATCAAAGCCCGGAGGTTTGGCCTGTATATAGTACGTCTCCAAACCAGCAGGGATCTCATAGAACTGGTTGGCCTGTATGAAGGTCTCTACATTAGTCACATGGTAGTTGTTGTACATCTGAGTCTTCCAGTTGAATAGCTCCACTGGGTATCGTATCTGATTGGTCAGCCACTCAGGCATGGGTTCGAACTTTTCATGATACTGGGATACAAACATCTCTGTGAAAAAGTCATCGCCAGTCTTCAGTAGTGATATGTCGCCATGGTACGTGTCTATAAGGGCATATCCCACCAATCTCAGATACGGATGTCCCTGAGACCATGGTACATCACGCGTGTCAAATCCTATGATAAGTGGGACCAGCCAATATGTACTCTCACCATCAGTAACTGGCAACAGATCTATCTTTGCACCAAATAGAGAGTACAAAAAGTACGGATATAGCGTCTCCATGCGGTCATGTATGTCTTTGTAACGGTTTACATGTATGGATTCGGTCGGATAAGACAACAAAAAGTTTGGCTCAAAGATGTAGCTTAGAGGTGGAGAGATGGATATGCCGCCATCACCGGCGTAAAATGCGCCCTCCAACTCCCGGGTATCTTCACCACGGGTTACTCTGTATCCGGACCAGGTATCCTGAAAGAGGCCGCCCTCGCCATAGTATATGCTACGCTGATCAAAGAAGGTGCTACTGTCGACTATTTGACCATCCGTCGCACCCAAAGTCAGAAAGCCGTTAGGTACGTGTGTATACACCAGATGCTCGTTGAACCAGATATTGTCTGGATTGACAGTGCTAGGGAGGATTGGTGCCATTGATGCGGTCCAATACAGTGTATCATTAAAACGCAGAATATCATTGTCTTCAAAGTCCACGTATGGTATAAGACCAATCTCTGGTTTTAGTTTGGCAAATGCTGCCTCCCAGTCCCATACGCGAATAACGTCCAGCACGTCTTTGTTGTCTTCAACATATCCAGCAATATTGTTTGATGAAACAGAGAGTAGTTGAGCATCGTGTGTATTCTCCTGTATACTGTATAGTTCTGCCAGATATCTATTAACGCCTATCTCCTGAGCGGTATACGGACCAATGTACTCTATCTTTCTGGCATCGGCAACGCTGTTGTTGACCAGAGTTGCAGCCAATACTACTAAAACTATAACCAGTACAGTTCCAATACGTATTATTACATCGCGTTTGAACATATGCGTGAGAATACGCGCACGCATTCTATCTACTATGGAGAATGCCACCAAGGCAAATCCAATTAGTAGAGCTCCAGTGATTATATATCGGGTATTGTAGTCTATGTTGTCTGTAAAGAACAGATTAAAGGCTGTCCATAGTACAGTTATTCCAAGAATCAGTTCCAATGTTGATGCATAGTTCAGATATCGAGCCTTTCCTTCTGTAGAGTCAGCCACATAAGTGGTTATCATGCTAATTACTCCATGTAGCCCAACGTATAGGAGCAGACGTAGACCTATGGCAGCCAGTATGGGTGAGAGTAGTATCACTAGTGAAGGTATAAGAGGTATAACAGCATCACTGGCATATGATGGGTCTGTGGGGGGCGTCACAAAGGGCAGTGTAAATAGACCAGGAAGGTTCTCTACGCCTAATTGGTTTCCATCAAAGAATGATACGGCTGCAAAGCCAAACATCACATTTACAAAGAATGCTCCAAAGAGTAATACTTTTGAGATCTGCCATATTGCAAACTGAACAGGGCTGAGTTTAAAGTTACCAAATCCTTGTATACTCTTAGATTCTCCAGGAGCCCGGCTCATTAAATATATGGCCGAGTTCAATACATACCAGAATATTGAAGAGCGCTTGACTGCATTTACTCGCACCAGTGAAATTGAAGATAGTATCAGGGCAGATACTAACGAGTAGTATAATGGTTTTGCAAATTGCTCATCAAACTCGGTAAAATTCATAAGCATTACAACGAGTTGATTTCCGGCCAGTAGGAGTACTACCAAACCTAAAACAACAAAGACAGCTACCTTGACATACTTTCCAATGTCCGAAGGTGGAGACGGTTTGTCCGTTGATTCAGTATACAAGTATATTGACTACCTTTATGGCAAATTAATGTTTAACGTGTGGAGTGGGCCTCCGGACAGAGAGAACAGTTTTTGCACGATTTTACAGACTCTGATGCATCATTTATGTGTCGCCGCCCACGATGCAAGGAATCCATCAGGCGGGACGTACTTTAGCGCCTAGTGCAGCCTGTTTTAGTTGTAGTCCCAGAATGCCTCAGATATGACAGTCTCCACCTGCTGGTAGTTGGCAAAGTCGTGCGGTCAGATGAACTTGCGCTTCAGGGTTCTGTGAAACACCCTGATGCGGTCGTTCTGCTCAGGTGTATGTCTCCAGATGAACTTGCGGTTAACACCTAGGATGGAGGTGGCCTTTTGGAACTTTTTGCTGGCGTACTGAAATACATTGTCGCACTGAAGGGTCAGCCTGAAGTAGTCCAGCGTGGCCACAGTGATGGCCTCTATGGGCGACTTGACGGCGACGCTTGCGGTGGCCCATATTACACGGCGGACAGTCGCCCATCTTGCTCCAGACAAACTCTAAACATAAAAAGACCATCATCGTTAGATTTACCGATGTCGGGAAAAGATGAGTCGGTCACAAGTAAAGAAGGACTGAGAACTACAAAGGCTGGACGTAATATCATGAAGAGTGCGTTTTTAAAGACAAAGGGGTATCGTGCCTTCAACAAGTATAGAGAAGACACAAAAGAACAGTTCCCGGACTTTGAGGCACGCTTTGCCAAATCACTACTACGAGAGATAAAAGTAGACGATACGCCAAATGATACTCAGAGGGCCTTTGCTGATGAGATAGGAACCGATGGCCTCTTATTACCTGCCGACCAGATGGATGATGTACGGATGCGTCTTTTGAATCTGGACACAATGCGGGATCGTGTAAGCCGCATACTTAATTCTAATTTTGTAAAGATGACATTTCCTGTCTTTAATGCATTATTTGATGCTGCCAATCCCAACGAGAGTGCCGAGTTAAAGCGGGATATTGTAGAGGGACATATTTTAGCGATAGATTTGAGTGAACCTATGGATCGGATAGTAGACAAGGATGAGGACTTGGAGTATTTGGATGACTACAGACTGATGAATCCCTACATATTGAAACTGGCTCGGGATAAAATATCTCAGGGTGGAGAGTCAGTTCTACAGGCATTTGAGGATGGATTCAAGGATGCACGCGCCGGCCAATACATGGACGAGAAGTTAAAGACGCAGTCAGATAGTATGACCGAAGAGCAGATGAACTTTTCATACAAAAAGTATAGGGCTGTAATGGGAACTGCAGGCAAAAATATGGCGTTAGACAAGATGCCATTGGGCGAGATATTCTATTCCGGTATGGCTCACGCATCCGAAGCTACAGGGTGTGGTAATGAGATGGAGGATTCGATGCAGAATGGCTACGTAAAAGTACCCTCATGGCCTCTATACTATACTGTATTGTCCGGGGATGTAAGATTGGGGTTTTCTGCTACAATACAAAAGAGTAGATTATATCTAGAGCAGGCTCGACTCACATTGGATATACTTCCAGATGGATTCACACATGTTGACTTTCTCAAATTTTTGTTTATGACCGTGGAGCATTATAATGAATTTTGGTATAACAAGATCTCCAAGGCAAACATGTGGGAGAAATTCCAAGATAGCCTGTCGGTGAAGAAGGCTTGATGTGGTCAGAAAAGTACAGGCCCAAGACAATATCATCTATGGTGGGAAATGAGCAAGGTCGTTCTGACGTACAAAGGTGGTTCTCGACTTGGAAGAGCGGTACAAAGCCTCTTCTGTTGACGGGTCCGCCGGGCATAGGTAAGACTACAATATCCCGCATACTCTCTGTCCAGTACGGTTATGATATGGTAGAGCTTAATGCGAGTGATGCCCGTAGCAAGTCGCGCCTTACAAGTATACTAAACCCAATAATTGACAATCAGGGTTTGGCAGACCGTACCATGATATTTCTGGATGAAGTGGATGGGATACATGGGAGTTCCGACTACGGTGGCGGTCAGGCGCTCTTGAATATGTTGGGTAAAGTTACCATTCCCACAATACTGGCGGCAAACTCTGAAGATGTGGGTAAGATGCGGGGATTCATCAAAGTGTCTAAACATATTCGTCTTCATCCCATCCCCCCTCGTATATTGCGCGTATATCTGAATCATGTATTAAAGGAGGAGGGTGTCACCATGGGGCCTGGCACCAAGATACGAATAGTATCCGAGTCCAAGGGTGATGTACGTTCAATGCTGAATTTGGCGCAGTCTTTGATATCCGACGCGGATATTCAAACATACGAATCTTTTCAAGAGTCTAGTGTTGAGGAGGGCGTTGATGCATTCTTTAAGGCAAAATCCATACGTGAGGCAGCATCTGTATTGAACTCTATGCGCATGAACCCACGCGAAAAGATTAATGCCTTTTACTCAAGTATTGTGAAATCGCCACTTGACTCTAAAAATTTGTCATATATGTTGAATATAATATCCAAGGCAGATATGTTGTATAATAGAATAGTGAGTACGCAAAATTGGAGGTTGTTGCGCTATCTTAATGCTATATTGTTGCCGTTATATCAGGAGGGCACTCCTGTCCGTTATGCACAGTATAATTTACCATTTCCCATATTGAACAAGATACGTTTTGAAGGTCGGGCCCGCCGTGATCTGAACCAATATGTGGGCAAACAACTGCACATGTCAGGCAGTGCTGCTGCAACTTTGGCGGTTCCATTTATCATACAGCTAATAAAAGATGAAAGGATGCAACCTCCTGAGAAACATACTGAGATAATATCAAAGGTGATGGCAAGATGAGCTGGGTAAAACTAAGGATGAAATTTCCTGGTACATGTATAGAGTGCAAAAAGCCACTAAAGATTGGCGAGATGGGATTATGGTCCAAAGGTGTGGGCGTAAAGCACATGAGCTGCTCTTTGGAGAAAGGGATACCATGTATAATATGTGGCAAGCCTGCAGGTTGCCAGCTATGCGAGTTGTTTGATAACTGTAATGTCCAAAAGATCTCACCATACTGTGTCTGTTTTAACTGCTCTACCATTAGTCTGTCCCAATACAAGACCGCTGTTGCTAAAAAATTTCCCGTTCTGATGGTGCAGGACTGAATTTTTTACTGATCAGACAAGAGGTCTAGTGGAGAAAACCGTCATGAATACTACGCCGCTTATAGAGACTGAAAGGTAGGGGTAAGATGTGTAATTTCTAGTCTTGAAGAATCTAATTATTGTACCATGGGTCAACACCGACAAGTAGCTAATCTTTTGAGACGCTCCAAGATTACATCAGGTACATCATCAGGAACTGCCACCACAAACGGCGGGTCAGGCGGGGTGTCTGATGCAACATACTGAAGACCGTCCCGATACATGTACACGATACTCTTTTCTGTATACATATAATCAGAAACAAAGAGTACAGCCTCCTGTATGTTATCAAAAGACTCTTTCATATCATACTATGTGAACAGTATAATTTAGTTGATACGACATTCGATTTTGTAATTTTGTAAGTGTAATTAGATATAGATTCAACAGGGGGGAACACCAGCCACCAGCGGTTCGCACCAGCGTGTGTTTTGTGTTCGGCACGATCATTTCAGCATCCTGTCTATACAGGAGTCCTAGACAGCCTACCTTGAATAAATGCGTTCACTGCTTGAGAGTAAATGATGTGCTCTTGTCCCAATATGCGGTCAGCCAAGATCTCTGGTGTATCTGAATCTAGAACCGGTACAACCGCTTGTAAAATTATGGGACCTGTATCCACACCCTCCTCTACAAAATGAACTGTGCAGCCAGAGTATTTGGCTTTAGCCTTGATGGCTTGGTTAGGAGCTCGAAGTCCAGGGTATAGTGGAAGTAGTGATGGGTGGATATTCATTATGGTATACTTTGCAGTTATGTTTGGTGGTAGTATACGCATAAAGCCCGCAAGACATATCAGGTCGGGGGAGTATGTAGTCAGGACACTATCCAAATTATCCAAATTCTCTTCAACTATACATTCGGTGCCGAACCTCTTGGCTGTTTCAAGGCCCAGAGCAGTTGGTTTGTTGGATATGACTGCTAGTACATTAGCCTGTATGACACCACTATGGATGGATTTCAAAAGTGCCTCCATGTTTGAACCACGACCAGATATCAGTATAACCACATCAATGGATCTCACAGATATGGTGAACGTAATTGGGTATTTATGGTATGGGCTTTGGTTATAATATTATCATACAAACAACCAAACCTTAAAATCCAAATCATATTGACAGTATACATTATGGGAAAGAGACCGTTAGTTAGAAGGCGAGGGCGTGGTGGTCATCAGTTTCGGGCAGTTAAGATGGGTAAGATTGCGCGGGCCGGCTACCCAAACTTTCCACTAGCGGCAAGCCATAAAGGAGAGGTGTTAGATTTAGTCCACGAAAGGGGTAGAAACGCACCCTTAGCAAAGCTTCGTTTTGAAGACGGTTCAGTTGCATTCGTTCCCGCAGTTCTAAATCTAAAGATGGGAGATGTCTTGGACTTTGGACTGAAATCCAGCATTGAAAGTGGGAATGTCATTAGTGTGCAGAACATACCTGATGGAACAATTGTCTGTAATGTCGAAAAACATTATGGTGATGGCGGTACCATAATAAAGTCTGCAGGGGGTAGTGCCGTCATATTCTCACATGGAGACAACGGTGTCACATTAAAGCTACCGTCAGGCCAGTTTACAACACTGAATCCAAAGAACCGGGCAATGATAGGTACACTTGCCGGTGGCGGTGTGGGAGAGAGACCATTTATGAGCGCTGGTAACAAATGGCGCAACTTTAGGTCCAAAGGGCGAAAATACCCAATAGTACGAGGAGTAGCACAAGCATCGTATGTGCATCCCCACGGCGGTGGACGACACCAACATGTAGGGCAGAGCTCCACCGTATCTAGAGACGCACCTCCGGGTGCCAAGGTAGGTAGCATAGCTGCCCGCAAGACAGGTCGTGCTAGAATCAAGAGGCGTAACTAATTTAAGAATAAAAATAATGAATTGATGTATGACCGGACAGCGTATTCACGTATTCATTACAGGTAAGGTGCAGGGAGTCTACTTTCGAAAGTCAATGAAGACAAAGGCAGAACAGAATAGAGTAAATGGTTGGGTCAAAAACCTGAAGGATGGTCGTGTCGAGGCAGTCATAGAGGGTGAGAGTAAAAATGTAGATCTGACACTGGAGTGGTGTCATGGTGGCCCTGGTGGTTCTGTAGTAGAGGATGTTGTGATGCACAAAGAGGAGTATGCTGCAGAGTTTGACTCCTTTGAAATTATCTATTAATCATACAATATAAAACTCGTCAGAAAGTTGCAGTAGTGAATATTAATGCCTCAGAATAGATGGTAGTAGGCCCACTGGCTCCGGTCTGGTCAGATAGCCCCATTTCAGGGCATGACAGATCCATTACGTAGACGGGAAAGCGTGGATGCTCTACATTAGGACTGCTCCCTCCCGGACCTGATCACGTTCTGTAGTTCGATCCTGGAAGACGTCCCTTCGGATGTCCCCGGACCTGCAACCACCTGCCCCGGCGTAATCTCATCCCACCATACCAAGCGGGAACTACCCGGCCAGAGATTTACCCAGCAGTTACTGATCTCTGCGTGAACCGGTTTCAGAACGGGGTACGGTTAACACCCCAATCCTCCCTACTACCAACCTCAAATGCAATGACATATTATAATAACGTATATGGGTTCTCAGTATTGTGTCTCTTTCCTTTTCTAGATCATCTAGTAGTGGATGAGTGGGATGATTTTTGAGAATCTCCATTGCCCACGATGTTAGACGGTTGAGTGCTTCAAGAAAGTGACCACTTCCCATTGTAGGGTCTAGTATTTGAATATCAACTATTCTGTCTATACAGATTTGTCGATTTTGCGGACTGGGGTTCTCTGTATAGAGCAACATCATCTGACACCTTATCTGATCTGTCTTGGAGTACGGATTCCAAACCTCGATGTATCAGAAATTTTGCAATCTCATCTGCCACTCATATGTCATGAAAAAGAAAAGGATGCAATCGCCAAGCGATGTATAGTAGGTAATACAATACACCAGAGAACCACAATCTTTGCAGACTTTGAGGCCATTTTGACGCCGGGCCATACTCCGGGAAGCCTGTGCTATTTGTGGCAGGCACCTGATGCCCGATATCTGTTTACAGGCGATACGGTATTTTTTAACAACGACCGCTGAGAGGTATTTATCAATATAGGCACACCAGAGGAGATGATCTCAAGCCTGAGTCTTATTGCCGGCCTTGACTTTGACTATATTATACCCGGTGCACATACGGGCAATGCAGGCATAGAAGCAGTAACCAAGGAAAAAATACAGAAAAACATTGATCAAATTATATCCAGAATACGCAGCGATACATAACACCTCCGAATCTAGTGCCTGTTTTTATCCTTCTATTCTATACTATACACAATGATAGACATCAAGCCTGCATCTGAGGATGATATTTCGGCAATCCTGAATATGTTATATGTGCTAGATCGACCAAGGCCCGAGTCTGATACTGATATGATATACTTTGAGAAAATAATTAGACAATACATCCATAATGAGGACAAACAGATACTGCTTGTCTGGCTAGATGATCAAATCGTCGGCATGGCAAGCATTGTGTTTATACCAAGACTGAATCACAAGACCGCCGAGCTGTACATTCCAGAGCTGGTCGTACTTGAAAAACACCAGAGTCTAGGAATAGGGACAAGACTGGTAGAATCCTGTGTATATTTAGGTAGACAGCAAGACTGCTACAGAATCAGGCTGGAATCAGGAAACCAGAGAAAACGGTCGCATCGGTTTTACACCAATCTAGGCTTTGTGCAGGACTCGTTATCCTTTACTGTACCTCTGGACTGATCACTTGGTCCATACTGTACCAAAATAATATCCTGCTAGAATTGTCCCAGCAGACCAGACAAGGGATCCTCCAAACGTATACAGGATAAACTTTGGCACCTGCATACCCAAAAGTCCTGCCGGAACAGAGATCATCTCGCGCATAACTGGTACCATCCGTCCTAAAAAGACTGCCTTGTCGCCGTGTCGCTCAAACCACGCCTCTGCCCTTTGTATATTACACTCGGAGATCCTAAAAATACGCAGATAGCGTAGCATGACGCCTCTGCCAAGCTTTAATGATATCAGATAAATCCCCGTAGTTCCGATGGTTGCACCTAGTGCACCAAAAATTATCATTGGAATAACCTCTAGTATGGACAGTCCCTTCTGTGATGCTATGAATCCTGCAGAAGGAAAGACTGCCAAGGTAGGTAGTGGGGGAATGATTGTTTCAAGCAAGGCTGCCAGGAATATGCCCTCGTACAGGTACTTGCCTAAAATCTCATTAATCCATGATATTGCCGACTCGTATGGTTCCAACCAACATGAAGGTATACTAGTCTGTCCTTAAGTCTAGCTGAGCTATGATCGGCGCCCTAGTATACATCAAGATATCTTGTATTAGTATACCACATGATTTGCAAGAAAGTATATCTATGGCTTATTAGATAGGACTTGGTTAATGTCAGTTTATCTGTACCGCAACACTTTCGTACATGAAAATCTATTTCTTCTCAGTGAAGTATCGCATATCTACAATTCGTGACATACGCCGGACTCACATGCCTCCACCATTATGGATGGCACTCAATAAATTTCACGATAAATGTTGGTGCGGCAAGCCAAAAGACCCTTGGCATAAACAACTTTGTGTCATAACTATTCCTGAATACCGCCACATTGATCAAACCACATATAGATCCCATCATTAAGCCATCTATTTTATGGTAAAAACTGACAACCATACAGTACGGCATGTGTGGGGCAGACATGTCGTACAGTATAACCCTGAGTGGAAGGATGAAGTCGACCATGCCGACAGGGGAAAGGTGGGTGCTCCGTACCAATATTCGGAGACACTGATTATGCTGACCGCTGCCGTACTGGAAGGCCAAGATTGGATACCGCAGGAGATGGGTTGTGGAGGGTGTATTTTCTATATTTAAACGCGTGTTTGGAGAACATGCCATGGCGCTGAAGCAGGAGAATATAGTCCAAGAGATCTATCTCAAAGTGGCCCTGTACAACAAATGGCGGGATGAATCACTAAGTTAGCAAGGGGAGTATGACGTATGAGTTTATGCCGCATGACCAAAGCTCAGCTTATGTAAGAAGAATTATGACACAGAATTTGGGTTCTCAGGTGTATTGATTCTTTTGCTGGTATGAGATGGCGCTAACAGTCAACGTACTGCTTTAAATTAAGCACGTCAAAATTATATATAATGAAGGTAGGTTGTCATGTCTCCATCTCAGGGGGCATAGACAAGGCAGTAGACCGAGCCGTCAATAACGGATGCACAGCATTTCAAATATTTAGTAGAAATCCCCGGGGTTGGCGTGCGAAGACGATATCCAAAGACGAATCTGCATCGTTTCAAGAGAAGGTTGCATCTTCAGGAATAAGTCGGGATGCCATCTGCGTTCATATGCCATATCTGCCCAATCTAGCCGGGCCCAATGAGGAACCCTACAAAAAATCAGTAAATACATTAAAAGGTGAGGTTGAAAGGTGTGATCAATTAGGAATACAATATCTGGTAACACATTTAGGAAGTCATTTGGGGGTAGGCGCAGAGAGAGGCATAAAACGTTTGATCAACGCATACACAGAGGCATCTAAAATAGATAGCGATGTCACCATACTCTTGGAGAATATGGCCGGCCAAAAGAACTCAATGGGGTACAGGTTTGAGGAGTGGGCTCAAATATTAAACCAGTTGGAACCTAAAGGTAGATTTGGTGTGTGTCTAGATACATGTCATGCTTTTGTAGCTGGATACGACCTGAGAACGCAGGAGGCGGCATCACAGACACTAGAAGAGTTTGATAGAATAGTAGGGTATGATCGTCTAAAGATACTACACCTAAACGATGCCAAGGGAGAGTTAGGTTGTAATCTGGACAGGCACTACCACATAGGACTAGGCAGTATAGGTGAAGAAGGATTAAGAGAGGTTGTACGTACCATTAATCAACAAGGAATACCCATAATACTAGAGACTCCAATAGATAACACTCGTACAGATATAGACAACATCCGAGCGGTTAAACAGTTCGCATAGAAATTTATTTACAAATCGTAACATCACAGCATGAATTATGACAAGGTTATCAAGTTAGCTTTAGAGCGTGGATTTTACTTTCCAAGTTGCGAGATGTATAATAACTCTCCAGCAGGCTTTTGGGAGTATGGCCCCAATGGTGTCAGTCTGAAGAATAAGTTCTTAGAGTTGTGGAGGCGAGAGTTGGTTCGGCGGGATAATATGATGGAGATAGATGGTTCCCAAATAATGGCAAAATCTGTCTTTGAGGCATCTGGACATCTAGCTAGTTTCGCTGATCCCATAGTAAAATGCACAAAGTGTGGTTCCACGTTTCGGGCAGATCGTATGATATCTGAGAGTTGTAGTGTTGTTATACCCGAATCCGCAGATTTAGTAGAGTTTGATGATGTCATAGTTAAGAATGGTATTGTATGCCCCCGATGCCAAGGCGCCCTAGATAAGACGAAGAAGTTTAACATGATGTTTCGGGTTGGTATAGGACCTGAAGGTGAAGACGCATATCTAAGACCAGAGACTTGCCAGTCAATATTTGTAGATTTTCCACGGCTCTACAAGACGATGCGGGGAAAGCTGCCCATGGGCGTAGCTCAGGTGGGTAAAAGTTTTCGTAACGAAATATCCCCTCGGCAGAGCCTCTTAAGACTGCGGGAATTTTATCAGGCAGAGATAGAGATATTCTGTAATCCAGAAAGACTCCACGATGCATCAAAACTTGAACGTGTTAAAGATGTCACACTACACATAGACAACAGGGAGATAACTTGTAGTGAGGCCGTTGATGACGGTGTGCTTCCCAATGAATTCATTGCGTACTATGTGGGGATACTTACAGAGTTCTATCAAAAGACAGGCATATCAATGGAGAGGAGTAGATTCCGGAAGCTGGGGGAGAAAGAGAAGGCATTCTATGCAAGTGTGGCCTTTGATTTTGAGGTGGAGACAACAATTGGGTGGCTAGAGTTGGTGGCGTGTAACTATCGTACCGACTATGATTTAAGCGGTCATGCAGAGCACAGTGGAGAGTCATTTCAGGTTATGGACGGAGATCAGAGAGTGCTCCCCCATGTATTTGAGATATCCATGGGTATAGATAGAAGTCTGTATTGCATACTGGAGCACTCGCTAATGGAGGATGATGAGAACAATCGAACAGTTCTATCCCTAAAACCGTATCTGGCTCCTCGACATGTGGGCGTATTATCGTTGGTAAAAAAAGACGGACTGCGGGAGAAGACCGACAGCATACACGAAGATCTAAACCGCAAGTATGATACGTTTTTGGATCATGCCGGAGCCATAGGAAGAAGGTATAGGCGGCTTGATGAGGTTGGATGCCCCTTTGCCATTACAGTAGACCATCAGACACTGCAGGATGACACAGTTACATTGCGGGATAGAGATACCATGAAACAGAGGCGCGTATCACTATCAGATTTAGATGACACATTATCAGAGTCTCTTACATTTCCCGTATGATATTACATTAGTATTTCAGTACCTGTATATGAAAAAGCATGTAGAGAAATACAAATTTAAAAAGACATAATAGATTAGAGTGGCATGGGGCAACCACAGGTATCCATCATACTTCCGACGTATAACGAGTCTCAGAATATACTGCGTATATTAAACTCAATAAAGGAGAGTATACCGTCTGCGGTCTCTGCGCAGACCATTGTAGTTGATGACAACTCACCTGATGGTACTGGTCGCATAGTAGAGGAGTATCTACGAAGCATGATAGACACTGTAGGGTATACCGTAGAGATAATACACCGTCGCGCAAAGACCTCCTTAAGTTCTGCCATACTACAAGGCATACAGCACGCTCGAGGTGACACTATAATTGTAATGGACAGCGACTTTTCGCATCCGCCCAGCATAATACCAAAGTTAATCGAGGCGTTACGGACACGTTGTGACATAGCGGTAGCTTCAAGATACATAAGGGGAGGTAAAATTCATGGTTGGCCAGCTAAACGAAAGATCATAAGTAAATCTGCTACTATAATAGCCAAAAACGTGCTAAACATAAAGACGGCCGACCCCATGTCAGGCTTCTTTGCGTTTCGGAAGAATCTGTTGGAAGGAATAATCTTTGATGGTTTAGGATTCAAAATACTGATGGAGATACTAGTAAAGGCGCGCGGGGCACGTATAGTCGAGATACCGTACACATTCCACGACAGGGAGGAGGGGAACAGTAAGTTCAATAGTCATATCATAAAAGACTATTGTAAGTCCGTCTGGCGGCTATACAGACATGGCGGCATCGAGCCACGCCGCTCAGTGCGTTTTCTCTCAAAGGCAGGAAGGTTCTACACCGTGGGCACATCTGGATTCTTGATAAATTATATCATATCATTACTACTTACACATCAGATTCCTGAGGTTTGGTATCTGCATGCCAACATACTGGGTATAGCATCCTCCATGACCAGCAACTACATACTAAACAAGATATGGACATTTCAGGATCGTGACTTTTCACCAAAGCGTGTAGCAACACAGTATGCAAAGTTTGTTGGGTTTAGCTCGATGGGAGCTGCCGTGCAGTTAGGTATCGTCTTCTCACTAGTAGAGGGTGGATGGTCATATCCGGCATCACTAGGTGTGGGGGTATTGACTGCAGCGTTGGGCAACTACATTCTAAATAAAAAGTGGACGTTTAAAGAAAGATTGTGGGGTTAGCGGTTCCTGCAGACATACATCAGAGACTTTGGTCCTGTAGCTAGCATGTACGTCAGGTACATTGTGAGGAGAGGCGCCTGAACACCCTAATTAAAAAATATGGTCTAGAGGTCTTTGTTTTGTAATATGGTGTGGTCGGGTTGTTGTTCTAGATCATTGTAACATAACTAATTAAAAATAAAAAAGAAAAACCTAATGTCTTATTCGATTGTAGATGTGGTTTGAGTGCCTATCTGAGACGGTACTGAGGGGAATCTATCTCCAATCTGTTGCTCAGCGACTGAGGAAGCTTCCTGCAGTATTCTCTCGGCCTCTTCAGTGTAAACATCCTGCTCTACGCCAAACGAATCACCAGCCAATGAATCCATCATTAGACCGTTGAGTGTCTGCGTCATAGAGTTCAGCTCTGAATCTGCTTCTGGCATGAACTTGCTCAAGGATGACTTGAGATTCTTCATTGTGCCCATGGCAGGTCCAATTGTAGCCATTGCGTCACCGACATCATGCATTGTAGTTAGGCGAAGTTGTGCCTGCTCCAATGTCATGCGAGCATGTCCAATCATAGTGGTAGACTTACGTAGTTCAACCAACTCACTGGAGAGTACCCTTGCTGTTTGATTGTCGTGATTCTTCATGGCAGCAACTATCTTTTGGAAGAGTCTGGTGTCACGATCACGCATCTTCTTGGTCATACCATCTAGTCTTGCAATCTGTGCCTGTAACTTGTTGACACCAGATTGCATGCGAGGCTTTAGAGGTCCTTCATTCTTTACTGAGTCGCGGAGTTTCTCTGATACACCTGGCTTTTCTGGCCGGGTCCATGACTTGTCAAAGTTTGTCATAAACAAGAATCCTGGAAACAACATTTAAGATGGTTAGTTGAATATGATAAACTTCAAATTAAATTTAGTTGACTTAAAAATTTGTAGAAATGAGTAGTGTGGGGGTATTTGATTCGGGTTTGGGCTCATTGAGCATAGTGAATGCCATACGCCAGATATCCAAGTGTGACATAGTATACTATGCGGATACAAAGAGCCACCCTTATGGAACAAAGTCGCCCCAAGACCTATGTGATATAACACGCAGAACCATACAGGGTATACGAGAGTTGTTTGCACCAAGTATTGTGGTGGTAGGCTCCAACACACCCACCCTGCTGTGTGATATCGAAGATGATGACATAGTGGGGGTATGGCCACCCATCATGGAAGCATCAAGACTAAGCTGTGATGATACAGTAACTGTGTTGGCCACAAGTGTTGTAGTACAACATGACTACATAGAAAGATACGCCAAATCACTAAATTTATCTGTCCATATAAAGAAGGTGAATGCCAGTAGGCTGGTACATCTAGTAGAGAGTGGTACATTCCTAAACGATCATGATACAACATGCAAGACAATAGAAGAGACACTACATGATATACAGGGTGTATGTACGCTATCCAGTACACACCTACCATTTCTACAGAGTATGATGGAGGAGGTACGTCCGGATATAACATTTGTGGACCCCGCCAGCATGGTGGCCCGTCGGGTGGCCAACAAGATCAAGAATGCAGGTAAAGGAAGACTGAGCATATACACATCAGGAGGGCACGACATTACACCTCATCTAAGGCAGTTGGGCATTACTGAAGATGTTAATTTTTTGAAGCCCTTCTATACCCATGACTGAATTCTTTATCGTATAATCGAGAGTACTCATAGTGTTTGGGATTTATGACTTCGCCTATTATTATTATAGCAGTACGGGTTATGCCCGCGCTGTGAACTTTGGAGACTATATCGTTTAGCTTTCCCTTTAGTGTTATTTGATCTTCCCAACTGGCACGATACACCACCGCCACCGGAGTATCTGGTTTATACCCGCCAGAGATGGCTTCCTGGACAATTCTGTGAAGTAGATGTATGCTCAGATACAGTACCATTGTACAGTTATGCGAGGACAGACTTTTGATGCTCTCTTTTGTTGGTACGTCTGTACGAGATTCAATACGTGTTATTATGATGGTCTGAGTGACTCCGGGTAGTGTCAACTGCGTAGAGAGAGCGGCTGAGGATGCCAGCATTGACGTTACGCCAGGGATCACAACACACTCTACACCTTTATCTTGTAGAGCATCCATCTGCTCTTTTATAGCACCGTATATTGTGGGGTCGCCATCATGCAGACGTACTACCATCAAATCTGATACTGCATTCTTATGTAAGATATCAGTTATCTCTTCACGAACCAGACCAGATGCATCATGCAGTCTACCGCCACACATATCAAGAACAGGTTGTGGTATTAAGGAGCCCGAATATACTACCGTATCTGCGTTACGAATTAATCGTTGGGCTTTTACGGTTATAAGTTCAGGATCTCCTGGTCCACACCCCACAAAGTACACTTTAGACACGTTTCACCACCAGTATGGAGAAGTACTTTGTTGTCAAGGCCCCTCTGTCCACCTCGCCTAATGTTAAGCGTCGAATTATCTCATCAGGGGTTCCTAAATCCTGACCTATGGCAAATATAGAGTTCTCGGGGAATCCAGACTCTTTGAGTACTGTAATTACATTATCAAAGTATCTACCATCTTTCAGAAATACCAGAGTGTCGGAGTTTTTTGCTATCTCAGCTACCGAATGTAAGTCATAGCACGATGGTATAATCGATACTTTCTCGGAGCCTTCAGCTATACTGACTCCCACTTTTGAGGCGAATGTAAACATGGAGACGATGCCAGGTATCACTGTTATATCTACATCTGTATATTTAGTGGTCAGTTCGCGGTGCATGTAAATCCACGTGCTGTATAGATACGGGTCGCCCACCGTAATGTATACAACATTATGTCCATCTCGTACTGTCTGAGCCATTTTGGCGGCATTCTCCTTCCATGTGGATTGTAATATGTCTGGATCTTTGGTCATGGGAAATATTAGGCGTTTTATTGTCTGCTCATCATTCAATAAATCCTGTATTACTGCCAAAGCTATACTGGGCCTATCCTCAGCAGATGCGGGGCACATTATAACATCTGCAGATTGTATGGCTTTGACGGCCTTGACTGTCAACAAATCTGGGTCACCAGGGCCAACCCCTATGGCAGTAAGTTTGGACATCATAGTATAATCTGTAATACTCCTAATTAAAAGCCTAGAGTATTGATGCAGATATTATGGTGACGGGGTTACGGGCCAGCATCATTGTACCTGTACTGGTACGGCGGCTTTTGAGTACTGTTATCTGTGTTATGTCGATATCCTGTAGTCCTGTATCATCAATTACATCTAAAATTTGGGATAGAGTCTCAATTAGAATTGTGCCTACAACTATACGGCCATTGGGCTCCAGTCTTTGTGTGCACAGACGTAGTATGTCTGCGGTATCGCCGCCAGTACCCCCTATCAGTATGACGTTGGCGGGAGGTAGTGTGGGTATGACATCAACAGCCTCGCCATGTATAACATTAATGTTCTCCAAGCCAAATAGATGAGCGTTATGTTTAGTGGCATCTACAGCATCAATACTGTGATCTATGCCAAGTATTACACCTGAAGGCCCGGTCTGAATTGCGGCCTCCACAGAGATTGAGCCACTACCACATCCTACATCATATACGGTATCGCCCGTGGTAATGCGCGCCTTTGAGATTTGAATTGCACGAATCTCTTCTTTAGTTATAGGGACGCCCTCACATCTTTGAAATAGTTCATCTGGTATTCCAGGGGTGGAGTACTTCCAATGTTTTTGGTCCATGTTATTTCATAACACCAGGCCTTTTAACGGCATGATTTAGATGCGCATCGCACATATCAACAAGGTGAACCGCCCATGCCTCTGGCGTCTGTGGTGTTATTGGTGAGCCAAACTCTTTCTTGCCATGATGACTCAGTATTATGTGCAAAATTTGACGCTCCAGATCAGTATCAAATGATACTCCTATATCACGTAACTGTTTAATCTTCTCTTGCACCATTATAATACCCAAACCAATGTGTCCCATGTAATCTCCATCGAGTGTATGTGTTATGCCCACATCCATGTCGTATTGTGCAACCTTGCCGATATCATGTAGAATACACCCTGCCTTTACCATGTCCGCATCTATGGATGGGTAATTTTGGCATATCACTTTTGATGTATTTATCATGTTTAAGACATGTTCCAATAGTCCGCCCAGATAAGCATGATGGTATGATTGGGCGGCAGGCCATCTAGTAAATTTTTCAAAGAATATCTCATCTTTAAAAAGTGAGTTTAATAATAATTTTAGAGAACCGTTTCGCATGGACTCGATTTCAGTTACCAGTTTTGACTTTAATTGTCCAATATCAATATTAGATATCAATATTAGATCATCCTTGTCATACTCTGTGATCGTATGTATGTCATCTACATTTATTGACAATATATTTTGAAACTGTGATGTTGTGCCCCGTACATTTACCACACTGCCTGTAGACAATGAATCAAATAATTTCTGCGTTATTACATTATTGTTACCGCCCCAAAACTTGGCTGCCATCTGGCCAGTCTTATCAGATAGCATAACTTCAAACCAGAGTCCAGGTTTATTTTTGTATAGTCGAAGGGATTTTTTGTCCACTAGAGCAAAATATGATGATACTGGGGTGTGGTTCTTTAAATCACCAAGAAATTGTTTCATATATTCAAACAACTTGTTACTAATATTTAGATATAATGATGTTAGACATTACTGATAACCGACCAAAGTTGCTCAAATGTTTGGCAAAGTTTGTTTGATAGAGTACACATAACAGTAAATTTTTGTTTCTACCTTATGGATTTAAGCAGCTTTTATCCATATGTTTTTTTGGGATATACTTTTAATAT
>VYCS01000018.1:0-21325 GCA_009843815.1 Cenarchaeum sp. SB0675_bin_21 | reverse complement strand
AATTTTTTAGTATTTTTTGGCCAATTTGAACTGTATATTATATTATTTTTGTACTAATTTTTAAAGGATAATAGCTGTTATTTATTTTCAGCCTCCCATTTGTGAGCAAATTACTTGGAGTGGATATTTCAGTGCCGAATGTATTCTGTAGTAGTTCGTAAATGCATTTGCAAGAACAGCATCAGTATCAGGAAAGCATCAGGCATGTGCGGTCAGATATGTCTCCGATTGAGTGTTCTGTGGAAAAATTCCACATCTTTATTCTGGTCTGGAGTATTTGTCCATGTACATTTGTATTTTATTTCAAATTCTTACATTAATGCTCTAAACTCGTGATATCATACAGCAAACTACTATCAGTTTTGAGTCTCAGTTTCAGAATATTTTTACCTACGCATGATACAGTTTTTAGGATTAATTGTATCACAGTATAGGCCGTAGCTATAAGGTCAAAGATATGTGCCACTTGGTGTCTGGTGAATATATCTAAAACATTAAAGCAATAGCACCATCCGTCAATGCCGCAATGAATACACATCATATCTGTCTTTAAGAATTGATTTGGGCCTTGTCGGCGCAAACTTTCTGTGTTGTGAAGCACGAATTATATCCTTTTTTTATTTTAAGATTTAATCCGGTCTATTTTGCAGTATATGTGCTGTATTTTTTTTTACGATTAATTGGTATATCTGTCTCTATATTTGGACGGTCGCTCGACGTATTCTGTAGGAGGGAAGCATTGTTGCTATCTATCGTATCTTATTTGTGGTGTCTTTATCGATTGGAATAATTCTGAGTTTCTGTGTGTAGTATCTAACGTGTTTTAAAACTCATCAGCTTGTTCATTTTATGAACTACCTGTACTTCCTCCAAGGTTTTTTTAAGATGTCGCTATACATGCTAATCTCTCCGATTATGAGCTCAAGGTGTGTCATTTCCCGGTATGGTTTTTGGTAGCATTCCCCTGTCTGTGATAGTCTGCCTCCTTGAAGGAACTCTTTCCATTTAGCTTTGAAACATGGCAGGTGAGATATTGTACCTGTGCTATATTTTGGTGACGAATATGCTTGTATTAAAAAATTCTCTTATAATATTAGATTTCTCCTGCAAAGTTTGTTTTTTAGTCATACCTCTAGTGATCTCTTTATATCAAAAATATTCGGTTTTAATCGGTTTTATTCTAGATAGTACCCACCAGTCTGTCTTTCAAGATTTAATGGATTCAAAATCTATCTCCCACAAAAAAACAAAAAATGGTTAACCTGTTATCTTCATGGCTGTATAAACTTCTGGCAGAGCATAACAGAAACCACAATGTAGACATTCTTCACTTTCACATGACTCACAGTATAATGTGTGGTCTTTGATGACTACCTCTACTACACGATTGCTCTTTCTATCCCGTAATATGACCCTGTCACCGTCTATGCCTATCTTCCTTAACATTAGTGAGTTGTGTGCAATTGCTTTGTCCTTCATCATACGTCCCTCAAGCATATGCGAGACAAATCTAGAGAGGCTATAGGAGCCTACCTCATTTTTTACATTATCACTGCCTATATGCACCCTGAATTGATCGTACAAATAATCAGGGATAGTTATTGATTTGTAACCTGGTTTTGGCATTCTACTTCAGTATATAGTAGTATAAAGTATATTTAAATTTTGTATATAATTTGTATTAGTTGGTATGTAACAGATGTATGATGTTGAATATCTTTTAGCAATTTGAACCGGTATGCTTTAGGCATTCTGGCTCTGTAATACTTGGCATCATCGCTATCTATCACATGTTGTCCATGATACACAATCCGTCGCCATTGTGCCCGTATCCCACCATATGGCTGAATTCATGTGCCACCGTACGCCGTATTGTCGTTGTATGCATATTCGAGTCCAACCATATCACACCACGAGGAAACGTACCCCTTGTAGCCTTACCGCATGTGTTGGTAGAAAGTGGCTTGAATTTTATCACCAATGGTGCGCCGCGGTGCACGTATAAACACCAGTTGCGGATTAGCATAACTTCAGGTCTTGCACAATCTCATCTGTGAAACTGCCATATTAAGCACTTTAAAATAATGTGATAGTATAGCATCCTTTTGCGCAAGTGGTTTGTTATGTCACATTTTGTTGTGTTTTTTTGGCCTATTCTGTGTATAATAACAATCTCTACAAGCTCTTATCTTTGTAGATGAAATCATAGAATTGCATGCCCAAAAGACATGATTAGAGATAATATCTACTCTATAATCTAATTGAGAAAAAAGAACGTGCCTTAGTGAGATAATAAATTGTGAAACACCATTGAGAAGCCAATGCAGTTAAAATATATTTTGCCAATATACAATTTTCTCTATGTTTCCAAAAAAGCGCCTGCGTCGACTGCGAAAGTCTGATGGCATGCGTCGACTGGTACAAGAGAGCCGCCTAAGTGTAGATGATTTGGTGTATCCTATACTTATCGGGGAGGGATTGAGTGAACCTCAAACCACAAAGTCTATGCCAGACATACAGATAATGCCTCCTCACATGATACATGATGAGATGCAAAAGATACAAGAAGATGGAATATCCGCAGTGATGCTCTATGGAATACCACAGAGAAAGGATGGCATAGGCAGCTCGGCTTATGACAAAGATGGTGTGGTGCAGAACGCTATACGAGAGACACGAAGATCAACTCCAGATATGGTGATAATGGCGGATGTCTCCATGTGTCAGTATACGGATACAGGTCACTGTGGCATATATGGTAAAGATACAGTGGACAACGATGCAACAATACGATATCTAGGAGAGATTGCCGCTAGCTATGCCAAGGTCGGGGTTGATGTGGTGTCACCATCGGCAATGATGGATGGTCAGGTTGCCGCTATAAGATCACGTCTTGACGATGAAGGGTATACCAATGTAACAATAATGTCACAGTCTGCCAAACACCACTCATCACTATATGCGCCGTTCAGAGATACGGCCGATTGCGCCCCTAAATGGGGGGATCGTAGTGAATATCAGATATCGTACACAAACTCACGTCAAGCCATGTTGGAGGTAGCCTCAGATATTGCCGAAGGAGCCGATATCATCATGATAAAACCCGCAGCCATGTACCTGGACCTAGTGGCAGAATCTCGTAGGCGCTTTGATGTACCTATAGCTGCATATAGTGCATCGGGTGAGTATGCGTTGGTACATGCGGCTCATACGCAAGGACTCATAGACAAAGATGCCGTCATTTTAGAGATGCTCGGGTCAATAAAGAGGGCGGGTGCCGACATAATCGTCACATATTTTGCCCCAGAAGTGTCTAGGTTATTACGGAGAACAGGTGGTCAGGATTAACGTGTATGTTAGGGTGCGCGATGAGCGCAAGTATATCATGGCGTAAAACTTGCTGAAGATGGTAAGATGTAGATTGCTAAAAGATTTAGACAGTTAGCTACTCTTTAGAAAAACAGAATTTTGAATCATCAAGAGACCAGAGTTACTGGGATATAATAAAGGAGTCACCAGCGACCACAAATCACATCATCGCTATGTGGTATTATTAACCTTGAAACAGGTCTCCTGTGTGACTATGATTAGCCACTTTGAGTATTATATTATTTAATTGCAAAATCGGTAAGAGTTACGGGCCTGTATTGTATAACTAAGAATGGTGTGTAGTAGAAATAGAGGCCAAGTTTGGCCAGATGTCATTCTGCTACAAATGTTGCTAGTGTTACAGTCCAACTGTATATGATCATTTATATCTTTGCAATAATTTCTCGTATCTGTGAGAAGAATTTATGGCGTTAGCAGGAATAGAGTTAAAGTATATAGTCAATTACATAGATAATGAAACAGAAGGGTACTATGTCAGTAACATATATGGAATAGATAGGGACAGTATATTATTCAAGTTACATCATCCAGACAAACCTGACATACTGCTGGTTTTATCCACATCCGGAGTATGGATAACCAGTACACGAATCACACAGATAGAGGAGAACAGACTAGTCCGGCGTCTACGAAGCGACCTGTTACGATTAAAATTAAAGAGTGTAGAGCAGGTAGGACTTGAGAGGATTGCATATATAAAATTTGGAGGTTTTGATAAGGAATTTGTTGTGGTGGGAGAGTTCTTTAAGGACGGAAACATAATCCTGTGCAACGACAAAAAGAAGGTGCTAGCCCTACAGCATTCAATTGACGTGAGACATCGAAGTATAAGTGTGGGTCAAGAGTATACACAGCCACCACAGAATGGATTAGATCCGCTTGATCTCAAACTCAGTGACTTTAATAGTATAAAAGATACAAAGATGGTCTGCGCTCGATGGTTGGGAAGACAGTTAGGACTACCTCGCCGATACGCTGAAGGCATACCATATAATGCAAATATAGAACCAAGCAAGAGTGGAGATACTCTAAGCAAAGATGAAATTACATTACTGTATAACTCTGCCAGACAGATAGTATCGGATGTTATAGAAGGAAGGCACGCTCCTACCATTTGGAAGGAGGGGGGCGAGGCATACCCCATAAAACTTGGAGAACAAAAAGACCTTACAGTTGTGGATAGTTTTATGGTAGGACTAGATGTAACGCTAACGCAACAGATACTACAGAAGGGTAGGGAGTCACAGGGTGGTGAATCGTCCACTAAGGTGGAGTCATTAAAGTCGCAATTAAACGAGCAGAAGAGAGCAATACAGACAGTTACTAATAGGTCTGCATCAATTACCAATGTAGCCAATTCATTATACACAATACTCTCTCAGGGGATACTCAGGCTGGATGCAAAAGAAGCCACAGAGATGCTAGCTCAGAATGGCGCTACACTAACAAAAGAGAAAGGTATTCCCATCTTAAAGATCTTAGATGAAAAAATAAAGATAAATCTAGACGCACCACTGCAGTCCACTGCTTCTACATTATATACAGAGGCAAAGAGACAGTCGGCTGCCATTAAATCCATAGAAAAAATTATGGAAAAAACACGTAAAAAGATAGAGAGAGCCACCGACGAAACTCAAAAGCAACAGGAGAGCATCACGTATGCGCAGGTTCGAAAGAAAAATTGGTTTGAGAGATATAGGTGGTTTTTTACTACAGATGGTTCTTTGGCGATAGGTGGTCGTGATGCCCCTTCAAACTCTGCAGTTGTACGACGACATATGAAGGATAATGACTTTGTGTTTCACGCCGAGATATACGGCTCCCCATTCTTTATACTAAAAGAGGAGAAGCCCACAAATCTAAGTTTGGAAGAGGTAGCAGAAGCAACAATCTGTTTTAGCCGTGTATGGAGAGAAGGCATGTACGGTGTTGGCGCATATTGGGTACATCCAGATCAAGTTAAAAAGTCAGCCCCCAGCGGACAGTACCTACCCAAGGGATCATTTACAATAGAGGGACAGCGGAACTTTATCAAGGCGGGCAACAATATGAAGTTAGCCGTGGGCATGATACAGTATGAGGGAGACTCGTTGTTGACTTGCGGTCCACCAAATGCCATATCAAAGCACTCGGATGCATACGTCGTAATAGAACCCACAGGTTTAGACATGGTAGATGCTGCCAAAAAAATACGAAATGAGTTTTTGCGCATGAAGAAGCACGACTCCAAAGAATATACGATAGATGATTATGTTCGCATACTACCTGCAGGGAGTAGCCGCATACTGCATGTACATGACGCATAAGTTTTTAGCAGATTCTATGGTGGGCGATGTGGCCAGAAATATGCGCATGTTGGGTCATGACACCGAATATTATCCACACATGACACAATATGATACTTTACAGTATGCCACGACAACAGGTCGAATAATACTGACAAAGAATCAGAGGTTATTAAAGAAGGGTGTCTGCACAATATATGCTACAACTACACACGGCATAATGAAAAAAATAGTTGATACATTTGGTATAGCCACCGATATTGTCGTAAGTAAATCCAGATGTAGCATATGCAACGGTGAGCAGAGAGATATGGATGGTACAAGGAGACAATGCATACTGTGTGGTAAGATATACTGGGATGGGACGCACATCGAACATATGCGACAGATAGCAAAGACGTGGTGGCAATCTAGTCGCGTGTGATGGTGCCAGCATCCACATCTACTGTTATTTTGGAGTTGTTCTGTAGTTTCATCTCAGATACGTCAAGTATTGCCAAAGGTATGTTGGCCACTGCACAACCGGTTACGACTGTAAGGTCAGGACGCCCACATAGCATGGCAGATGGTGCTACATTATTGATTTTTAGAGAGTGTATCGTATAGGCTCCCACACTACTTCCTATGCCATGTGGAAATGCCAGTATCGTGTCTCGTAGAGATCGTTTGTATAGATCATGTGATGCGTCCTGTATTACTCCAGTGTCTTTATTTATCATACCCAAAAAGTTGATGGGTTGATCAGTATGCACCAGTATGCCTGTGGCACGGCCTCCCACCAATCGCTTCATCGAGAATACTCCCGTATTATATCCTGAAGTGATTTTAGTGATACATCAAGGCCGTTTGATTTCTGTAGGTAGTAGGCCCCCTTGATACTATTTGTTATGACACCATCAGTGTCATCAGTGGATAACAGGGGTGTCAGGCATGCGCAGCAGTCCGCCAAAAGATGTACATTGGCCCTCTCCAAAGTCTCTATGTGTGGGGCAGCAGACTCTTTGACTGTGCGGGGACAGAAAAGCATGCACCTTTTGGTGAAGCGACGGCCCCGTAGCATCTCAATCAGTGATTCTATCTCTGGTAGTGACAACTGTGGACTTCCCAGTATTATGGTGTCTCCAGTCTCAGCAGTATTTAGTTCATCATGAATCTTCTTTGCCTCTTGTCTACCAAAGGATATATGTTCTGTGTCAGGTGCAGTATCCGTGGTGAATTTGGCGCATGTGCCCGAAGTTCCCATACCTCCACACAACGCTTTGCATGTCCGTCGGTCTGATGGTACAGCGCCAGATATGGAGACGCACTTCTCAGAGACCCTTCCTGCAAAGAGACCCAACATGCCCCAGTCCAACTCTGTCAGATTAGGCATATCCACATCTACGGTAACGTCTGGGGAGATATCTCCGCGAAATTCATTATAGGGACTCTTGCCGGTCAGTGCGCTAGCCAAGGCGCTAAAGGAACTCTCCTTGTTGGTCTTTAGTTTATCCAGTGAATTAGCATGAATAGCCGCATTGCTTTCAGCAAAAGATACTTGTGTGCCCGCTGTGGGAATATCGAATATATCGTATGGTATGCAAGAGAATGATGTCTCGACGCCCATCATCTTATATGATGTTTTTATTGACTCTTGTTTCTTTATGAATTCGTCTGTGATGGCATATTCGTGTACTGTGTCCTTGTCGAATCCCGCTGGATTCAGTGTTGTCCTTACTTGTACTCTGGCTTTATGTCGTATGGATCGTAAAAACTGCTCACCAGCATCGCCAATTGTATTGTAATTGACACCAGATAGATGGACCCAATGTATAGGAATCAATCTGTCCGCGTCGGTCGCCTCGCCAGTGGCTACAAGTATGCGGTAGGCCATCTGTAGTATGTCGCCATGCTCGCCTCTTAGAGCACCTTCCTCGTACTTTGTCAGTATCATGAATATCATATCATCATAACACTATATTATATGCGCATACAGGTTGCATATATTGTGATGTATGACATATCCATAACGCTAGATGGTATGCGGGATACAATGAAGGCAGAGAAGCCGCCCCGAATAACCGCGCTACGGGAGTTGCACGATGCCGAAGACCGGGGGCCTTTCAGTATACTGATAGGAACCATACTGTCTGCTAGAACTCGAGATGAGAATACGGCCAAGGTTGTGCGAGCACTCTTTGATGTATACAGTACACCGGCCGAGTTAGCTGCTGCGGACTATGATGATGTTAAAAAGATAATCAAATCTATAGGATTTTACCGTGTAAAAGCCAAAAGAATCATAGATGTTGCTAAAATCATAGTAGAACGGTATGATGGCCAGGTACCCGATGATATGGAAGGTTTGATATCACTACCTGGTGTAGGTAGAAAGACGGCCAACTGTGTCTTGGTGTACGCCTTTGAGAAGCCTGCCATTCCTGTGGATATACATGTACACCGTATATCAAATCGATTGGGCATTGTAAATACAAAGACTCCAGAGGAGACTGAGATGGAACTACAAAGGATAATACCTCAAAATTACTGGTTGGAGATAAATGACACATTTGTAATGTATGGTCAAAACATATGCAAACCCATATCACCCATGTGCAATGTATGCCGTATTCAGGACAAATGCGCCTTTTACTCTATGAGCGCCTCTTTGAAAGGAAGAGAGCCCCCACCAAAATCCCCACCGCAGCAGTGATCACAAATGGAAACAGGGCATAGATGTTGTCTGTGGGATTTCCTGAAAGAAACTCCACCAGCAAGAATCCTGAGTTTGTAGCTTGTGGATCAGAGGTGGCCTCCATGCCAAAGACCGAATACGAGCCAACTACAAATGTGCCCACATCAAGATTGCTTACCACAATTCTTTCACCATTATTCACGGTGAGTCCGCCCCGGTCAGTATATGAAAGGTTCACCCGAGCGTCAGGAAACCAGCCACGGTCTGTATTGCTGTGTATGACGACGTATCCTTCCCGGGGCATCTGGGCCGCTAGCCAAAACTTATGATCTGGATTGGCACCCATACCCACCTCAATGAACCGGTCTGGATCAAACGCATCGTGTATGCGCAGTACAGCGTTACCCAAAGGATTGGCGTACAATATATCGTTGGATATTGTTATCTGCCAGCTTATTGGGTGGTTTTCATTTAGTTGTACTGTGGAGGCATCACGGCCCACCCGATTGAACTCGAACCATGGTATCTCTACCTCCTGTATGGATAATGAGGGGTTTTTGACGTCTTGCGCCGATACTGACTGTATAGGTATGGATATCAGTATAGATACAAGTAGTACAACAGTACACTGTTTAATTCGCATCAAATCAGATATGTTACGGAGCGATAAATATCTAATCTGAGATATAGCCCTGTGCAAACTTCACTACGGCGAAGAAATGCCGTAAATCCTAAAATCTAAAAGTCCGTCATGTGTAATCCCGTACAATATGAGAGCTGACAGGCTAGAAACCTAGGGGACAAACTTGTTGGGCATACGCAGAATCAGTCTGGCAACCTCGGGCCTCATAATAAATTCGGAGGGCATTATATTATTCTCCACCAACTCTCGTAGTTTCGTACCACTGATGGTCACTCTGTCCTCAACATTGTGGGGACACACCTTGCTGTTGGTAAATGTAAGGCAACTACGACAGTAAAAGAAGGCAGGAAAGAAGATGGGTGCAATCTCCAAGTCTGGATAATCGTCAAATATTCGGTGCGCAGCAAACGGGTCATAAAAATTGCCTACACCAGCATGGTCTCGGCCTATGGCTATATGCGTGCAGCCATAGTTCTGGCGCATTATAGAGTGGTGTATGGCCTCTTTGGGCCCGGCGTACTTCATCTCTGTATGTAGTGTAGACATCTTGCATCGGTTGGTGGTGTAATAGTATAGTATCATCAGTTCATAGGATTTTATTATTACTTCGTTAGTAAAGTCGCCAGACTTTTTCTCTCCCACTATAGGACTCACAAATACGCCATCACGAACGGTAATGGATGTCTTTTGTAGCATCTCATGAGCTACATGTGGAGGATTTCGCGTCTGAAACGCCACTATGGTCTTCCATCGCATATCACTGAACATGTTTCTAGTCTCTATCGGGGTCAGGCGATGGCGGCGAAGCTCAGTCATGTAAGGGCGTTCCAGATATGTTATCTTGCCCCCCAAGGCGTACTTCTCCGTGGTGAGGGTCTTTGCCACTCCCGGATGTGAAGTGTCCATCGTGCCAAAGATTTTCTGTGCCATCTCTTTATGAGGAATCTCGAATAACTCATCTACATGTAGTACTGCATAATTATGTCTGTATGGGTCCTGCAACAAGACATCTCCAGCATCCTTTGCTTTTAGGGCCGTCATCTTGTCTACAGGAAATAGTATGGGAACTGTCCAAGCGACATCGTTTGCTAGACGGCCTCGATTCATCACCGACTCCAAGTCTTGCGCCCCCATGAAACCTTCCAGAGGACTCATTATACCATCGGCGATATTTTCAGCATCAGCAGCAAAGTCCGCCCCTGTCTTAATGGTAGGGATATCTCCAATGTTGATATTGCCAAATCGGTTTACCAGAGTACCTCCATGCGGGCGAATACCTTTACTTGATGCGGAAGAAGACTCCATTTTGGACTCTTTCATTGTAGTTTCAGACATCATGATGTAATCCACACTCCTTTATACCCTTCTCCCACCACCAGCGTCCAGCTCGCATATCTTCGCCGGGGTTGACTCTTCTAGTGCACGGTTCACACCCTATGCTAGGATATCCTTCATCTAGTAGTTGATTGTACGATAGATCATGCTCTTTTATGTACGACCAGACATCATCCCAACTCCAATTTATGATGGGATTTATCTTTAGTATATGATCATGAATGTGATCGATTTGAAACATAGAGGCATCCTGACGAGTCTGTGTCTGATCCCGTCGCAAGCCTGTAACCCAGCCATCCAATGTAGCCAACATCTTATTCATAGGTTGGACTTTACGTATATTACAACATAGCTTTCTATTCTCTATACTGTCATAGAATAGGTTCTGACCTTTGCTGTTCACCATATCTTGCACTTGTTTGGTGTCTGGAAAGAGTACTGTAATATTAGCACCATACTGCTTGCGGGCCACATCTATGGCAGTATGGGTGGCTTGTGGGAGGCGGCCAGTGTCCAGCGTAAAGAAGAGGAAGTCTGGGTTTATCTTTATGATTATATCCATAAGTACAGCATCTTCGGCACCAAAGCTGGACGCCTTGCCCACTCTAGGATGCAAATTCTCAGATGCCCATGTAATAGCATCCTCGGCGGTGCATATCTCTGCATTCAGTTTTTCCACCATATCCGGGGTAAATCTCTTCAACAATACTCCATACTATATCGTTTTAATTTACCTTGTGATTTTGGGTTCATCTGCAGATGCACAACACTCCATATGGTGTGACATAAAACACGTAGTTAAACCCACTCTGCACGGTACAAGGGACGATATGGCATTATTGTCCAAATACAGGCTTTGAAGATATGATCTGTACATCACATGTGATGTCTTTGGTGCCATCTGTAGACTGTATAGTTCTACAGGGGAATTCAGGTCTTGTACATGTCAAAAAACCTTCTAAAAGTATATTTAAGATACGATGTCTTTCAGTCTGATGTATACATCAAGTTGCATGCTCCTGATTGCAACACTATCTCTGTTTATGGGTGCAAGTGTCGTATATGCAGATGACACTGTCACCATAGGCGGAGTGTTCAATATATCCGGATGGGCCGAAGGGGAGAAGAGTAAGACTGCCGCAGAGTTTGCTGTAGATGACTTTAATGAGTATTTAGATATGATTGGTGCAGACTGGAACCTCAAGATGCGGGTTGAGGATACTCAAGAGAACGCCAATATAGCATTCCATAAACTGTCGGATCTACGAAGTAGCGGTATAGACTTGGTGGTGGGGATGGCATTCAGCCACTTTATCAGTCTGGCATATAATTACATAGAGACCAACGATATTCTGGTCATATCTCATGCCGCACAGGCTGCAGATCAAGAGATTGACGATGGCATATTTCGTCTTGTACCAAATGACGGACAGCAGGTACCGGCCATAAGTGCCGCCGTACAGGATGCAAATGTAACTGTATTGGCTACCGTATCTCGGATAGGTTCATGGGGTGATGGAATAGTGGATGGTGTGGAAGATGTCTTTGATGGCGAGGTTATAAAGATCATACGGTACGACCCTGAGTCAGCATACTACTCATCAGAGGTCTCATTTTTAGACACAGAGTTGGCCAAATTAATTGATAGGCATGGTGTTGACAATGTTGGAGTTCTATTCGTGGGTAATGATGAGTTCATACAGATAATACAACAGATGAAACTGTACGACAATGTCTCCAAAGTCAGATGGTTTGGTACAAACAATCAGGCAGGACAGTCATACTTTTTGACCGACCCAATTGTACAAGAGTTCGCCGATAAAACTGAGTTTGTTGCCGTGCGGTCTATACCTGCTCAAAATAACGCGATAAGTACTGCTCTAGATGAGCGATTCATTGAAAGGTACAACACCACGGCAACCATATACAACTATGCTGCGTATGATGCTGTATGGCTGTTGGGCATGACTATATTACAGACGCAGAGTACGGAATCTACAACATTAATCGAGGCCATGCCGGCTGTGGCGTTACACACCATAGGTGCTTCAGGTCATTTGGAGTTGAGTCATGGTGGCGACCTAGTCAATGCCGCATTCGAGATATGGGGAGTACAGGATGGTCAATGGGCCAAGCTTGGAGAGTACGCTCCCACTGATTAAATTAGAGACTCCTCCCACAAAGTTGAGTTATACTATGTTGCCCCTCTGAGATGGTCGGACAGCCCTCTTGTATGGTGCGGGGCGATACACGACGGGGTTTGACCATATTTAGATACGCTGGCTCTAAAAATTATAATTTAAATACACGGTCTCAAAATTTATCATTGTATAATGACTGTACACAACAATGTGCATATACCCTCAGAATCCTGGCCAAACTGGATATGGTATGCCATAGAGTTTGGCATTGTAATGGCCGTATCCATGCTAGTATCCCGGGAGATAACCGACTATATAGAAGGCCTTGATGGGGCGCAACAGAACTGGGTCTTTTATGCCATAGTGGGAGGCATATTCTTGTTGTGGTATGTAATAATACGTGGCATGGTATTCAAAAAGAAGATTCTCAGAAATCGCTACTAGTACTATATATGGTCTTATCTTGTATGTGTGCCTCATTGAAAGCGTTTTTGCGATTACGGCAAGACTCACATCTTCCGCACTGCTTATCTCCGCCCGAATAACAGCTCCAGGTCAAGAATATGTCATCGCCCAAGGCATCCAGACCCATCTTCAATAGTGTACTCTTTGATATGCCCTCCTTGTATGGAGACCAAATACGTATGGGCCGTCGTATACCACTGGATATGCCATCACTCTCGCCCAAATTCATGGCATTCTCAAAGGCATCTGTAAATACGGGTCGACAGTCCGGATAAGATGTATCACCTGTATGGGCGCCATATGCCACCAACTCGGCCCCTAATGAGAATGCCCACGCTGATGATATAGATAGGAATATAGCATTTCGTACGGGTACAACAATAGAGTAGTCAAAGGTTTCAGGCATACTTAGTTTAGAGTCAGTGAGAACATTGGACTTTCCGTATAGGCTCTCCATAAATGAGATATCCAGTATGTGATGTTGCTTCATACCAATCTTGTCGACAAAGTATTTGGCCGATTCAATCTCAGGGCCGGCCCGCTGTCCATATAAGAACGAGATACCGTATACATCAAACTGCTCAGACAGATGAGCGGCTGCACATACCGAGTCTATACCACCACTAAACACCATCACAGCCTTCTTCATTGTACTGCACCAGCACCTTTGGCAACAGAACAGGGAAATGTTCTACAGTCGATACCCTGACGACCAAAGCCCTCTTGCATTGCTCTTTCAACCCTGTTCATATCAGCAGTGTCATCATCAACAAAAGCAATGACAGAAGGGCCGGCCCCACTGATGGTAACACCTGCCGCCCCAGCAGATACAGCCAAGCTTCGTATATCATCCAGTCCAGGAATCATATGTTTACGGACCGGTTCTACTATTACATCCTGTATAGAGTCTCCAATTAGTGATATGTTACCTGTACAGATGCCAGCAACTAGAGATGATGATAGTGATACATTGGTGGTGACATTATGTAGCGGAATCATATTGGGTATCACTCCTCGGGATACCTGCGTCTTCTTTTCTGGTGTTGGTATATCAGGAACTGCCACACACAGTGCCAAATTTTCTGGTGGTTGTAGATGTATGATACGTAAAGGTTCAGGACGCACAATTACAAAACCACCAGATACAGAGGCTGCCACATTATCATAGTGGATGGAACCGGCGCTGGCCTGCTCGCCATATCCAGCGTATCTTGTCAGCTCATCCAAAGATAAGTTCAGATTGTATAAATCAGAGTAGGCGACGGCAGCTGCCGCTGCAGAAGCAGCACTACTGCCCATCCCATAACCAGCAGGCACGCCCTTGTTAATTGTGATATGTACTCCTGACTCTATCTTAAAGTCTCTGCGCATCATATCAATTACAATGCCAGCCGTGTTCTTTGTGTATTCCAGTGGTATGTCATCGTCCGAGGATATTGTAATTGAGCTGCCCTCCTGCGCAACGGATACAGTGTCAAAACATGCATCCAAAGCCATACCAAAGACATCAAAGCCAGGACCTAGATTGGCCGTTGATGATGGAGCTTGCGCAGTATTCAATCCTCCACCTCTTCGCCCATCAGTAGCATTCGACTCAAAGATGACTCTAGGTCTGCTAGTCCATCTCCAGTGGCACTTGATACAGGTATCATATCTTGGGCGTAATCTTCCTGGTTTAAGGTTGATGATATTGTAGATATTAGAGAGTACGTCTCACCATCCACATTAGAGGTTGCATCCAAGGCTGACGTAATATCTGTGGCCCACTGTATTATGCTATCGGTGGATATCGCGGGTAGATCAGACTTACTCAATACTGTAATAAATGGAAGTTGAAGTCGCAGTCGTATGGATAGAGACAGCATGCTAAGCGAGATAAAGTTAACTGGATTACCTGCCATGGCGCCATCAAACAGAAACAGGCCAGTTTTAGAGTCGGCGTTCAACTCGGAGGTAAGAAACGGTCCACTACTCCTATACGCAAATAGTTCTATCTGGCCAGGTGTGTCCACTATCAAATAGTCAGGGTTTACCGCATCAATCTCAATCTGTAATTGAGAGAGTTGTGATGCTATCATATCATTGGCCATGACTAGAGCCCCATTAGGTCCCAAATCATACTGTCTCATTATGGAGAGTATATCGATGCGATCCCGCACATCCATATCTGGAGTATATGGGAGCGACTCCACGCCCGGATCCAGGTTCAATATGGCAGCAAATGCACCATTAGAGGCATAGTACTCGTATAGTTTTGATGTCAAGAGTGATTTTCCAGAACCTGCAGTTCCCAACACAAAGATGCACTTCAATGTATTAACTGTAGTAATTTGGCTTATATTTGAACTTGTTAGCATTTCTTCATGCAATGGCGCATTATAGCGGTCTTGGCCACACTCATACCCATCATCATAATTGCCCTACAGTTTGACATACAACTGGAAGACCTACTGGCCATCGGCTTAGTACCGTTTATGATGGCATTCATACTGATGATGTCAAAACTGGTATTGCAGGGAGTCAAGTTTGCATATATTGCAAAATCCTATACGAAGATGGCCGGTTCAGCTACAAAACTGTGCGGCGTACGGGTGGGAGCCGAGTTCATAAAATTCTCCACACCCATGTTTGTGGGAGCCGAGTTCATCATGATATATTATCTGCACAAAAGAAAGGTGCCACCCTCACAGTCTGCATGGATAGCTTTTGTAGATATAGTTACTGAAGTTTTAGGTGCCGGTATACTCTCTATTATGGCTGGTATTATAGCCGTACTCATGGGAGCATACACCATAGGTGTTATAGTATTACTTACCAGTATATCCATAACAGCAATATGGACAGTCTTGTTCTTCTTGTCCGCTAGAAGGAACTTTCGTGTGCCCAAATCCCTCCGTGTTTTAATCTCTCGCGTAGGGGGCGAGCGTGGCGAACATTATACAAAAGAGATAGACAAGTGGTTGGATGGCATATGCAAGACCAGTCAGAAACATGCATCATCAAAGCGACTGACTCGTGTATTTACAAACTCATTGATAATGTCCATTGCATCATGGATACTGTATGGGTTGTCATTCTTTGTTATAGCCATAGGTGTGGGGTATCAGATTGGTGCATTTGACTCCACAATGGCGGTGATGGCTGCTAACGCCATAGCAAACTTACCCATAACGGTGGGAGGTTCAGGGTTAGCCGAGTTGGGCATATTTGGATATCTGAATAACGCAAACCCCTTTGACTTTCAGTTGGATGAGGGCGGGATAGAATGGGACATTATAGTAGGTTGGAGGATAGCGACCTATTACATACCCATAGTCATAACATGGTTGCTACTGGTAAAGTTGGCGCTCAGTAAAGTCACCAGAGCAGACATAAAGGATGAAACATAAGCATATCAATCTTTGGCGGACTTGATTATATAGTAATGCATGCGGCGTTATACAAGTTTCCCAATGTCTCGCTATTTGAGTCAAGAGTTGCATGTACATGACTGTTTTTGTGTACCAGTATTCACTCAAACTGTACAATGTCGTCTAGTTATCAACTCTAGATTTACTCATATGTTACACAAAGATGCCCGACTGCCATCGTGGTACAAGAGCAGATTATGCCATAATGGTAGTAAAGGCGCTTGTGTAGTGTATAGAATTTTGTGCGCAAGTTTAGATTCAGTGGGTGAAATGATCTCTGGGGACTACACAACAAAATCCTTAATTATTAATTATTTGTACATACTTTGATACAACATGGGAATGGAGTTTTATGGTGATGATTACAGGGGCGCCGATGTGGCTCCGTTTGTTGGTATAAACACATTCTTACATTTGCCATGGGTAAAGACCTATAATGAACTGCAGCAGGTCAAGCCGGATGTAGCCATAATTGGGGAACCCTTTGACTTTGGTACCACCATACGGCCTGGTGCGCGATACGGTCCCCGAGCCCTCAGGGCAGCATCAACAATCCCATCACCACCGTATGAACGATTCAACATTGAGACTGGAGCTGATCCTTTTGGAACATTTAGGACTGTTGACTATGGCGATGTAAACGTCTCGCCGGGTGATGTAATTGAGTCCCATAAGAGAATGACACAGAAGGTCAAGGAGGTGTTAGAGCAGGATGGCATACCTGTAATGTTAGGTGGAGATCACTCCATCACGTATGCAAATGTACGCGCCTTTGCCAAAAAATACAAACAGATAGGCATGATACACATTGACACACATGCAGACTGTGCGCCTCAAGGTCTTACCGGATACAAGTATGATCATGGAGCCCACATACGTCGAATTATGGAGCTGGGGTGTCTGAGAGGTAGGAACTACTCCTTGGTAGGCCCCCGGGGATATTGGCCTGGACCAGACCTCTACAAATGGATGTCGGATCAGGACTTTCAATGGTTTACCATGTTGGATGTTGAAGAGTTGGGAATAGATTACATCGCAAAGGAGATAGCTGATAGGGCAAATGATGGGACCGATGCAGTATACCTCAGTTGGGATATTGATGTGTTTGATCCCGCATATGCGCCCGGGACTGGTGAGCCGGAGCCAAATGGTTTGACTTCCAGAGAAGGAATGCGTCTGGTACGCCTTCTCTCAAAGTCCTTTGATCCAGATAGGTTTGCGATGGATCTTGTCGAAGTGTCACCAGCATATGATGTGAGTGATAACAGCTCATACAATGGCGGCATCACCTCAGGTTTGGGGCAACGATTGGTGGTGGAGTTGCTGGCGGGCCTCTCACTGACAAAGAGAGGTTTGGAGGGAGGCAGCCCCGTACGACCACGAGACTATAGGGGTACGGGCAACACGTATAATTTTGGAAGTCCTGCCCCTAGTATACCAAAGCGTTGATCATTAATGTAGTTGCGCAGGGCGATCCGGATATGACTCCCATACGGTATTCATTCCAGCAAGATAATGTATTTACCACATCAGTGTCTAATACCAGAGATTTATTGAATCAGGGACATAAAATCAACATAAACCAAGCCATATTACTGCTGGCAGATACGGTCGTCAATCTGGTAAGAAGTGGCCATAACAAAGCGAATATACAACAAAGTATATGTAGTTTGATTCGTCCTGAACAGGTAATGATTGGTGTTCCAGAGATGACTCGTCATTTAGAGTTTGATATAGGATCAGATTATACAATCGCCATCTGCAAACCCATACCTTGTGATAATACTACAGATATAGAACATCGCTATTCTCACACCCAAGGCGGGCGCCATGCTAAAAAGGTATAATGACGTATAGATATTGTGCTGAAAAAATCCAAAAATGAGTGGCACTATATCAATCGCGGCCAATATTGGGAGGGGTATCGTGAGTACAAAAAGGCTGCATCCGAGTATAACCAGGCTCTAAGTATAGACCCCACAAATAGTGTGGCAAACCTGCGCGCAGGCATAATGTTGTATAAATTAGGTCGCTACAATGAGGCCTTAAAACACTTTGATATTGTAGAGGGATCACCGAATGTAAAATTTGAGGCCATGTATAGACGCAGTTTAACCTTGGAAAAACTGGGATTATACGATGATGCCATATCGGCACTAAATTTGGTATTAGAGCACGACCAGAATAATCAGGATGCTAGAGTTGCCATGAGTATCTGTAAATGCGGCATAGAGGAGTATAATGAATCCATCAAGTGTCTTGATGACGTTCTCCGAAACAACCCTCGTAATTCATGGGCATTATACACAAAGAGCCGTGTGTTAGGCCGAATGGGTTTGGAGTCACAATCTGTCTTTTATTTGAAGAAGGCTCTAGAGGCGGACTCTGCAGACTCCATGGATATGTTCAAACGTGGTCTTGATCTCTCTCAAAGAGGAGAGCGGCAGGAGGCAATACGGTGGTATAATCGTGCCTTGGATATAGATCCGAAGAACATTGATGCACTACTAGGTAAGGCGCAGATACTAGATATGGTTGGATTTTCACACAAGGAGGTACTTCCATATTTGGATAGAATTTTGGCCATAAACCCCAGCCACGTAGACACCCTAATTACAAAGGGTTTGATATACGATCGAAAAGGCATGTTCAAAAAGGCCATAGAGTGTTTTGAGAGAGTATTGGATAATGATCCTAATAACGTGCGGGCGTTATACAGTAAGGGTATATCACTCTACTCGCTAAAAAACGTCCAGGGCGCCCGATTCTTCTGTGAAAGCGCCCTACTTAGAGAACCAGACAATTTAATGGCCATGGGCAGTATGATCTGGCTACTGGATCATGAAAGATTGTATGAGGAAGCATTGGTACATTGTGAAAAGGCGCTAGATGTAAACTCTAATTTTGTATACGCATTAAGCTATAAGGGAAAGATACTCGTGTCGCTAAAGAGGTATACAGAAGCCATATCATGCTATGACAAGGTATTGGAGATAGACCCAGATAATCGTCGGGCTGCATACCACAGAGAGAAGGCCAAAGAGAAGGTCGCCAAGAAGGGTTCACGATTTAGAGTATTTCGTTAATCATGCGCCACTTGTATAGATGGTAGAAATGAGTGATTATAAAGCCGGATGTATTATCAGGTTATGTTAAATATCATCATTACAAAAAACCCATGCATCTAATATAATGATAAACCACCAGATTCGTCACCTATGACATTTAAGCAGAAATTTTAAATTCTAATGTATATTTTATTACCTATGGTACAAGTCAGCACCATCGAAGACATAAACCGAGAGTCCGAACGGGTCTCTCGAGCATTGTACGGTGATATCTCAGATTTTCGAGTGAATGTTCATTACCAAATACCAGAGAAGGGTCCGCGGGTTGGATGGGATGTCCAAGTCAACTTTATGCTAAACGGCCTAAAGTATACAGTTGATCTTGAGATGCAGGAGAGAGACGGGCAGGTAACTAATGCTCGATTAATAGACACAATGGAGCCCCTTTAGATTTTTTAAAAAACTTATAATTATTTTAATATCTAGCATGCGGAATGTATCTTCATTCCTTGTATGGTCAGTTCGCCCGTCAAAAGACCCGCATGCCAGATGTATATGGTGCAATTGTACCCCCCATTATTTCTTGTCTAGTGTCTGCGCAGCTATCTTGGCGGTGTTGCGTGCTCCATCTCCCAAAAAGTTTTTCCCAAATTCATTTAATGACTCCTGAAGCGTTTCAGTGTTATCTCGTATCCATTTTATGGCAGATATAACACGCGCTGGACTCTTTGCTAGTATGCCTAAGCCTTTCTGTTCTGCCCATCGTAGATTGTTTGTGTGCTCATCATATACGGGAATACCAACTACGGGTCTTCTCTTCTGTCCCAGTATTTCACCCATTACTGTATGTGAGCCATTTATGACGGCATAGGTGCATCTTTCCAGCACGCTGTTCTTCTCCTGTTCTGACAGAAAGCCTACATCAATCTGTAGCCAATCTACTTTTTTTTCATACGCTTCAGAGATTGTATATCGCTTACCATTTCGGCCTAACACACTATCTATGCTGGGATCCTGTCTGGCGTGCGAGACTATTCGTCTCTCTGAAACCATAAAATCTTTGGCAAATATCTCTTGATATCTAGATCCAGTTCCGTCATTGGTGGATTTATTGCCGGTTCTCATCCAGTACCCGAAATCCACATCATGTATCATCAGCTCCAAATCTGTAGCTTTTGAGGTTGTAAAGATGTCTTGTGTAGTAAAATGTCCCACATATGTAGTCTTTTTAGCAACTGATTCACTAAGATTCAAGTTAAATTCAGATAATGTGTATGGTGGTGGCGAATCGGCTACCAAAATATGGCTAGCTTTTGCAATCTGTTTTGAGATAAATTCCAATCCAGGATAAAAATAGGCACGACTGGCCCATAATTTTGGGCGAAATTGATTTGTAATAAACAGGCTGGGAATATTACGATTTTTTGCCAAAACATTGGCCCCCATATCCCCATCGCTGATTATTATATCAAATTTTTGCTCATTAAATATTCGTCTCTCCTCCCGTAAATAAGACACAATCTGACGTATGAGGGGCGGCATTCCGCTAATTGGTAGTGTAATGTTTAGCAAGCAACGAAACAAGTCTGGACCCATCTTTCCGTCTATGGGTGTGGGTATTGCAATACGGTGTATATTATCAGTATTATTAGGATATAACTTTAATAATTTTTCATATATCTCGTCTTTGCTGGAATAGTGAATGTCTGCATCGGCAACATACTCTTTTAATACCTGATTAAGACGAGTCATGCGAGTGTAATGTCCGTTTCCCCATGAGTAAATAAATTCGCCTATCTTTGCCATGTTTGTATGTTTATGTTTGTTTTAACTGTCCCATATTATCTAAAATGTCGTGGATGTTATTAGGTCCAAGTTTTATATTGATATTATATTGCTGTATTTTATATTGTT
>VYCS01000035.1:11282-50833 GCA_009843815.1 Cenarchaeum sp. SB0675_bin_21 | reverse complement strand
TCTGCTGTATCATCGGACTGATCTGTAACATCCCTCTCATGTTTCACACTCTTTTCACTGATGGATGGCCCATCTGATATCGGACGGCCCTGAGATATCCACTCTTTGATCTCTGCGGCTAACACCCGTGCTGTATTATCAGATTCCGGAGGCGGTACATCATGTATATCTGAATATGTTGCAATATCAGAGTCATCTATTCCCTCGAATGGATCTATATCTACGTCTTCTGACTCTTGTATCTCCTCTGACTCCTCTTTTACAATATCTTCATCTATCTCTCCTTTTGCCTCTGACTCTAAAACATCAGCTGACTCTGGTGATGTAACTACCTCTGGTGCTGTATCATGCGTGCTTGTGTTTACAGCGAGTGGGGTCTCTAATACTGTCTGTATTTTTGCTGCAAGCTCACCATCCATACTATCACGTTCGCCCAATACTGATTCAACAAACGACTCCCATCTGAACTCTTTCAAATCCGGATATTCTTGACCTACTCCTAGATAGAGTATAGGTTTAGATGTGATCTTTACAATTGATAAAGCAGAGCCGCCTTTGGTATCGGCATCACTTTTGGTAAGTATGGAACAATCAAAGTCAGTATATTCATGAAACTCACGAGCCTGACTGATGGCATCATTTCCTGCTAGAGAGTCGCCTACAAATATTTTTAGATCAGGATTTACTACCTTTGTAATCTTTTCTATCTGTTGCATTAGGTTGGTGCTAGTCTGTATACGACCCGCCGTATCAATCAGCACGCAGTTTATACGGTGTGATTTTGCATACAATGTCGCATCCCGACAGACGGCAGCGGGATCTGAGTTGTAATTCTGCGCAATAATCTTGACTTGCAGTCTTTCTCCATGCTTGCGTATTTGTTCTATGGCGCCAGCCCGAAAGGTGTCGGCGGCAGCTATGACCACTGTGAATTTGTTCTTCTTCAACATATGTGCAAACTTTGCTAGCGTAGTGGTTTTACCCGTGCCATTAATACCTAGAAATACAATGGTGTATGGTTCATCATTCTCATTTTTTTCACGTATGCGTTCAAGCAAGTCCAAACTACCGGTCTTTTGAAATAACTGTGATACGGATTCTGACAGGGCCCCCTTTACAAAAGACTCCAACTGTTTTTTGTTCACAGATACTCCTACCAGTTGTCTCTTTAGATCTGAGCTTATGTCCTCGACAACCTCTAATGCCACATCGGATTGTAAAAGCGACATCTCTAAATCTTCTAGAATCTCTTCAATGTCAGACTCACTTAGATCTTTTTCTGCTAACGTTTTTGAAAATCGGGTAAAAGACTTACGTAGACTATCAAACATGTCAATTACCAGAGGAATGTCCTTCTGACTCGATTAATTTATTCAAACTATCATTTACAAAATTCAATCTATCAGTGGCATTCTTTTGAAAAGCAACAATGTTGTTCAGTGTTGCATTTTTTTCAGATATCTGAGTCTCTAGGTAACTTGTCGCAGTATCAATACTCATCTCTATGGCGGTCTCCCCTCCAACGAACATCAACAATGTACTATCTGTTTGAATATTGGCTTTTACCATAACGCCTGCACCTAGTGATATCATGGAACTTGAACTCTCTCCATTCTTTATTGCAGTTATGGCACGTATTGTACTATGGGCGCCTGTAATGTATGTTCGAACATCCAGTTCTTGTTTACGAACATCAACAAGTATTCTCTCTAACTGCATCTTTTCGTATTGTAGTTTGGCACCTTCCTCACTCATAATATGTTTGATAAGGTTGGCGGTTATAAACTAAATTGACGTATTGGATACGTCCCAGAAGCATGTGTCTCCAAACAACCCTGACTCCAGATAATTTGCAGGCGTATTCGCCAGTATAATCTCTAACATATAACACAACTATCTTCCACAAAAGACATAATACCATAAATCCTACTTGATACATGAGCGAGATTACGCGAGAACAAGTTGAAGCGATGGTACGCTCTAAATTTTTTGTAGCCGACTCTCAGATGAATATGTACTCACAAGAATTTCGTATACTGGACTCGGATTGCACAGATAGATTTGCAGATTTGGCAAGAATACTGGAAGGTGGTAAATACGTATGCCGCCTACTAGAGCGAGATGGAGACCGATACATTGTGATACAAAAATTCACTCCGTCCAAACCCGGTAGAATACTGGGCTCTTCAATCACTCCTAGAGTACTCTTTGCTGTAGTATGCGCCTTTGTGATGATAGATGGATACTATCGCACTGTGCAGACTAATCAAATTACATACATAGGGGACCCAATACAGATGGCGATAATATACACTATTGCATTATTGGGTATATTGGGCATACATGAGATGGGTCATTTGGTGGCCGCCAAGATTCATCGCCTCAAGACGACATGGCCATTCTTTATTCCCGGACTCCCAATAATTGGAATTCCGACTTTGGGCGCCTTTATACAGTCCAGCGGCTTGACAATAAATCGTAAAATATTATTTGATGTGGCTGTCGCTGGGCCTCTGGCTGGAGCAGTGGTGGCCGTTATTGTGGTTGTAATTGGTGCATGGACCGCACCGGTGATTGACGAGGAGACTGCTGAAATACTGGGATCTCAGGGCATACTATCTGAGTTCCAGTTTGGCGAATCGATACTGATGTATGGCTCCTTGGAGCTATTTGGAAAGTCTTCCTCGGGAGTGGTGATATTGACACCAATACTATGGGCATCTTGGATTGGGTTTTTAATCACATTTCTAAATCTCTTACCTGCCTGGCAACTCGATGGGGGACATATGGCTAGAACCATACTGGGAAGATCTGCGCATCAGTACGCAACATATGCCAGTATAGTGGTACTGGTACTCTTGAACTATTGGATAATGGCCATGTTGATATTGGTTCTTAGCTGGAGAAACTTGGCAGCTACACCTTTAGATGACGTCTCACCTCTGCCCTCCAACAGAAAGATGGTATATCTGGGAGTGGTGGGCCTAGCCATTGTCTGTGCCCCCATCCCGGCTGGAATACTCCCCTAATGATATTCGGGCTGCATCGGGAATTATGGTGATTTTGTGGCGCGGACTATTTTTTACAATGTCGTTTATGACCTGCTGCGACATGCGCGCAAACTTCATCTTGAGAGGCGATTCGTACATCTTTGGCAGCGCCGATACTAATGTTATGTCTATTGTATGGTTTATGGACTCTAAAAACAACAACTCTTCCATACCGTAGACATATTGGGATGGTTGGCGTAGATATTCTAATGTCAGTCGTCCATCTATATATTGACGCAATGCCTCTGAACCCAAACCCATCCCGCACTCGGCCAGCAGTATTGCTCGACCTTTGGACTTTAAAGATGACCACACATTCCATAAAGATGACAGTGATCCTGACAATGTACTTCCTGCAAATACATCCCCCACACTCCCGACCACAGTAGAGAATCTATGTGCACCCTGTTGTATGCGCCGACTTGCCAACTGTCTTATCTCTGATGATGCGGGATGTCCCACATGTAGGTCCTCGATACCCCCCTGCCACCCTAATATGTCGATGGACTGTATCTCAAAGTTATCTGCAAATTTTTGGGCTATCTGGTAGGACGGTGTATTGCCATTGGGTGATGGCGTATCTGCCACTCTTCTGTTGTATGCCTTTAACATCATATCTTCTCCAAATCTACGTAGTAACCTTGTACATGCACTCTCATATCCGAACAGGCCATCGGGCATTATCTCGGATACAAAGATCATATTGGTATCCGGAGAGTCTGTACCTTGAAATGAGTCCACACGGCACCCTTCGGGCAAACCCTCCTTTAAAGACGGTATCATGTATTTGTCAGATAATATAGCTGGAAATGGTGAGGACCTCTGCTCACACATACTGTGTATGTGAGATATAGCTTGACGTACTGCTGGAGTGTTCTGTAGTATGACTAACGTACCTGATATGTTTGATAACATCTCATCTAACCTCTCTTCTGAGATGGGTTTGGAGTCTGCCTCAAACACAGTCCCCAAATTCTCTGATTTGATGTCTAGAATCGAATGACCGGGACCATAACTCAACCATACTTCGGGCATGACATACCTTGAAACAGATACCATAAGGGTTTTACACTGGGCGTTGTGTCAATTCAATTAACTTGTACATTATTGCCATTATATGGCCAAAGAATGAAGACGCACGGTATTCGATATAAAAAGAATATATTATTGATTATAAAATTTTCTACATGATCAGCATAGCAGAAGCGAAATCAAGACGCGACAACATAGACGTAGAGGGTATAATTAAAGAACTCTCCGAACCACGAACGGTAAGAACAAAGTATGGCGAAGCTCAGGTATGCGATGCATATCTGACCGACGATCAGGATCGAATAAAACTCACATTGTGGGGTGATGACATTAAAAAAGTCAATGATGGTGACAAAGTCCAAATTCGTGGCGGATACACCAGTGAATTTCGTAACGAGATACAACTCAGTGTACCACGAAAGAATGGCGAGATTACAGTTGTAAAGAGTGACTCGTAACTTTTTTGATTTTTTACATAATGTGGGCTTTCCCACAAATATTCATAGTATTACATACTTTGTAGTTGTACCGACAACGTTTCATAATTCGTGACCTGACGCGACCTGAACAGTCTGGCCGCCGGATTGTCTTGCTATGTCGTGTATGATGGTGGCGGTGGGTTCTTCTTCTGGTCAGGTTCCACTCTACTCGCCCTGAATCC
The DNA here is from genome assembly GCA_009843815.1 of Cenarchaeum sp. SB0675_bin_21. Lineage (GTDB taxonomy): Archaea > Thermoproteota > Nitrososphaeria > Nitrososphaerales > Nitrosopumilaceae > VYCS01. The sequence continues at coordinate 46,090 of VYCS01000035.1, read as the reverse complement.
GCTCCAGCGCGGATGCAGGGATGGTGTAGAGCGCCTTCTGCAGGATGGCCCCCAAGACGGGCTGGTCGCTGCGATATCCGACGGACAAATCGTACGAGTACCCGGTGGGCCCGGCGTTGTAGACTGTCATTCCCTCTCGCTCTGCGATGGCCTGGACCACCGACCAGACACCCGCGAAGGCATCGGCCTCGCCCTGCTGAAGCAAGGCCAACCCCTCTTCAAAACTGTCCACTGATACGTACCCGACGTCAGGGTGGTTTTCGTCCAGCCAGTCCTCTATGGCATAGTCGCGGATGGTGATCACCTGTAGCCCGGGCTCGTCCATGGCCAACTGCATCTCCTGGGCGGTCACCAGGACAGACTCGATGGTGTAGTGGGGGGTGGTGAATCCCATGTACTCGGACCTGGAGTCGGTTTCGACAGCCAGAAAGACCAGGTCGGCATCCCTCGCCCGAACGGACTCTAAGGCATGTGACCAGTCATCTATGGGAACCTGTTGAAAGTCGACACCGATGATCCTCTCAAACTCTGACATGTATCTGCCAGCGGCGCCGGCCAGCATGCCTGACTCGTCAAGATACTCTATCGGAAACCATCCTGGGTCGTATGCCACCCGGATCACCGGGTGCTCTGCCAACCACGTCTTCTCTTCGGCGGTCAGCATCAGGCCCGGCGTACCCTCAAAGATCTCCAACAGGGGCGGGGAGGCATCCAGCGCCTTCTGCAGGATGGTCCCCAGGACGGGCTGGTCGCCGCGGTACCCCACCGAGAGCGGGTACGAGTGGCCGGTGGGCCCGGCGTTGTAGACGGTCATCCCCTCCTGCTCGGCGGTGGCGCGGACCACCGGCCAAGTGGCGGCGAAGGCATCGGCCTCGCCCTGCTGTAGCAGGGCCAACCCCTCTTCAAAACTGTCCACTGATACGTACACGACGTCTGGGTGGTTCTCATCCAGCCAGTCCTCTATCTCGTAGTTACGGATGGTGATCACCTGTAGCCCGGGCTCGTCCAGACTCATCTGTCTGTCTTCGGCGGCCACCAGCCTGGTCTCCAGGGTGTGGTGGGGGCTGGTGAACCCCATGTACTCGGACCGCTCGGGCGTGTGCGCCACCATGAACATGGCATCAGCATCCCTATCCCGGATGGCCTCCAAGGCACCCGTCCAGTCATCCGTCAGAACCGGCTGGAGGTCGGCCCCGGTGAGCTCCTCAAACTTGATTATATAGTGCAGAGTGACCCCGGCTATCTGGCCGTGCTCGTCGGCGTACTCTATCGGAAACCATCCCGGGTCGTGTGCCACCCGGATCACCGGGCGCTCTGCCAACCACGCCTGCTCTTCAGGGGTCAGCCCCAGGATTGCGGCGGGTGGCTGCATAGGACCTCTCTCCAGATCAATCCCGCGGGACATCAGAATATCAGCGGTACCAGGGAATAGACAGAGGGGCCGCGAGTCGTCCAGGTATAACTCCCTGGGCTCGTTGCACTGCACCCCGGAGGACGGTACCCCCTGTTGGTGTGCCGGCGGTGCATGCGAGCCGTATCCGTCCGGGGATGCCGCCTGGGCAACCGCCACCACCATCATAGCTACCACCATCCCCAATACGGCGCACGCCATCACGTCGGATTGCCGGTTCCACGTACGGATGGGCGGCTTCATATGCAAGTAGTATTCTTGATTATATTTAACAATATCTTGGGGAACTTATCCCTGTGAGATACGCCCCCGCTGGCGGTTTCAGATATATAACATAATATGTCAAACTATATTGCAGAGGTATCGAAGCCCGGTCAACCGAGAAGGACTCAAGATCATCATAAGAAATCCTTTCCTTTAGGGGTTCGTGGGTTCAAATCCCACCTTCTGCACTACATCTTATTTGGTACGAATCAAATCATAGACTAAAAAATATAGATTCAATCTAACATATGATCATAATGTCATGTTATAGTACACGACTACCGGATGGAACCTCTTCTGGCACACTCAGCCAAAAAGGCTTATCGTCTACATCTGCTGCCAACAGCATCCCCTCGGATGTCACACCTGATATCGTTCTAGGCTCTAAATTAAGCAACACCACGACGGTCTTGCCTATGAGGCTGTCGGGTGTGTAATATTGAGCTCCGCCAACTATTATGGTTCTTGTCTGACCTCCCACATCTATGACCGCCTGACATATTCTACTCTTTCCTGGCATTGTATCTGCAGATACTATGCGGGCTACTCGTATGTCTAGTCGGGCAAAGTCGTCGTATGATATCTCTTCCATGAGTATATGAAATACAAGGGACAATATAATCTGCCGTGACGGAAGAATGGCACGTGCCATTGAAACTGGAGTTACGGTTCCGGATTTTAAGCACAATGCCCATCACGGGTGATATGAGTACAAGTAAGCGCAATTTATGTATGACGTTTACATCATACATCTAACAATGGCGGTAATTAATGTGGTCATGCCTATTAGGGCTCCATCTGAAACTGTCTGGGAGATTGTCTCGGATTTGGATGCCGAACCTAAATTCTGGAAGGGAACAAAAAGTATTAGAAATATATCTAAAGATGGAGACCGGGTGCATCGCGAGATAACCATAGCTTTCAGAGATCAAAAATGCATACAAGATGTAACACTGTATCCTCCCAACAGAATAGATGCTCAATTTGTAAAAGGGATAATTAAAGGCAACAAGGAGATTGTGGTTGCTGGCGATGAACAGGCCACCACACTGAGCGTAACATGGAACATAGAGTTGTCGGGTATGATGAAGATGTTTACTAAAATGATAGCTGGTCATATAGAGAATGGCACAAGGCAGGCGCTATCTTCAATAAAACATGAGGCTGAGGGAAATACAGAGTGATGTTGGAAGTACTGCACGGTATCTTGGCAGGTATAATGGTGATGGTGACCATAGCCTGGCTTGTACTACTCCGTGGAATTATACGAACATTTCGTCTTACACCACATATTCGTATGTATTCACAGAGTTCCCAGGTAAGACCCAAAGTATCGGTCATCTTACCTGCGCGGAACGAGGAGAAGTACATTGGACGCTGTCTAGACAGTCTGGTAAAACAAGACTATGACGAATACGAAGTTATTGCTGTTAATGATTCGTCTGATGACTCCACAGAGAGTATAATCTCTGACTATGCAAACAAACACACCAAAATACGATTGGTAAATGCACGGCCCAAACCAGAGGGGTGGATGGGAAAGAACTGGGCTTGCATGGAGGGGTATGACAACGCCACCGGTCAAATACTGCTATTTACAGACTCAGATACCGTATTTTCGCCTAATATGATATCCGTGGCGATAGATCATTTAAATGCAGAGAGTCTTGACGCATTAACGGCGATTCCATTAATTCGAACCAATGAATTTTGGACACGTATAACGCTACCCATGATATCGACATTTTTACATACACGCTTCTCTGCACTAAACGTAAATGATCCAAATAAAAAAACCGGCTACTTTTTTGGCAGCTTCTTTGTAATGCCAAAGGATGTGTATGAATCGGTGGGGACACACAAAGGTGTTCGTCAAGAGATAATCGAAGATGGCTCTCTGGGACGAAAAGTAAAAGATATGGGGTATAACCTCAAAATGGTCCTGGCCGATGATATGTTTGAGGCCATATGGGCGCGGGATGGCTCAACATTGTGGCATGCTCTTAAAAGACTCATGATACCACTATACCTGCAGTGCTCCAAGACCGCTGTTGGCATATTTGTGGCAGTACTGTCTCTGTTATTTTTACCATTTCCCACACTTCTCTACTCTGTTACACTGGACAGTAATATACTATCAGAAGTATTGTGGTGGAGCTCCCTTGCTGCATCTTTTATGATATTATGTGGGGCAATAATAGAGTCTCGCGTGTTAAAGATAAATCTGTACAATGCCTTGGCTTGTCCTCTGGGTGGAGCCGTAATAGTCGCAGGGTTTTTTGCAGGCATATTGAGTGTGGGCAAGCAAAACTCTGTATCTTGGCGGGGCAGAGAATATACGCTAAGACACACCTCTCAAAACCCAATGGACGTTTAGGGTTTCTGCAGATACAATACTCCTGCAAAGACAGACAACAAACATGACTATGACTCATGAAATCTATGATGTTTTATTGGTGGTATCCTGAGACGATAACTATTCTGGAATGTCTATATCTTGGTTTAATATGGCCACACATTGCTTTGGGAGCATACATACGGGTTCACTCTTGGCCTATACATCATTAATACTCACAGAAGTCAAATTTCGTAAGATTTTTAGATATTGTAATTTGGTTATACTATGTGATGAATGGTGCAGTCTACATAGGTGGCGGAATGGCCGCTTTGGCAGTGGCAATACTGGTGGCTGCATATGTCTTTACTACAGATGTGCCCGAAGAGGTCGTATCTGCTAATATAACACTGACTCCTGCAGATGCGATTGAGTTTGAAGATCTCACACTAGTGGAGATATTTGAAAACACAGAAGCCAGTGTGGTCCGAATAATTGTGGACAGAAACTCCACTGATGTGTTGGACCCTAATCGTGACAGCCTAGGTTCAGGAATTGTCTTTGATAGGATGGGTAATATAGTTACCAATGCACACGTTGTCGAAGATTCCTTAAAGACTGAGGTGACATTTTTGGATGGACGAACATATGAGGCCAAGATAGTGGGTGTTGATGTGCACACTGACTTGGCGGTGGTCAATGTGGATGTGGACCCGGAGCTATTGCAACCAATAATGGTTGGTGATTCTGGTATGCTAAAGGTGGGACAGTCGGTGGCCGCCATAGGAAACCCCTTTGGGCTGTCCGGCTCCATGACCTCGGGTATAGTTAGCCAGATTGATAGACTACTGGCTACTGAATCTACGGGCTTCTCCATACCTGATGTGATACAGACAGATGCCGCTATAAATCCCGGAAACTCGGGCGGCCCACTCTTGAATATGCGGGGGGAGCTGATAGGCGTAAATACCGCCATACAGACAAACACAGGCAACTTTAATGGTGTGGGGTTTGCCGTACCATCTCAAACTGTTGTAAAGATAATTCCCACCCTAATATCTGAAGGAAAGTATGATCATCCTTGGATTGGCGTATCTGGATTGGATATTAATCCCACACTGGTTCGTATATTGAACCTCACTGACAGTCGTGGTTTCCTGATAATAGGTGTAGTCGAAAACAGCCCTGCTAGTCGCGCAGGCCTGATAGGCTCAAACACCACTGTTATTCATGATGGCAATGAGATTCTGATAGGTGGAGACATTGTCATGCGTGTTGATGATGTTGAAGTTCGCAAGATATCTGATATACTGATATACTTACAGCGCTCAAAGACTGTGGGTGATGAATTGGTGATTCAACTGTTACGTGATGGTGACTTGATTGAAAAGGTACTGATTCTTGATAAGAGACCTGCTGAATAATAGTAATTTAAAACCCACCCAGCCTCCGCAGGATTAAATATGTACTACTACGCGTAAGACATATTGAGTAATCTTGTATTTGATTCAGAGATCTTAAATCGTATTGTACAGGGTCGTACTTACAAAACAGACTATCTTCAAGCATACTATGATGCATTGCAGAACCCCGCCGATATATTTGCGGCTGCAACTAAACTTCGAGACGAATACAAGGGTAACACAATTACATTCTCAAAGAAAGTGTTTTTGAATGTGATAAACCTGTGCCGAGACACATGTTCGTACTGTACTTACAAGGCGCAACTGACACAATCCAAACTTTCTATGATGAGTACTGATACAGCAAAACAGATTATACGATTGGCTAAAAGATACAGGTGTGTGGAAGCACTGTTGGTGACCGGTGAACGGCCTGAGGAGGCGTACCCTGAAGCCAAAGAGTGGTTAAGAGGCGAGGGATACTCTTCTACACCCGAATATCTAGCACATATATCTGAGATATGTCTGAAAGGCGGGCTCTTTCCTCACACAAATGCTGGCAATCTGGAGAGAGATGAGATTCGCATGTTATCTGATACAAACGTCTCGGTGGGACTGATGCTGGAGAGCTCCAGTGAACGACTCACCGGGAGTGGCATGCCGCATCATTTGGCTCCTAGTAAGAGGCCCAAAGAACGCATAAGAGTTCTAGAAGATATGGGAAGAGAGAAAATTCCCACTACTACTGGTGTGCTGGTGGGCATAGGGGAGAGTATCGAGGAGTATATTGACTCTATAATTACAATACGTGACATACATCGCCGATACGGACACATACAAGAGATAATACTGCAGAACTTTCACCCAAAGAACGACACTGCGATGAGGAATAATGCTGCAGCAGACATGACACAATTTATGATACTGGTGGCCCTAACACGAATCATGATTCCGGCTATGAATATACAGATACCCCCAAATCTATCACCGGATATATACCCATCATATATCAATTCAGGTATAAACGACTGGGGTGGAATATCACCACTCACCCAAGACTATGTAAATCCAGAATTCTCATGGCCGCATATACAGGATGTCTCGCAGAGATGTAGTGATTTTGGTTATAACTTAAAGTGTAGGTTCCCTGTATATCCTGAATTTGCACAGATGGTATCGCCACATCTCAAAGAAAGAATGTCTACAATCGCGGATTCAGAGATGCTTGTGGAGGCGTCATATTGGCGTTGAATGCTCGTACAGACTCAATGTTTAGAGAGGCAGATCCAATAATTGCCTCAATACTAGATGGCGCCCTATCTGGAAGAGAAGTCACAACCTCTGAAGGTATCCAATTGTATTCTGCTAAAGATGTAGACATTCATCTGGTGGGAATGGTGGCAGACAAACTGCGACACGACAGAGTGGGTGATGTTGTTACATACGTGGTAAATCGTAACATCAATTTTACTAACGTCTGCATCAGGCAGTGTGGTTTTTGTGCATTTAGCAGAGATTTTAGAGAGACCGAGGGCTATATGCTCCCTGTCCCCGAGATAGTGCGCCGTGCAACCGAAGCTCACAATTTAGGGGCGACCGAGGTGTGCATACAGGCAGGACTGCCGCCAGACATGGCTCCAGACACATACGAGAGTATATGCCTCGCCATAAAGTCTGAACTACCTGATATACACATACATGGTTTCTCACCAGAAGAGGTGCAGTATGGTGCCCAGAGATCTAACACCACAATCCGTGAATATCTTTTACGGCTCAAGGAAGCGGGCGTTGACACACTGCCGGGAACCTCAGCAGAGATTCTTGATCAAAAACTTCGAGATAAGATATCCCCCGGACGTATCACCGTCGAATCCTGGAAAGAGGTGATCCGGACTGCCCACTCACTGGGAATTCGCACAACATCGACCATGATGTTTGGCCACATGGAGACTATGGCGCAGCGTGTACAACACATGGCACTGATACGTGATATTCAAAGAGAGACTGGTGGATTTACCGAGTTTGTTCCACTGGACTTTATAGCACAGGAGGCTCCCATGTACAAAAACAGACTACATGATTCTATGAGGGCCGGAGCTGGCGGCGTAGATGTACTACTGACCCATGCCATATCCCGTATTATGCTACACAATATAGACAACATACAGATGTCATGGGTCAAGGAAGGTGGCAAAATGGCTCAACTGTTGTTGTTGTGGGGGGCAAACGACTTTGGCGGTACGCTGATAAACGAGAGCATATCCACAGCAGCGGGAGCTGCACACGGTCAAATTCTTCGACCATCATATATACGCAGATTAATTTTGGATATGAATCGTATACCGGCCGAACGCACCACCTTATACAAGATAAAGAGACGTTTTGATACTGAAACCAGCGAGGATAAATTGGACATGGTAGACTCATCTAAATTCGGCTCATACGCTGAACTAGTAAAGATAGACAAGTACAGATACAAAAATCCAAGAGAGTGATGTATGATGGGGAGTGTGCGTAATCAAGATAACTCTGTTCTCTACATCCCTAGACGGGTTCTGTCGCAAACGCGGTTGATGTGACATCTTACACATCATCCCAAAGTCGAACGACGTGCTCCATGCGTAAAATAACCATCAACTGTACTTTCTAGAGAGCCCCTAGACGTATAATATGGACTTTGTATACGTAAAGGCATGATGGATTTACTGATAAATGTAGCACTAACGGTGGTGGGAATATTGATGCTGTGTTATGGCGGTAACTGTCTTGTCAATGGTGGCGAAAGTATTGCTAGGCGCATGGGCATATCGAGTTTGGTGATTGGTATGACCGTAGTTGCATATGGTACATCGACCCCTGAACTTGCTGCCAGTATTGCTGCAGCAGGAGACCATGGCGATATAATACTGGGAAATATTGTGGGGAGCAATATTGCCAATATAGGACTGGTGATAGGTGTATCTACATTGCTGGTGACACTGGTAATAAGTCGCCAGACAATCCTGCGGGAAGTACCAATAATGGTGGGCTTTTCGGTTTTGTTGGTTGTACTGTCTATAGATGGTGAGATATCACAAGTTGACGGCATAATATTGATATTGACACTGGGTGGATTTACGATATATACGATCAGGAGATCTCGTCGTGATGTACAACCTGATACTGATTCCTCAAAACCAAAACAGTCCAATCTCAAGTCTTTTGGCTTACTGGGCATTGGGGTGGGTCTGTTATATGTTGGAGCCATACTGACTGTGGATAATGCAGTGACCATCGCCGAAGCGTTCCAGATCCCTGAAATGATCATAGGAGTAACTGTAATTGCAATTGGAACGTCATTACCTGAACTAATCACATCAATACTGGCAATACGAAAAGGCCAAATCGATATTGGAGTGGGTAATATAATCGGGAGCAACATATACAATATATTGATGATCATGGGTGTGTCTGCCACCATTGCAGGTATACATGTGGCCCCTACAATATTTCAGGATTATGTGATAATGATCATGTTTAGCATGGCGTTGTTCGTGTCTATAAAGTCTGGCAAGTTAGATTATAGGGTAGGTATGGGCTTGGTGGCCGGTTACGTGGTGTATATTGCAAGTAGTTTGGTTCTATAGAAGATTAGGCATTTAAACGGGTTAAGAGAAAATATATTGTGAAAGTTCGCACACTTGACGACTTTGATCTGGCGGGCAAGACAATATATCTTCGAGTCGACATGAACTGCCCCATAGATCCACTTACAGGTGATATAATTGGTACCAAAAGAATCGAGGAGGTGGCAGAGACACTCCATACCATGAAAGACTCAAAAGTGGTTCTGGTATCACATCAAGGCCGTGTGGGAAATAGTGACTATATTGGAATGAACAAACATGCCGTTGTTCTAGAGCGTATGCTTAATCGAAAGGTCAAATATGTACAAGATGTTATTGGCGTGGCCGCTCATAACACAATAAAAGACCTAGAAGATGGAGACATTCTATTACTGGACAATCTAAGATTGTGTGCCGAAGAGAATTACGAGTTTACTCCACACAACGCTGCCAAAACTATTATGGTGCAACGTTTGGCAAAACTATTCGACCTGTGCGTATTGGACTCGTTTCCCAGCGCCCACAGGTCCCACCCGTCCATAGTGGGCTTTCCGCAAGTAATGCCTGCATGCGCAGGTCGCATAGCTGAAAGAGAGATAAGAAATCTCAACGAGATAATGACCGTTGCAAAGGCTCCCCACGTTGTAGTACTGGGTGGAGCTAAAGTTCCAGACAGACTTGAGGCAATTCGATTACTCATACAAAATGGTCGTGCCGATCATATATTACTGACCGGCGTTATTGGAAATGTCTTCATGCGGGCGCAGGGACGTATACGATACCCCCTGGGAATAAAGTTTGAGGATGATGTGGTGCGAAAAGCCCATCGTTTGATTGGTGAATATCCTGATGTCTTCTCAACACCCGTAGATGTGGCAGTACGTGAGAATGACACACGCCTGGAGATGGATGTCCGCAAACTTGTGGAGGGTGAACAGATAGTCGATGTCGGCCCCAAAACTGTAGAGCATTATTCAAAGATAATTTCTAGTGCGGGAACTGTATTTATCAGTGGACCTGCCGGGAACTTTGAGATGGAGGGCTTTGATGTGGGAACAAGGGATCTCTTACGGGCCGTCTCCAAATCCATGGCCACCACAATAGTCTCCGGGGGGCATCTAACTGCCGCTCTAAAAAAATATGGCATGGATGCACACATAAATCATATCAGCACTGCGGGCGGGGCTTTGGTGTTGTATCTTACCGGCGCCAAACTGCCCATGATACAGGCACTTGAGAGTGCAAGTGAACGATTATCTACTGCGTAACAGAAACGCCGCAGATTATACAGACGCGAGGCTCTTCTGAATGTAGTGGAATCTGACCACACTCTTTGCACTGTACTAGTTGCAGAGGTGTAAACAGTTTCAGATACATGGTAGTAAAATTTTGAGCGATATTTCGAACTACTCCTGCCCTGCACAAGTTTTGAAAGTCGTCTTCCACATCATCTACTGAGCATGCTGCTTCAACCATGTCATCTTTTATCATGATGTCTAAAACTTGATCGTTGGTAAACGTCAGATCAGGATCATTAAAGTGTTTATATATCACGTGCCGTATGGCCAGCGAAGCATCCATCAGTATAATCCTGCAGCTTCTTCTTTGAGTGACTCTACAGAATCATGATTATGTTTGGCTAGATACGTATACAGAGCAAACTTTAACGTTTTTAGTGGTAGCAAGGCACACTTTATCCTGACGGCCTGTAGATGTTCAAGTCCCAACTCGCCAAGTAAATCATGTTTTGATATGTCACGCGCCTCATCTAGACTCTTACCCTTTGTAATCTCTGTTAGTACAGACGAGCAGGCCATACATATGGCGCACCCCTTGCCATGAAATTTGATGTCTGATATTTTGGAGTCGTCTATCTTTAGATCTATATCTACACTGTCGCCGCAGAGTGGATTGGCATCATGATGCGTTGCATCCGGATTATCCATCTTGCCAAAGTTTACAGGATTTCGAGAATAGTCTATAATCATCTCATGATATATGTCTCGACTACTCAAGTTTGAACACCCTTGCTACCTTTTGTAGTGCGTCAATTAGTACATCTATCTCATCGGTGGTGTTGTATATGTAGAAACTGGCTCGGGAAGTGGCGGCCACATCTAACTCTTCCATCAATACCTGAGCGCAATGGTGTCCTGATCTGATGGCTACTCCCTCCTCATCCATTATGTGTGCTACATCATGAGGATGTACATCTGCAAAGTTGAATGATATGACTCCTCCCCGTTCTTTTATATCTGTAGGACCGTATATGGTAATTCCTGGAATTTTGCGCATACGATTTAGTGCGTAGGATGTAAGCTCCATCTCATGCATTCTTACATTGTCCATACCTATGCCTTCAAGATAGTCCACGGCCGCACCTAACCCTATTACATCTGCTATGTTGGGAGTTCCTGCTTCAAATTTATACGGCAAGTCATTCCATGTGGACTCTTGCTTGTGGACCTCACGAATCATATCTCCGCCCCCATGGAACGGACTCATCTTCTCCAACATATTGTGACTTGCATATAAAACACCTACTCCAGTAGGTCCCATCATTTTGTGTCCACTAAATGTAAAAAAGTCACACCCAAGCGAACTCACATCCACTCTCATGTGTGGTACTGCCTGTGCCGCATCAACTAGCGTGTGTATGCCTGCCTCCTTACATTTGGACATTATTGCAGGAGCGTCTGTAATTGTGCCCAAAACGTTGGACATCAAACTAAATGTTACCATCTTTACATTGCCTTCTGCTATGTAGTCGTCTAACTTATCTAATATGAGTCGACCTTGGTCATCTATGGGTATGTACTTTAGTGTGGCGCCTTTCTCTTTGCACAGTAGCTGCCATGGCACTATATTGGAGTGGTGTTCATACTCTGTAGTTACAATGGTGTCTCCTTTAGCGATGTTGGGCCGACCCCATGCGTACGCCACTAGGTTGATCCCCTCAGTTGTACCTCTTACAAATATTACCTGCCTTCTGTCTTGTATGTTTAAGAATCTGGCAATGCGGTCCCTAACTGACTCGTACTTTTCAGTTGCTTCTTCGGCCAAAGCGTATACGGCTCTGTGTATATTGGCGTTGTAACCTTTATAGTAATTTGAGATGGCATCCACCACATAGTTTGGCTTTTGAGTCGTGGCCGCATTGTCTAGGTATACTAGCGGCTTGCCATCTCGAACAGTTCTGGCTAGTATGGGGAAATCCTTTCGTATATTAAGCAGACTGACTTGCATTATACCTCCACATATACCTCCCCATACTCTATTTTAACGTTAAATACTGATATTGGCTCTATAGCTGGAGGGTTTAAAGGCTCACCCGTATTCACATCAAAGACAGATAGATGCAGGGGGCAACGTACGCCATCTGGTGAGACAAAACCACAACTAAGGTCCGCATCTTCGTGTGTGCATATACGATCTGTAACGGATATAGTATCTGATATGCGACATACCATCAACTGACGACCTGCAATGTCCTTTGCTAGAACACTGTTGTCACTAATCTCATCTTGGTTACATATCTTTTCCCACATGTCATCTCCTATACTTGTAATGTTGTTCGATTTCGGCATTTTCATTGTAGCGGACCTCTTCCACCTCTACAAACTTTCTCAACTCCTCATCGGTGTTTATGGATAAGCTGCGACCCTTCCATTTTGACTCTATAAGATGAGAAATCCAAGCACGAATTTGTGTGGACATACGACGAGATAGTGGCTCTAAGAACCCCTCCACAATAACCCTCTCGGCGCCCTCACGACTCAAACATCTGGACATTAGATAGAATATTTGTTCTTCATCTATCTGGGCCACAGATGCAGAGTGGGTGGCCTTCACATCGTTGGTCAGTATCTCTAGGCCAGGTATGGCGTCCGACTTGGCATCACGACTAAGTAATATTGATCTGCCTGACAGATACGAATTCGACTTTGTTGCATCCGGATTTATTCTTATCATCCCCTTGAATAAAGACCGAGACTTGTCTCGCAGTATGGATTTTTCGGTAATACGACCTTCCGTATGTGGCTGGCTGTGTATCATCTCCGACTGTATGTCAAATGACTGAGAACTATTGCCAAATACAACTTCTGAGTCATTGGCAGAGGCACCACTGCCGTTTAGATGATGCGCTACTCTGTATCTGGATAATTGTGATCCAAACAGTCCTAAATACGAATTTGTTTTGGAGTCCCGTGCCAACTCAGTTCTCCGCGTAGAAAAATTGTATGACTCTAGATTCATCATCTGTAATGTGGTGATATCCATCTGGGTACCTTCACCTATTATGCAGTTTAGAAGTTCTAGATATGCTTGATTGGTGTCGCCCCCGTATAACTCCTGTACTACCTTGACATCACTGTTCGCCCCTGTTGATATGACATTTCGTGATATTACTGATATGCCATCATCAGTAAGTGCCGATACTATATGGATTGGTTCTGATATTATTGTGTTGTCTGGTATATGAACAAAAACACCTGTATTGAAGGCCGCATTATTCAAAGCAGTGAACCTATCTTCGGACGATGATGATGATTTTAAAGCTGACTGGAGGATCTCTGAATACTTTGATACTGCTTCTGATATGGGTAATATGGTAACTCCTTTTGATAACATATCTTCGGTCAGTTGTACTTGTACCTGAGTGCCGGTCTGCAACGCATACGACTCTGTCTTTAAATCTTCAAGACGCCGTACTAGTATGGGCGGCCTGCCTTCATTTGTATCGTTTGATACGGATATATCTTGAGGGTTCATCTTTGCCGCATCTGTATATTTGTTGTACAACGGTGATGTCTCCAACGGCAGATTGTCGTATGTGGCAAGAGAGTCTTGACGGTACTTGCGCAACCACTGAGGCTCGTTTGATAGGGCTGATATTGATTTTATATGTTGCACATCCAGCAGCGATAACGATTTTGTCATGTAGGCCTAGCCCACCGCGTCATCCATCTCTAGTTTTATCAGACGATTTAATTCTACGGCATATTCCATAGGGAGTTCTTTTGTGAACGGCTCCATGAATCCATTTACTATAAGTGATAATGCATCCTCTTCACTAAATCCTCGTGTCATTAGATAGAATATCTGCTCATCTCCAATCTTACCGACCGTGGCCTCATGTGTGATGGTGGCATCGTTTTCATTTATCTCCATGTATGGGTAGGTATCTGTCTTTGATGTGTCATCTAAAAGGAGCGCATCACAACGTACGGTGGACTTGACACCAGTGGCTCCACGAGCTACATTGAGTAGTCCCCTGTATGTTGCGCGACCATCTAAACGACTTACCGACTTTGATGTTATCTTGGAGGTGGTATTGGGTGCTAAATGAACCATCTTTGCACCTGTATCCTGATGTTGGCCTTTACCTGCAAAGGCTATGGATAGCGTCTCACCATATGCACGCTCGCCTAGCATGTATACTCCAGGATACTTCATAGTTATCTTACTACCTATATTACCATCAATCCACTCTACGGTGGCACCATCATACGCATATGCGCGTTTTGTCACCAAATTATACACGTCGTTGCTCCAGTTTTGTATTGTGGTGTAACGCAGACGGGCATCTTTAAGCGCCACCAACTCTACCACTGCTGAGTGTAATGACTCAGATGAGTATACTGGCGCAGTACACCCTTCAATGTAATGCACTTCGGCACCCTCATCCACTATAATTAATGTTCTCTCAAACTGTCCTATATTCTCCGCATTAATTCTAAAGTATGCTTGGAGGGGCATGTCGACCTTTACGCCTGGAGGCACATATATGAAAGACCCGCCACTCCATACTGCACTGTTTAGAGCAGCAAACTTGTTGTCCTCTGGGGGAATAATCTTGCCAAAGTACTTTCTAAATATATCTGGTTTCTCTTTTAGGGCAGTGTCTGTGTCTAGAAATATTACTCCCTGCTTCTCTAAATCTTCGCGCAGATTGTGGTATACCACCTCGGATTCGTACTGTGCACCCACGCCCGCCAAAAACTTCTTCTCGGCTTCGGGTATGCCCAACTTGTCGAATGTATTCTTTACATCTTCGGGTACGTCATCCCAATTTTTTTCTGTCTTATCAGCAGCCTTTGCATAGTAGTATATGTTTTGAAAGTCTATACTTGAGAGATCTGCTCCCCAACTTGGCATTGACTTCTTCATGAATATATCAAAGGATCTCAATCTAAAATCTAACATCCACTGTGGCTCTTCCTTCATCTTGCTGATTCCTATTACGGTATCTCGCGACAATCCCCTCTTGCTTAGATGTACATACATCTCGGTGGAGTCTTTAAAGTCATACTTCGAATAATCCATCTCAAAGTTTTCAGTAGCCATACTCTTTGATACCACATACCATAATAAAAATACTAGCAAAAATAGGTTTAGCTAAATATATTATGAAACTATTTTTATAGCGAAAAACATATCTATTATATGCAGAGTTTTTTTCTTCAAGAATCTAATTTTGGTAATACCGTATCTCAAACTGCTACACGCATAATGAATGAGCTCACCCCCGAACTACCTCATTCAGACTTTATTACAGATATGGCTTTTATTATGATTGTTGGCGCCATAGTGACCCTCGCATTCTTCAAGATAAATCAACCTATCATTATTGGGTACCTGTTTGCCGGAATGCTTTTGGGACCCATATCGCCACTGTGGACTTTGATATTTCAAGAGTTTGGTGTGTCATGGACACTGAGTGAGGGCGGTAGTATTCTAGGTGATCTCACTACATTACACATCTTTGCGGATATAGGTGTTATACTATTACTGTTTGTTATAGGAATTGAGTTTCCATATGCAAAGATTCGTCGTATAGGTGGTGTGGCTATAGGGGCAGGTTCCATTGGGCTGTTCTCTGCATTAGGGGCGGTCTTTTATGTGGCCAGCGCCTTGGGTCTGAGTTTTATGGACTCTTTGTTTATTGCTGCGGCATTGTCGATATCAAGTACCGCCGTAATAGTAAAGATGCTGGAAGATATGGGTCGTATAGAAAACAAATCTTCGCTGATGATCTTGGGCATTCTAATCGTTGAGGATGTCATAGCAGTTATACTAATATCAACACTCCAGTCAGTGGGACTGGCCGGAACAATATCTGTCGAAGGGCTGATTGTGGTGGTTGTAGTAGGTGTGGGTTTGATTGTGGGTACCTTTACGATAGGTATGCGCATAATCCCATCACTCATAGACCGCGTGGCATCCACTGAACATCGTGAGATACTGTTACTGTCCGTGTTGGGACTATGCTTTGGCTATGCTCTACTGGCTAATATGGTAGGCCTGTCTGTTGCTATAGGTGCGTTTCTAGCTGGCGTGTTGGTGGCCGAGTCAAAATCTGCCAACGTATCCAAGATATTGACACGTCCGATCAAAGATATGTTTGTGGCAATATTCTTCATCTCGACAGGGGCCCTTATGGACATGTCACAACTAGGTGACTACATATGGTTGATTGCAGCTTTGATCGGTGTGGCTACGTTTATGAAGTTTGGAGGAAGTATTGTTGGAAACCTACTATTCAAACAGAGTCGTTCATCATCCATACGTGTGTCTACTGCACTTGCCGCACCCAGAGGTGAGTTTTCAATTGTCATAGTAAAGGCGGGTGTGGAGATTGGTGCTGCAAGTGCATTTTTGTTCCCATTGATTGGTGTCATATCTATAATTACATCATTCATGACACCATTTGTCATGAAAGCCGGAGATAAGGTTGTCTCAACAAAAGAGGTTGAAAATGCGTAGGTGGTTTGGGGGTTTACGTAAAAAGAACGACCCACATAATCTTGCTCTGGAGGAGTTGTTGAGTTTGGCACATGATGATGTTGGCTCTTTTGATATGGATGGCATTCCCATATCACTTATAACATTTGATAGAGATAGGTTCGCCAAGACGATGGGGTGGTATGAAGAGTCTGGCTCCATGTCCTCAAGTATAGATACCAATTTGAATATACTCTCTGATGGATTGGGGCATACATTTGTATGGCTATACCTGTCCTTTAGAAATGGCAAGACTGAACGTATACTGATTGATGCCAGCAAGCATTTGTCATTCTTTGAGATATTGGCAGAATCAGGAATATTGGCCATCCATACAGATGGCGACCCTACATTACAAGACAAAATGATGACGATCCAGATTCCACAAAGACAGAGGGCTGAAGACGCCTTGGAGCTAATAAAAAAAGGACTGCAGTTATAATGCAGTCGCCGGGATTTGAACCCGGGCCGCGAACTTGGCAAGCTCGCATAATAACCAAACTATACTACGACTGCTCTGACTTCATGCGGGGAATGGGGTATAATTGTTTTTAGTGTCCATATTATGATGTAATGTATATGAATCCTATACTGTACGAAAAGATGTCTCAAAAGGTCAAAGAGATCACTGAACAAGTATCGCAGATGCGCGTGCTTGCAGAGATGCTGGGCTATGATCCCACCGAAGAATTCATACGCGGAATGATAACAGGCAGGTTATATAACTCGTTTATATATCAAAGTCGAAGACTACAAAAACGCAATCCCACCAACGATGAAATGGACGAGTTTTCTGATCTGATCAAATCCGTTTGGCGTATATACTAAAAAGTACTTCTACAAGGATAAAACATCATACATCACACACTAACCCATAATCTAGTGGGATGTTGTTGCTATGTCTTTAGACAAAAATGTCTAAGAGCTAACTCTGATTTTTTCATAGCTAAACGCTGCTGGAGGGACCTGTGAAGATAATACGCTATGGTTTTAGCGGCACAACACGAATAGTGGGAGTACCTGGTAATTTTACACAGGCATTCTTGAGTGCTCTTTTGGCAGCCTCAATGTGAGGTTCATTTACATGCATCTCCATGATTATCTGGCCTCGCTTTACCCGAGCTGCTAGGCTTACCGCCTTGCCCCAGGCGCGTCGCATTCCTTCTTGAAGCCTGTCGGCACCTGCAGTAGCAATCATCTTGTTCTCCCGTAGTAGATTGTGTGGATATATGCGTAGTCTGGAGAAGTAGGCCGATTCGCCAGTGGTCTTCTCTAGAGCCTTATTTGCAGTAAGACGGCATGCCTCAATGGCCATATGTCGGATTTGGACCTTCTCATTTATGAGCAATTGTACCGAGTACTTGTAGTCGCCCCGTTTGCCACCATGGAATTTGGCTATCTTGGGCTGCGGCTTTCCCTTGATGTACTCCTTGCGTGTGAAAGGCTGCCCTGACCACTTTCTATAGTTAGCACCATGCATATCATTTGTAGCAATATGGGTGTATTTTAATGGTTGGCTGAATCTCTGGGATACTTTTTGTATATGCGCCACAAAATCACTGAACCTACCACTAATGTGACAATCCAGAATATTCGTTCCAATTGAGGATCAATCTCCACATTGGTGGATTGTTATGGTGGTAAATATACCACTCGAATTCTGATCTTGGCAAACCTGCAGTATGTGCCTCTGTGTTGTCATGATTACTTGCCGTGTAACGTAGCAACAGAATGTACTGAAGCCTACTCCAAAATACACAGTTAGTGGTGAGAATTGATTCTTCAAAAATGGATACATACTATGTGTTGTCAAAAGCATCTCTGTCTACACATATGTGAGGCTTTCCTGTGAATTGATGGACTATGTGTTATTGGACCTGTCTTGGAGAACTGTTGGCAGAGTGTATTATATGATAAAATCATTCTACAGTCAAAAGCCACTACAAGAGTCATAACATATCTGCAGATAATTTGACAGATTTCGTTCTTCAGAGCCCACCCTATTACATGATGCTAGATCCTAGTCCTTTGGATTATTCTGCATATTTGAAAGAACCTTATAGTGTAATAGTATTTTGACATCGAGAAGTTGGACAGTATTGTAATTCAAGGTGTACTGATGGGAGACTGTATTCGTGTAAGTGATAAATCCTCCGCCCAAAAGTTGAGCCTAGATGGATACGGCGATGATGAGGATGGGGGTTATAATCTAAAACCGTTTGAGGCACTATATCTTATGGCCATGAATAAAATGTCGATTACACAGGATGATGTTTTGCTGGGATTTGATGACCTGTTAGAGTTTTGTCAAGAAGAGGATCCTGATATACTCTCCAAGTATCTAATATATCGAGATCTGCGCACCCGGGGCTATGTGGCAAAGGACGGGTTTGGCTTTGGTGTGGACTTTCGTGTGTATGATCGGGGTGACTTTGGAGTAAGGGGTGCACAATTCTTGGTATTTGGTTTGGATCAGGGCGATCGTGAGCGGGCCGGAAAGTTTTGTGATTCAATAGATGAGATAACAAAGATGGGAAAGGAGCCTGTAGTTGCTGTCATTGAGAGCAGGGGAGAAATAATCTATTACAAAACAAACAGGATTACCTTTGAGAATAACAAGCCTTAACCATCTATGGCCCACCCAAATGAGTATTTTATTAACCCATTTTCAGATGCATCTGCAAAGTCATAAACGTCAAACCGCCTTACATTATTCTCCCACAAATCTTGAAAATAACTCTTCTTTCTTTGTAATCTCTTCTCGTCTTCCCATGAAGTAAATACATTCACACTCTCGAATTTTTTCCGTCTCTTTAAAAACGATTTTGATATAATTCCATCATACAGTACAACGTTCCCACTATTGTCCTCAAAGAATCCCATCTCCTCCAATGTATTATCTGAATCCTCGTCTTCGTGCGGTGTGGCTATACGAATTATTATCTGCTGATTTCGTAACATCTTCTCTACATGGTATAACTCTTTTGATGTTTGATTTCGTGTTTGGCCCTGGCTTAAAAGTACATTGGATACCATCTCAGAATCTTTAACACGAAATGTACGACCTACGACTATGTTCATAGTAAAGTCTATTGGTGCGCCTCCACGCGCACCTATGATTGATGTTAATGTCTCCAAAGAGAAAGAGTTTGTGGATTTAGAAAGCATTGTGCAGTTCTGTATGCATGGAATAAAAAAATCCTGTATGATGTCATCAGATTCGCTGTCATATCCTATCTTTAAGTCTAGATTGCGCAGCATACTATGATTATGTAATAAAATGTGATAAAAACATATTCACAAAACCCCTGTGTTATGCCACCCTACAGCAACATACTTGCACCAATGGTGATTTATTTAAAGTTGAAAGATAGATCGAGTTTAATCTATATGATGCAGTATAAACTATTTTTTTGTATTTTTTTATATGACCTAAATAACCCACACTTATACCAAAATAATTATTTTAAATATAATTTATTTACAACTTTAAATTTACAGAATTATGTCATTACTAAGTATGTTAGTATACATATGTCTACACTAGTAACTTATTATTATGATGCTGAGGCAACAGATTCCTTCTTGAGTCTTGAATATGTGTATGTCTTTGCGTTTGGTTGATATATCCTATAATTTGTAGTAAGCATGTGGATTGCAAAGAGATAATAAGGAATATTTCACCGAATCGTATTATCTAAGATGGAGTGGATGTGCTAGATGACAGATACCGATGGAGATCACACAAAGTCTCAAAAGCTTATGTCACAGATAGAGGCGTTTGGCCTGAAGCCTCGTAAAGTGTTTCGTAACATATCTGCTGAACGTCTTACCGAGGTTTCGATAAAAAACGACAATGGTGTTCGTACCACAACCGGAGCTGTGGCAGTAAGGACCGATAGATTCACCGGACGCGCCCCCAACGATCGATTTATAGTGTATGATGATGTCACCAAAGACACAGTAAATTGGAACAAAATAAATCACAAATTTTCAACTGAAGCGTTTAACAAAATACTGAACAGGATGAAATCTCATATAACTGATAAAGATGTGTATGTCTTTGATGGGTTTGTTGGTGCGGATCCTCAGCATCGCCTTAAAATTCGTGCAATAACTGACCATGCGTGGCAGAGCCTCTTTTCCAGCAGGCTGTTTGTTGGGCCTACCAAAGAGGAGTTGGAAGGTCATGAACCCGAATTTACCATAATCTCACTAAATGACTTTAAGGTAGTTCCTGAAATTGATGGTACCAAAAAAGATGTATTTATTTTGATAAATTTAGCCCAAAGAGTAGTGCTTATTGCTGGCACTAAATATGCTGGCGAACTAAAAAAATCAATGTTTTCTGTAATGAACTTTTTGTTGCCTGCTAGAGATGTCTTTCCCATGCACTGCTCAGCCAACACCGATGCAAAGAATCACACAGCTCTATTTTTTGGACTGTCTGGAACCGGAAAGACTACTTTGTCTGCAGACAACAATCGCATGCTCATAGGAGATGATGAACATGGTTGGTCTGAGAGCGGAGTGTTCAATTTTGAGGGTGGCTGTTATGCAAAGTGTATCAATCTAACGTACGAAAATGAACCTCAAATATGGAATGCTATTAGGGATGGTGCCATACTTGAAAATGTAATTGTAGACTCAGATGGTAATCCGGACTTTAATGACAGCTCCATTACGGAGAATACTCGAGTTGCATACCCATTACATCATATACCCAGAGCAGTAATACCTAGTGTCGGATCTCATCCATCTGTCGTGATATTTCTAACCGCCGACGCCAAGGGTGTGCTGCCGCCTATATCTAAACTTACTCGGGAGGGCGCAATGTATCATTTTATGTCTGGATATACCAGCAAGCTGGCGGGCACCGAGCAGGGTGTAAAGAAGCCCAGATCTGTATTTTCAGAATGTTTTGGTGCTCCCTTTATGCCTCGTCCTGCTGAATTATACGCCAATATGTTGGCTAAAAAAATAACAGAACATAATACCGAGGTGTACTTGATAAACACCGGATGGTCTGGAGGGCCATACGGAGTAGGACATAGAATCTCTATAAAGTATAGTAGGGCTATGGTTACTGCTGCACTAAACGGAGATTTAAAATGCGTGGAATATCGTCACGACTCCATATTTAATCTCGATGTCCCAATGACATGTCCTGGAGTCCCTGATGAACTCTTGGATCCTAAAAATACGTGGACGGATAAAGATGCATACTATGCGCAGGCAAACCGTTTGGCAGATAAATTTTTGACTAACTTTGCAAAATTCAAAGATGTATCATCAGATATCCGTAACGCGGGCCCTTCTAGGAACAAACACCGCAAAAACTCCTAACATTCCAGATATGATGGCTACTATGATCACCTGCCGCCACGGCATAATTATGTCAGACCATATTGATCTCTCTTCGGTAACGGTATCGACTATTATAGAGTCGTAGGTGGTGTAACTCTGTGTACCTATGGATATATCTACTTGTATCTGGTATACGCCATTTTCATAAACCCTCACAGATGCACTCTTACTCGGAGTTACTGATGACTCATAAGTGTGACCACTGCGACTACTGAGCGTTATCTTTGCAAAGTCCCATCTGTCTATATATGATACCTCTAGATGTAGTATGCCATTCTCTTGATTCACGTGTATGGTCCCATTACTGTGTCGAACTTTTATGGGTACAGTGTGTGTTATGTCGTCATATGTTAAGATCATACGGGCATCGGCTGTCATCTCACCCTCTACTGTTACCAATATTGTATCATCTATAATTTTATGTGCAATGTAATCACTGTTTGGTTCAAAATGTATTGATATATCCTCCAACGCATTACCAGATATGGTTCGAAGGTGTATGGGTATGATGTCTGATGATTGTAGTGGTGTTATACTAGCAGATAATATGGACGGATATGTGATTAAATCTGTAGTCAGCACAGAGTAGACATCAAGACGCCCAGAGCCTGCATTGTGGGGGTCTTCCCATGATCCCTTTTGGTCGATTACAGCATCTGCAGTACTGGTCAATATAGACCGTATATCTTCTATGGTTAGTGATGGGTGTTGTTGAAGTAACAGTGCGACGGCGCCAGTGACATGAGGTGTGGCATAACTAGTTCCAGAAACTATCTCGTATCCACCAGATATGGCAGTGGTGTTGATATGTACTCCCGGAGCCATTATGTCTGGTTTGATGAATGGTAATGTCGGCCCTCGGGAACTAAACGGTGCTACATGATCCGGATCATGTAAAAACAGCAGGCGGGCTTGCGCATCGGGCAGCATCTCTATTATATCTCGCCCATCTTCTTGGCTTATAGATATTGTTGGTATTCGAGGCATATAATCTGGTTCTGTAAAATTATGTATCAACTCACCATAAAACATACCTTCTTTATTGTTGAATATCATTATTGCCGCTGCTCCTGCATTTGCAGCATTATTCTCTTTTATGGAAAAGTATAACAATTCACCTGGCATGTCACTACCACGCTCTGCCAATACCACTGCACCGGTTACATTCAACTCTGTAAAGTCACTCTCCCTTGCATACCCGGCGTACACGATGTGGGACTCGACAGGGCTTGGAGGTACTGCCGAACCAACCATGGGTATGGCAACATATGGAATATTGTTAATCTGCAGTATGGCTACACTACTAGATGTTAGATTATTGTATGTGGCGCCTACTGTTATTGCTGGCGGACTACGTCCAGGACTGCCAATTGTACTCTGCTGAGAACCATCATTGCCTGCAGCAACGATTACTATTACGCCTTTGTCTACCGCCTCGGCTATTGCTTTATCTATGGCATTATTAGTCTTATTTACGCCTAGACTGATATTGATGATGTCTGCACCATCTTCAATGGCCCTCTGTATTGATCTGGTGATCAAGTCAGATCTTACCCCTTCACCATCCTCGGATACCTTATATGCTAATAACCGCACGGCTGGAGCCACACCGTTTATACCTCCTTCTGCAGCAATTATGCCTGCAACCTGGGTTCCATGCCCGTTGGTGTCTAGGGGTAATTGATTTGGGTCGACAAAGTTAAAACCACCCACAACCTTACCATTCGGTCCAAATCCTAGCATATCTGGATGCGTATAATCAATACCCGTATCTATGACTGCTACTAGAATACCCTCCCCATCTAATCCTCCTATTGTGGGAACCGCACCGATATACGGAACACTCTTTTCAAGGTATGGCATTAGAGGTGTCTCTACTTCAAATTGTATTGTGCTGTATAGTAATACTGTAAATATTAGACCAATAACCATCAAAAAATATAGTCGCATAGTATTGGTAATGTAAACTATCTAAAAATTGTTGGGACTTGCACAATAGGTTATGTGTGAATATTTTGTATTTTGTGTCAGGCACCAAAAAGTAGATTGCATTATGAGTTACGTGTAGTACCGCGTCTTTTGACTTGAATTTTGCCAGTTTAAAGATATGTGTAGTGCACTCTTCGATTAGATGTGTGTTGATCAAAAAGTATACCTCTTAATGTCTTCTGTTCAGCGGGCCTTGGCGACTATGTGCCTGATATAATCACACCAGAGATGAGCCGGCGTGGCGCGGTGGTAGGACCACAACCAAAGTCGACAACATACTGATGCATAGTGGTTTATGTTGATACAATGAGTCGCGCTGGCACTAGATTTTGCCCGTCATGTATGAATTTGCTCAAAAAACATACTCAAAATCACACCGTATTTGTGGTCGGACTTTATCAACAAAACTGCTCTTGTAGGATTGTGTGAACCCGTTCCAGCCATCAATCGTGCAATTTAGATCATTATATAATGTTGTATAAAGAAATTTCATCGAACAACGTATAAATTGACAACATCATACCTTCTGATGCATGGTAGAATATACACTTCCAGAGGTGCCATATGCATATGACGCTCTGGAACCACACATTGATGCCCAAACCATGGAGATACACCACACAAAACATCATCAGGCATATACGAACAACCTAAATGCCGCATTGGGAAAATGCTCTACAGATATTCAGGATATGGATATACTGGATATATTGTCTGACTTGGACAAGGTGCCAGATGCGCAACGAAGAGCTATAAACTTTAACGGTGGCGGATACGACAATCACCGTCTATTCTGGAACAGCATGAGCGGTTCTGGTGGAGGGGAACCCGGCGGTGCTGTTGCTGACGCTATATCAAAATCCTTTGGTGGATTTAGCCAGTTCAAGGAAAAGTTTTCATCTACTACTGCTGTGATACAGGGTAGTGGTTGGGGATGGTTAGTATACAATCCAACCTCAAAACTTGTTGAGTATACGTCGATGCCAAATCAAACCAGTCCTAGAACCGAGGGTCTAGTACCACTATTGGGTTGTGATGTATGGGAACACGCATACTATCTCAAATATCAAAATCGTCGTCCAGACTATATCTCCTCTTGGTGGAATGTAGTGGATTGGAACGAAGTTGAAAAGAGACTAGCAGATGCTACTTGATTACAATATTGTAGTTTTTTATTATGTATGATTTACTCTCTCTGTGTTGCCAAACTGTGCAGTTTGTGGAAAGTCATGTAGGGATGATATACAGTTTCTGAACCATATGATGGAAAAACACGGATTTAGAAACCCCAATGTGGGAAAACCCGATAGAAATAGTCGTGGATACTGAATTTTGATTTTTTTTGTACGTATGGTTTTATCTACTCTATATGTTGCGCAGGTAATCCAACAGCAATCTGACACCGAATCCCGTGGCTCCTGGCACATTGTAGGAACGCTTCTTTGATGGAGACTGCATCCATGCTGTACCTGCAATGTCTAAATGTAGCCATGGTGTACTCTTTACTGCACTTTTGAGAAATGCGGCCGCTACTATGGTCCCAGCAGCTTTTCCTAACCCTAGATTTCTAATGTCCGCAACCTTTGATTTGATCATCTCCATGTAATCTGAATTTAGGGGTAAACGCCATACATTCTCGGCAGTCCGTATACCAGACTCGTACACATCCGAAGCCAAATCATCATTATCGGACAACATCCCTGCAGTATCACATCCTAGTGCTATTATGCTTGCACCAGTCAATGTGGCCAAGTCTATTATACATCTGGGAGAGAACTGCTCTTCTGCATATGCTATAGCATCAGCAAGAATTAACCTTCCTTCAGCATCAGTGTTTAGTATCTCGGCAGTCTTGCCTCCATACAAGCGTATTATGTCTCCTGGGCGATACGATTGACCTCCAGGCATATTCTCAACTGCGGGTATTAATCCTACTACATTAATCGGTAGACCAATCTCCGATATGGCCTTTATAGTTCCAAGCACTGCGCAGCCACCACATTTGTCAAACTTCATCTCATCCATCCGTTCGCCGGGCTTTAGTGATATGCCACCAGTATCGAATGTGACTGCCTTGCCTACTAAGGCTACGGGAGGTCCATCTCCACCGTTATACTCTAAAACTATGAGGCGTGGAGTGTTGGCACTACCCTGTCCTACCGCACTGATTCCGCCAAAACCCCCCTCTGTCAGATCAGAGCCGGACAGTACGGTGCACTTTACCTTCTCATTTTGTGATATGGCATCCGCAAATTCAACTAACTTTGCTGGTGGGCACAAATTGGGAGGCTGATTTGCTATGTTTCGAGTAAATATTACTCCTTCCGCCGTTAATTTGGCCATTCTTACGGCCTCCTCTACATCTTGTTTACATATTATGGTGAGATCCGGCTTTGGATCAGCTTTTTCGATTTTGTAGTCATCAAAATCGTACAGTGCAAGCATAGCTCCCTCTACAATCTGTGATACTACATTATGATGGCCTTTTGTATCTGGACACACAATGGCAAACTGTTTTACCTTTAGTTCCCGAGCTCTTTTTGATATAACCCCCGCAATGTCACGTATAGTATCCGGAGTAATGTTGGAACCTGACCCCGCAAACAAAAGTCGAGGAGTGTCTTCTAGATGAGTTGTGGTGGTTACAACCTTGCCTAATCTTCCGTCCAAATCACCAATGCACTGATCTACAATAGATTTTATGTCATATGTGGCAGACTTTAACTCCAATGCGTCATTGGACTCTGGGTTTATGATATGACACAGTAGGTCTGTCTTTACATCTAGAGGGTTTGCTACAACCGACGATACATTCACAACAATGCGACGTTGCCAGTATATTTAGATGTCACTGATCCTGCTAACTGATTTGTAGAGTCATAAAAGCATGAAAAATATCGGCATGGGACGATATAGATAATACCAGGTAGGCCACTGCATATGCAATAATCTGTATTTATGTAGACTTCAGAGTTTATACATAATCAAAATAATTTGATGTCAATGTGTGACGTCCCACAAATATAGAGAATTCATAATTTATGCTCCATGGAACAAGTTCTTTATCACATACGTACCTTTATCGCTATACATTGGCCTTAAAATGAGGTGTATCAGGTCACATATATAATTCAGAATTATATGGAAGACTCATGGAATCAGTAAACTTTTCTCTACTAGCCAATCAAAAAATTGCAAATACACTGGGTAAGAGAGGTACCCAATCAGATATTACATTATATGATAGAAAGGAGCGTGATACAATACGAACATGGGTGCGCCCCCATGGATTTCCTGACAAGATACAACCCCTTATGCAGGCGATAAATTTGGGCGAATATGCTATACTCTGTCTTGATGCTCTGGACAAGTTTGCGGGGGAGCAGATATTGGCCCTGGACCTGTTGAGTGTAAAAGATGGTATACTGAGTCATACACATGATGTGGACCACAATTCATTACTTCGAGCGATACGCGGTACAGTTCTGGAAAACTATAGGTATGTTGAACCTGATGATATACGCCGTGCAACAATGGACTTTGAACCATTACATTCTGCTGGAGATACCAACATTGTTGTGGATCATTGCTTTGATGTGCAGGGAGCGGGGACAATAATACTGGGCAAGGTGATGTCTGGAACTGTCTCAAAGTATGATGAACTCACACTGTATCCTGCTGACACTTCGGTGTTGGTCAAGTCTATACAGATGCATGATGATCCCGTTGATACCGCATCTTCGCCAGCCCGAGTAGGACTTGCTATAAAAGGTGTAAAGCCAGATGATGTTCGTCGGGGTGATATGCTGTGCAATTACAAGTGCCCTGTGGCATCTACACTAAGCGTTGACTTTACAAAGACTCCATACTATGATGGCGATGTGATACGTGGTCAGATGTGCCTTGTCAATCTGGGATTGCAGGTGGTATCTGGCAAGTTTGTCTCCACAAATCCAGTGTCAATAAAAACAGATAGACCGGTATCTTATGGTGTATACTCAAACTGTATCATACTGAAACCAGAATATAAAATTCGTATAATGGGTGGAGGTACAGTATCCAACTAATTGTGTCAAAAAACTGTTATAATATTTTTAAACATGTCAAATATTCGAGCCCATACCAGGTTCCCCAGCCACAAATACCTACAAAATATGAGTGTAATTACAAATTCGACTGATATATAATAAACTTGACTAAAGCCCATACATTGTAGATGTAATTTCGGCTAAAATTGGTACAAAAATCACTTAAACGTAGTATATGATCAATAGAACAACCCTCTGCTTTATACAAAAGTCATTTAAGAAATGACTACGTAATATACTACAAGATCAAACAGGTTATGTTATTGTTGTTGTACATATTAATATGTGCAAATGGCGTTGTACGTGTATCGTCGTAGTGTGATGGTGATGAAATATCATGCCTGAATAATTTTTCGATTAATAGACTATACGTTTACATCTAATATGCAAGAGGATTTATGATGCTGTAAATATGAGGCTAATCAAAAACTAATTAGAATAAACAAAACCATGACGTCACTACTGATGATAATTTGGATGTAAGTAGGGATGTCTTGGTCTGGCATAAAACGTCTAGTGGATTATGATGATAGTGCTAAACCTGCACCACAGGAATAGCATTTTAACTTGTAGCATTATACATGTATGTGTAATGAAGTTGTTTGGTGGCGGTGACCCACAAAAGAAAAAAAACGTTCAAAAAATCAAAGAGATAAAAAAATTAATCAAAAAAAAAGATTACGATGAAGCACTAAATGTGGGAATCAAATATTTGCACAATGTGCCCGAGAATCCTGATGTTCTTTTTATAGTAGGTAGCATATATTACATGAAAAATAAACACAAATCAGCAGTGCCATACTTTGAAAAGGCCTTACAGATAGGCCGCTATGATACTGAGGTGTTGCTACTAAAGGGTAGATGCCACAAGCGTCTAGGCGAGACTAAAAAAGCCAATAACTGTTGGCAAGACATATTGGAGGTAGATCCTAAAAACGACGAGGCGAGGCGCGAATTAAACCTCTAAACTCATATCCAGAGATGGCGCCGAATTTGTAATATATCCTAATGATATATAATCTACTCCTGTTGCACCATATAATGTAATATTTTCAGCAGTAATGCCGCCAGAGGCTTCAAGTTTTACAGAGTTTCGTAGGCCTACTCTTTCTAACTCTAGTATGGCATTCTGTATCTGGTCTGGGGTAAAGTTATCTAATAGAATGATGGGGGCTCCTAGCGTGGCGGCCAACATGCAGTCTGATGGTGTGTCCACCTCTACCTCGAACTGCCTTTTTTGTAGTTGGGCCTTTTTTATAAGACACTCCAAAGATCCTTCTACAGATATGTGGTTGTCTTTTATCATGATCATCTCGCCTAGATTCATACGGTGACGCATACCTCCACCATCCTCTACTGCCTCCTTATCGAATATTCGTAGTCCCGGAGCAGTCTTGCGTGTAGCCAACAACCGCACGTCTTTTGGTATGTTTGATACCAGCTGTTTTGTCAGTGTAGCAATACCACTCATGCGGGACATTAGGTTCAGGGCAGTACGTTCTAGTGACAGTATGTCAGCAGCATTACCCTGTATACCCATTATGGTATCTCCACTATGTGCATACTCTCTATCCTGTATGATTACATGGGTCTGACAGTCTCTCATGTCGAATATGGTTGATACATACTTCGTCCCAGATATGATGCCATCTTGTCTTGTTATTATGCGTGCCTGAATTGTAGTTTTGTCTAAAAGGGCACTTGTAGAATCCCCATCTACAAGATCCTCATGTATGAACGACTCTAATATTGCGCGTATGTTCATGTTACCTTAAGAGCATACTTGCCTTTGCGGCTAACCCCGAGAGTCTGCGCTATCTGGGATATTTCGGGTTCTACAACTAGAACTATGCCAGCCCAATCTGGCGTCAAGTCCGATGACTTGCATGCAGGACATACTTTACCAGGAGTTACGAATTTGCATCGACGACAAGCCATCTCTCGCACCAATTATTTTTTCACCTCTGATTGATCAGAAGATTTGTCTATCTCTTCTTTGATCCATTCATCTGTTCCCAAGAATGGCTGCCTACACGTAATTCCTATCTTACCCATGGCTGCACCCTTGCTTAGTGATACGGCAGTTATACGAGACCTGAGTGTGGATCCTACGCGGAGTGTGCGACCACTTTGATTGGCTATTATCATACCTGCTTTAACATCACTCTTTAGGTAGTCATCCATTACTTGAGAGAGGTGTAGTAAGGCATCGGTAGGCCCTATTCTGACAAATGCACCAAAGTCGGTAATATCCACTATTTCGCCGTGTACTATTTCGTTTATCTTTGGCAGAAACGTGAGCGCTTCAAACTCTACTTTGTGAAATGTGCCCGCATCGCCAGATACCATCTTGCCCATTCCGTCTACATTTGCGTCTAATATCATAATGATGTATCCCAACTCCTGTGTTATGACGAACTCGTACTTGTTCTTGAGCGTGCTTATGGCTGCATTTCGTAGCGCAGATCCAAATAGGTTCGGAGGTATTCTTACCACATCAACCATTGTAGATATCGAAAACAACTGTGATAGCTTTGTCAAAGTTTTATTTTATGAACCTTTCGGGATGTGTGGCCTTGTCCAAAAACCCTAAAAATCACTAGTGATGTTTAATTACCAAATCTGGATGTTCGTCAAACAACGGCCAGTCTACCGAAAAGTATTTTGATCTGAGGATCGTAACATCACCAAATGAGCAAAAAATATGTAAAGACAAGGCAGACTAGCCCCAACCGAACCAGAAGCGAGAACAATCCCAACAGGATAAAAAACGACCCACAGATGGACTGGACCGAGTACAACAAGGGCCGTCATTCGAAAGGTCAAAGATTCGTCCGGCGGATGTGTCGGATAGCCGACATTACACGTGATATACTGGGTACAGCGCCAGGCACGCGCGATCGGCGCGTGTCAACCATATTGATGTCCATATTCAAAAGCGAAGAGAATCTCTCCTACTGGAGTCTAATCAAACACTTTGATAGGCACCCCGATGACCGGGGCTGTGCGAGCTGCCGGGCCGTATTATACATCATGGTATCAGCTCCGCATATCGGATATAGATCCAGCAGTACTGCAGAAGCTTATCGCCCGGATGGCCGGCGATGCAGTCCACAGTACCCCACTGGTCGACTCCAGCGGTTTTCAACATAACCAAATACATGGACTGGCAGAATGCAACGTACGGCACGCTTAGCATGAAACTGTTCTGCAAACTGCACACCATGCACACACTGCACGGCATGGCGTGCGCCGTGGTTCTCGGGCAAACACTGTGGATTAGGTAAATTACATACTTCATTCGTATTGTACGATCTGTTTTATTGCGAAACGGAGTATCTAGGCCAAGGACGCGACCAAATTTGTCGCATCCATGTCGTTCGTAATCGGGGCTGAGAGTAGCCACAATTGCGTACCCAAGCCCATACTGACCAAGATGGGCAGTTCCAAAAGAGTCAGATACACCATACAAAACGATCAGATTCTGGTCAGCAACACCGATTCGCAATAGAGTAAATCACGCAATACGCATAAAGTACGTAATTTACCTGATCCACAGTGTTTGTCCGAGAACCGAACTTTGCGGCGTGATGTATCTTACCATGTGTCATCGATACTACCATGGTCTCTCCTACGCCTCATGTAGTACTGTATAATGTATGACGTTTGAACTACCGCCGTCGGACGAACTACATTACTGTTGTGGTGTATACTTGTGGGACACAGCCGTGAAAACCTTCAATTATAAATAACGTGATTGTATCTAAAACACCATGGTGGGCGTAGATCAGGTTTTGGAAAAATTAAGTACTGTGATTGATCCCGACCTCAAAAAGGATATTGTGTCCATGGGGATGATCAAAGATATGGAATTAGACGCGGGCAACTTACGTTTCACATTGGAGTTGACCACCCCCGCCTGTCCATTCAATGTAGAAATTGAAGAAGATGTACGTAAGGCTATAGGCGAGCTAGATGGCATTAACAATTTTGATCTGAGTGTAACGGCAAAGGTAATGGAGGGTAGATCTCTAGAGGATGATACCACCATGAAGACAGTCAAAAATATAATCGGAGTGGCTAGTGGAAAGGGAGGTGTGGGAAAGTCCACGGTCTCTCTTAATTTGGCACTGGCACTACAACAAAGTGGAGCTAAAGTAGGTCTATTGGATGCGGACATTTATGGTCCTAGCATACCTCTAATGCTGGGTATGGCTGATGGCGATTTGGAGGTTGAAGACAACAAACTGCAGCCTGCTACATCCCACGGACTTCGTGTAATCTCGTTTGGATTCTTCTCTCAACAGTCTCATCAAGCGGCCATATATAGAGGACCTATAATATCTGGAGTCCTAAGACAATTTCTTGTGGATACGAACTGGTCCAATCTGGACTATCTGATAGTAGACTTGCCTCCGGGCACAGGCGATATTCCACTGACATTGGCACAAACGATACCTATTACGGGCATATTGGTAGTCACCACACCTCAGGATGTGGCGAGTAATGTGGCTGTCAAGGCTATTGGTATGTTTGAAAAACTAAATGTTCCTATTCTGGGGGTTGTGGAAAATATGAGCCAATTTATATGCCCAACCTGTTCTAGCTCGCATTACATATTTGGTCAGGGCGGTGCTCAAAAAATTGCTGAGCAATTTAGCATACCATTTCTGGGTGAGATTCCACTAAATTCGGGTATAATGTCTGGTTCTGATCTGGGAAAACCTATCATGATAACCAGTCCAAAGTCAGAAGGTGCTGCCGCATTTAAAAACGCTGCACAGAACATTGCAGCACAGTGTAGCATTGTCGCAGCCAAATTACGTGAGGAAGTAGACGCTGAGGCATCTTGATACTGCCCGAGAAGCACAGGCATCTTTTTACAAACCCGATGGGTGAGTTGATTGATGATTCTAAAGTAAGTCGTGACTACATCATAAAAAAGATTGATAACGCTCCCCATGTAATTACCGTGGGTGACCGAACTACTGAGAGGCTGCTATCGTTTGGTATAATTCCAGACTTGCAGATAGTGGATGGCCTAGAAAAGAGACGAGCCCGCCCTCTCCCGCAGAGCTCGGCTTATATTGTAACGTGTAAAAATCCCCCATCCCACATCACTGATGATGCTATATCTACAATAATCGAAGCATATGCGTCTGAGCGCCCAATCTGTATACGGGTGCACGGTGAGGAAGACTTGTTGTTGATCCCCGCATTAATTCATGCACCGGATCACTCTTTGTTGATGTATGGCCAACCAAATCACGGCCTAGTGTTGGTGCGGGCAGATCCGGTAACTAGGAACCGGGCTCAACAATTATTGGAATTGCTGGAGAGGGATGATGAGACGGTGGCTGTATGATGCGATGATGAAAAAAGCACAGCGGATCTGACCCTCAGCAATCTGTATGCTATCGGCAAAACGATATTTAGCCACGTACCTCCATTGTGTTTACGCATGAAGATTACGCCGAACCTTCGGGCATCTGTATTGGAGATGGTGGAGACGTATGCTACCAGATTTAGTGTGCCAGCTCCACGCATACTACTTAGTACCCGGGAGGTCTTGAACATGCCAAAACATGTGACTGCTGGTCGAAGGACTACTGCCTACAAGTACTATGGTGTCGCATATATGCAGTATAACGTAGTGTTTCTCAATATAAGAAAAATTTCAGATATGAAGGTACTGGAGAAGACAATAGTCCATGAGATTGCCCACCTGAGATTTCCGTATCTGGCACACGGTAAACGATTCAATAATATTGTGAAGAAGGGGTTGAGGGGGTCCACTTTTAGGCCATATGTAAGACGGAGCATAAAATATCAATACATCAGATGATAAAATTACAGACTCAGACTTGTCTTACGTGGCGGTCTATGAAAATAAGATCAAACTATGACAACCCATCACTGTATAGTCTCTAAAACCATTTATTTGGGCGAGGTGGCAAATTGATATGGAAGGCGAAGATGTTCCTACCTTTGAATGCAAAAGTAATGATGGCAGTGTTATAAGTTCAACTGATCTATTAGGCAAAAAACATGTCATATACTTTTACCCGAGAGATTTTACATCTGGTTGTACTACAGAAGCTGATGAATTCACCAAAGCACATGCTGAATTTATCGATGCGGGCATACAGATAATTGGCGTCAGTCCCGACACGGTTGAATCCCACGCAAAATTTTGCAGTAAATTGAGTATACCATATCCCTTACTCGCAGATACTGACAAGATCATGGCAAATGCCTTTGGTGTGTGGGGGCAGAAGAAGTTTATGGGTAGAGAGTATATGGGAGTCCAACGAAGCACATTTTTGGTAGATGAGTCTGGCAAAATATTCAAAGCATATAAAAACGTAAGACCAAAAGGACATGCGCAAAAAGTCTTGGAAGCATTCATAAAATAAAGAAAAATTTATCAAAAGCCCTTTGGAAGTAGACCTGCACTCTTCTTTGGAGGTGCTACCTCCTTCTCCACAACTGGCTGGTCGAACCCTTTTGGAAGTAGACCTGCACTCTTCTTTGGAGGTGCTACCTCCTTCTCCACAACTG
>VYCS01000035.1:0-11182 GCA_009843815.1 Cenarchaeum sp. SB0675_bin_21 | reverse complement strand
TTTGGAAGTAGACCTGCACTCTTCTTTGGAGGTGCTACCTCCTTCTCCACAACTGGCTGGTCGAACCCTTTTGGAAGTAGACCTGCCTTTTTTACAGTGGGTGGTGGAGGTGGTGCCTCTTTGGCTTTGCGTTGTTCTTCAACACGTTTTACATATTCGGCTTCATACTGTTCTAATTCACTCTTACGAGATTTGGTCTCCGGAGAAGTAGTTTGCGGTTTTGGTGGCTCAACAGATTTTTCTGGTGGAGGTGGTGATCTTGAACTAGTAGTTGCAGCGGCTAGGTTGTATCCGCCAAAGGTTTTGTCTGCAGGATGGTATGCCAAACGAGCGCGAGTGGCAAAGTATTGATTTGACGGCTGTGTATATCCGGTTACGTTAACTTTTTGTTCATTCCAGCTAGGTTCTTTAGGAACTCGCCCTGTAGGGGCAGTTCTACGTACAAAGTATCTGTTTGGAGCAGGCGAATAACCTGTCACCTTGGCTCGATAATCGTGAAAGCTAGTCATTGGTGAGTTGTAGTAAGATTCTTCAAGTGCATCGGCTATATTTGCTGGTGGTGCTGGTTTTTGGGATGGTTTAGGTGCCGAAGTTGTGTCTGGTTTTGGTGCTGGTTTTGGTGCTGGTTTCGGCTCAGGCTTGTCCATACCCTTTGGTAGCAATCCTGGCTTGGCTGCTGGTGCTGGTTTCGGCTCAGGCTTAGGTTCCGGTTTCGGCTCAGGCTTGTCCATACCCTTTGGTAGCAATCCTGGCTTGGCTGCTGGTGCTGGTTTCGGCTCAGGCTTGGTATCTGTCACAGGTTCTAAAACTGCAGCAAGTTTTGCTAATCTCTCACTTAACTCGTCTATTCTCTTTTGAACGTCTTCCCTAGTTGGCGTATCGGTTTTTTTAGTTGCCATTATACTAATGCAATTTGCTTTTTATTTAAATTTTTGAATTTTAGTGTGTCTTATCAACTTAGATTACCTCAAAGTTGTATGATGACTGGGGTTATTCTGGCCGATGCCGCCAACATACAGATATACAGAGGCTTACGTTGATACAACGGGGCTGTAATGGCACCAGATTTCATGCTGTTATCTATGGTCCTACCAGATTTTGCCTAAAAAAGTTACCCAGAATCATACCAGACATAATGTATTAGGGCTGGACTTTGTCAAAAGCACATCCTGATATGGGCTCAATCCATCCAGTATTGTTACATAATTTCAAGGCATTTAGGTCATCGCCCAACTTTGGAAACGAAACCGTTCATTGTATGTCTGTGGCTAGCTTCTCGACTGCTGCTTATTGGGGAGTTGAGTATGCATGGCTGTATATCTTCTAATTTTTATAGCGCGTCTGGAATGTTGGTTATTTGCTAGTGCCTAGATATGTACTTCGGCATTCAGGATGTTATCAAGGAATAAATATCAACTGGTCAGTAATAATATGAGTAGGTTTTGAGTCGAGTCGTGGAACAAGTGTTGACCAGTCAGATTGGAAACATACTTGAAAAATCTCTACAAGGGCATAGGCCCACAAAGAGTGAGTGTGTAGAATTACTCCAGTCTGATGACATACATGCAATAGGGGAGGCGGCAGGCATACTGGTCCGTCGACGGTTTGGAAAGGCAGCATCATTCGTAAACAACATCATATTAAATTACACAAATGTCTGTGTTACTGATTGTAAGTTTTGCGCATTTTATAGACCTCCAAAACACGATGAAGCGTATACTCTTACCATTCCACAGATACGAGCTAGAGTAAAATCTGCATGGGAGATGTTTAAAATACGCCAGGTGCTTATACAAGGAGGGCACAACCCAAAATTAAACATAGAGTACTATGAGGAAGCGTTTAATACAATCCGCAGCGAGTTTCCCAAAGTTGGCATACATGGACTTTCGGCTTCAGAGGTAGATACTATAGCCAGAGTCGAAAAGACATCCACCAAAGAAGTATTGTCTAGATTAAAGCAAGCTGGATTGCAGTCAGTACCTGGTGCTGGAGCAGAGATTCTCGTAGATCGAGTCAAGGACATAATTAGTCCTAAAAAGACATCTAGTAAAGATTGGCTTCGTATCATGGAGGAGGCACACAAAACAGGATTACCTGCATCGGCCACTCTGATGTATGGACACGTAGAATCATATCAGGATATTGCCGAACACATGTACCGTATAGTCGAACTACAAGAAAAGACAGGTGGATTCATGGCATTTATACCTTGGAATTTTGAGCCAAACAATACACTACTTCAAAAACAAGGCACTGTAACACAGGGAAGTGGTGGACTTCGTTTACTAAAAATGATCGCAATATCCCGTCTCTTATACGACAACATCATACCACACATACAATCATCGTGGCTTACCAATGGTGTGGGGATGGCACAGATAGCATTATCCTATGGGGCAGATGATTTTGGCGGTACTTTGATAGGAGAAGAGGTTGTATCGTGTACGGGAGCTCGTTCCACTGAATTGACCGATGCTAAGATTCGAGGAGCTATACGACAGGCAGGATACACTCCAATTGAGCGGGATAATTTTTACAACCCTATATCATAAGTTGTAGTCTCCCCAACGTGAGTCAACCATCTTAACAGTCTCCTCGTCGGGCATAACTTGTTCCTGTACGGGTCTATTGAATCCCTCTAAGTGTGTCTTTTGGGTGGCATCTATGCCCATCTTTGAGCCCAGATTCACCAAGGGAGATGCAGGATCCAAATTATCTGTAGGTGTATTAGGTATAATCATTGTGTCTCTAGCAGCATCAGCTCGAGTAGTTATTGCCCAAATTACATCATTGACGTCGTGTACGTTGATATCATCGTCCACAACAACAAATATCTTTGTAAGTGAAAGCTGTCCGGTCCCCCACAACCCCATCATGACTTTTCTAGCTTGACCGGGGTATCGTTTTTTTATTGAAATTATTCCAAATCCCTGAAACCAACCAGATGGAGGCATTGCAAAGTCGACTATTTCCGGATGAAACATCTTCATGAGTGGTAAAAATGATCTCTCAATAACCTTGCCAATATATGCATCCTCCAAAACAGGTTTACCTACTATAGTGGTCAAATATATTGGACTTGTACGACATGTAACACCTGTCAATGTAAAGACCGGATATGGCTCTGGAGGTGTATAATATCCGGTGTGGTCACCAAACGGACCTTCAGGCCGTACATCTGTAGGGTCTACATGCCCTTCCAATATTATCTCTGCTTGAGCGGGAACATCCAAATCGACTGTCTTACATGGAACTGTCTCTATCCCTTTTTTCCTTGTTATTCCAGCAAATAGATACTTGTCAAGCCCCTCTGGCACAGGCGCAATTCCAGCAAAGACCGTAGCCGGATCCCCCCCAATAATTACAGCAGCGGGTATCTTCTCCCCTCTCTCTTCGGCGATATCCCCATGGTGCGCACCACGTTTGTGTTTCTGCCAGTGCATGAGGGCGTGCGTATCATCAAGTATCTGCATTCTGTACACTCCTAGATTTCGAGTTCCAGTTTCAGGGTGTCGTGTTGCTATCAGACCCAATGTAATAAAACGACCAGCATCTTTTGGCCATGTTTTCAGTATAGGTAATTGTGAGAACGATGGCTTACCCATAACTACATCCTGTACAGGACCATCCTTCTTTGACTTTGGAAATGATGCAGTCATCTTTTTGAGCTGAGGAATATTCTTTATCTGACCTAAAAGACCAGAAGGCATATCCATCTTTGTCATGGATGCTATGCGTTCTCCAATCTCTGTAAAGTCAGACATCTCCAGGCCTAATTCGAGCCTTTTCATGGATCCAAAAGCATTACCCAACACGGGCATATTGGAATCTTTTACATCTTCAAAGAGTATGGCAGGTCCGCCCTCGTACATTGTACGCCGAAGTATCTCTGCTATCTCCAAATTGGTATCCACTTGAGTGGTAACTCTTTTCAACTCACCGTTCTCCTCCAAAATTTTGACAAAGTCTTTCAGGTTATCCATGGTCATTACAGTCTAGCTGTAAAGCACTTGCTATATGTATATTGAAACGTCCGTTAGTATTCTGATCAAAATACTATAATGCCAAAAAACTCTTTATTTATGATGTAATATTCTCATATATGACCAATAAATGCCCTATATGTAAGGGAACGGGTGTAATAGTACTGCTAAACTCTTCATGTTCGTTCTGCAATGGGACTGGTGAGTACACAAAGTTAGCCGACTTGTACTTTAAAACACACACCTGCCAATGTGTGTTATTGGATCGTAAAACATGTCCCCTATGCGGTAAAAAATGTCATCATGACACACCAAACAAGCCAAAGATAGAACTAAACCCAATGTGACCGTGCTAGACCAACTTATTATGAGAATGTAGGTGGGAGTTCCGTCTTTTTATCATAACCACCACTGCCAAATTTACAGTAAAAGCACAAATCCGACTGCATATGAGTGAGTTGGACTACCTTTATGGCCCCTAGACGTAGTGCTATCTTTGTTAATATACGATATTTTATGGGCATGGATGGGATTACCTCTTCATTGTACACCTTGTAATGGGAGGGACAAAAGCGCAATGTCACATTTGCCTTTTCACGATTGTTGTTCATCTGTCGGGCGTAGTTGATCTGCTCCCGAATATACTCATGTTTTGGGCAAGGACAGTCTTTACCGCCGGGATGCTTATATGCAGGAGTATTCTTCCAGTCGAATCCCGGATACTCTTTTTCAAAATCGTCCATAATGTACTATAATGCCAATACTATAAAAATGTGCCAAACAATATTGGGCATGAGAAGATGTCTATTGATATACACTAAATAGTTAGTTTATGATTTGTATATGAAACACACTATATATACGACCCTACCGTCTATTGTAAATTGACTGATGAATTCACAAGTACTGAACGTAATCAACTAAAAGGACATTTCTCGAACCCAGACAAGGCCGTCTTTGCAATAATCACTCCCAGCCAGGTTGATAGGGGGGCTCTCATGTCTAGATATAGCAGAAGTAGCAACAGTATGAGACGCATATTCCTTGATGAATTTCTTACTAATCCGAATCGTGGTGAAAGATTCTACGAACGTGTACTCTCCGAATATGGGGATGATTCAGTGGCCGAGCTGGGCCTTGTGCAGATTGGCGTTGAAGGCCTCTCGAATATTGCCATACAAACCGTAGAAGACCGTCGACTAGGACTATCTTTTTTAGAGAAATCCAGTCGATACGTGTTTTGGGACAAAAAAATAGACGGCCACTTTGCATACTATAAAGGCAAGGATGTGATGGAGTCTCGACATGAAAAAGCATACACTAGCTCATGTGAATTGTCGTTTGAAACATACTCAAAACTTACAGCTCCGATGCTAAAGTATATGGAGGAGGTTACTCCGATTGAGTCGCATACATTCTTTGACTCCGAGAGTAATACTGAAAAACCATTCTCCCAACTGACACAGAGCCAAGATGTACAGGCCGCCCAACGAATTTACAAAGGTACACTTAAGGCTCGGACATCTGATGCACTGCGAAGTCTACTTCCTGCCTCAACACTCACCAATGTGGGTATTGCCGGAAATGGAAGGGCATTTGAATATTTAATTAGCGTATTAAAGTCATCCCCACTCAACGAAGTACAAAAATTGGGGAGTGATATATACAACGAATTAACGGCTACCGCTCGTGCATTTGTAAAACGTGCTGGTGATAAATATGGATTGGCATTACAAGAATATATGGTAAAATTATCCAAACAGTCTGATAAAATTAGTCTAAATACTGATGTCCCTCTACAACACTGTACAAAGATGCCGTTTTATACTCCTCCTGAAGATGCATTAAATCTTGTTATATCTGGACTACTCTATGAAAATTCTCATCGAACATTTGGTTCACTATACGGTATAGTTAAAGATATGCCTAAATCAAAAAAGCGTAAAATAATAAAGTCATTTACTAATCTGCGCCAAAATCGGCGACACCGACCTCCTCGGGCATTTGAGTTAGTCTCTTATACATTTGATCTGATAAACAACTATGGAATGTTTAGAGATATGCATAGACATCGTGTTTTAACAATGCAGCGTCAGCCTCTTAGTACTCGTCACGGCTTTA
Source organism: Cenarchaeum sp. SB0675_bin_21 (assembly GCA_009843815.1). Taxonomy (GTDB): domain Archaea; phylum Thermoproteota; class Nitrososphaeria; order Nitrososphaerales; family Nitrosopumilaceae; genus VYCS01. The sequence goes on along the minus strand of VYCS01000035.1, from coordinate 5,075 downwards.
CCATACCTGATGATATAATACAGGCAGGTTTCTCCCAAGACTTTCATGAATGTATGAATGCATCAAAAGAAGCTTACAACACAATACACACTGACGCGCCCTCTCTATCACAGTATGTTGTAAATTTTGCATATAACTATCCCTATATGTTAAAGGTCAACTTACGTGAATTGTGTCATATTATTGAGCTGAGAACTTTACCTCAGGGACATTCTGATTACCGGGACGTGACGCAAGAGATGTACAGGTGCCTTCAAAAAGTTCATCCGGATTTGGTTGAGATTATAAAATTTGTTAACTTAGATAGATATGGTATGGGTCGTATGGGCTCTGAGAAGCGCTCTGAGATTAAACGTAAAAAACTTGCATAATTACTGACATTAATAATATTACTACATAACGCTTTAAATTGTGCCAAATAATTTGTATATCGTGAAAAACACCCTTGATCCATTGGGTGATTTAGCCAGAGATCTGAATAAGACACTGACTGAACTGCCTCATGATGATGTACTCTTACCATCCAAATATCAGAAAGCCTACGAATTAAAACCCTCAAACTTTATAGAAGTTTTAACAACAGATACTCCCAACAAAATTGCATTTATTGATGGTGGTAATGGAACAATCGTAAAATCTCCTAATTTTACAATATCTCTAAACCGCATATATTACTCTGTTTTTCAAGGCAAGAAGAGGGTATACCCTATACCCAACTTTAGGGTGGAGTTTCTTTCGTGTATACGACAAAAAATAAAGTCTACCTCAGAACAAAGTCAAATTACCCACGATGTAACACTATTTCCGTCCAAAAACTCCCATAAATCTTACATTCCGGACGTAAATGATATTGTTGCTGGAATAAGTAATGTAACTGCCGATGATCCGCGCATCTATACATTGCCACGTAGTCTTGGAGAGTGGCGTTTAGCATTGACCGCCCTGGATGCACTGTCCAGCGGTGATATTATTGTGATGGATGGCTCATTGACCACATTTAATAAAATAGAAGCCAAATATGCCCATTTACTGTTTGAAAAAGCTCAAATAAAAGATGTGACAGTATGCGCAATATCCAAGACCACTCATCTATTGACCAGGGGTGGCGAACCATTACTCAACAGGGTAAGTGACATCTCGCGGCAGACTACATATGGCCGATGGCGCATCAATGTGGTCAGTGGCGTCTCGCCACACGATCCTGGTTTTGTTATGGCAATAAAATTGCACCCAAATGCTCAATTTCCATTTAGGTTTGAGATACTACAGACACAGCATGAGCAGATGAGCAATACACGAATAAACAGTATATTAGCAAGTCTGGCTGTAAATTCTGAGGATATGTCATTTTTAGGATACCCGTACGGTCTAATTGACGCTGATAGGTTTGCGCAAGTGAGAAGAGATGAGATCAAACTCCACGCTGGTCTTTTGGAGTCAAAAATGCGAACTTTGCACTTGTCTAAAATAATGCAACAGATACGAGGTTTTCAGGCTCATGATCGACTTAACGAGGTGACAAGTTGAACATAGGCCAGGTTGTTGGTGGATCATTTGGAAACATAATGCTGCGCCAAAAGTCAGGATCCTGTCTAGAGATTGGAGACTTGTTAGTCTCTGAGGAAGATGATCATATCTTAATTTTACAGATATTTGACTTAGAGTATGGTTCACAGATGAATGGCAAGGTACAGGAGATGATGTCTGGTGTAATACTTGAAGAACAGCTTGCAAGCTCAGAATTTTATGAGCCTGACTTTGTAAATTATATACTGGCTAGAGTCAAAATACTTGCACGAATAAACACCAACGATACGGTTGTACTTCCCAAAGGCATGCCTAAATTCTTTAATAAACTGCGAATGGTCGCCACACAAGATCTAAAATTTCTTCAAAAAGAAGATACAAATAAAATATTTGTTGGTAATATACGCAGTGGCAGTAAGGTGCTTTATGATGCTGAGGTATGGCTGGACGCATTTGAAATATTTTCACACCATGTACTAATACCTGCCACCACTGGTAGAGGTAAATCTAATCTAGTAAAGACAATATTGTACTATTTACTATATTCTAATAATGTGGGAGCATTAGTACTTGATGCACATAATGAGTATTATGGACAAAAAGAAATAGGCTTAAAGGACCACCCGAATTCAAGAAATAATCTCGTATATTACACACCCATGAATCCGCCTCCTGGATCCCCCACTTTCATAATTAATCTAAACGCCATACGGCCTGATCACTTTGATGGCATTATAGATTTTTCAGAACCGCAAGATCGTAAAATGCGTGAATTTTACTCAAAATACAAGGGAGAGTGGATATCTGAGTTAATGTTGTACCAATACTCGACACCGGACTCCGACAACCCAGCCGAGGCCAGTAAGAGCGCGGTCACAATCAATGTTTTACAGCAAAAGTTACGCCAAGCATTAGACTTGAAAGTAAACTATGATGAAAATATTGTACTGTCGAAACACAATGTATTTGATAAAGATCGTGGTGATAAAACAATTAATCAGATCGTAAACCATATTGAATCTGGGAAAGTTGTAGTCCTAGATACGTCCAATCTTAGTGACGATGCTGAATTAATTGTCGGTTCAATAATTGCCTCAAGTATTTTAGATCGATATAAATCTGCGCGTGCCGAAGGACGCTTACATGAAAAGCCTGTAGCCACAATAGTGATTGAAGAAGCCCCCCGAGTTATAGGTGATGATATTTTAAAATCTGGCATCAACAACATATACTCTACAATTGCTAGAGAGGGACGAAAGTTTCAGGTAGGTCTTACTGCTATAACTCAATTAACCAGTGTTATTCCAAAGGTGATACTAGCAAACATGAATACAAAAATAATACTTGGAAATGAGATGAAGTTAGAACGTCAGGCAATAATAGAGTCGGCATCTCAAGATCTGTCGGAAGACGATCATAATATTGCTAGCTTAGATTTGGGCGAAGCCATAATTAGTAGTATATATGTTCCATTTGCCTTACCAATTAAAATACCAAATTTTAAAGATGTAATTAAAAAACCCCCTGACAATAAACCAAAGATGAGGGTATTTTAGTGAAGTTTGCCCACTTTGCTGATGTTCATTTGGGATATCACAAATCTGACGCACTTAAAAGATTAGAGAAATATGCCTTTACACATTCCATTGACAGATGCATATCTGACAATGTAGACTTTGTACTAATGTGTGGTGACATATTTCATAATAACATCCCAGATATGCGTGTACAAAAGATGGCTATGGAGCAGTTCCGCCGTTTATACGATTCTGGTATACCTGTCTATGTTGTATACGGAAGCCATGATTTTTCACCGATAAGCAACTCTGTTATCGACTTGTTTGTGGCGGCCGGTTACATGATAAAACCTCGGGGAGTTGCACTTGAGTCTGGAAACATTGGCCTGGACTTTATCACTGATCCAAAAACCGGCGCAAAAATTGCTGGCTTGGGTGGCCTAAAGGTGGGCCGCGATAGAGACTATTATGAGAATTTAGAACGTACACCCTTGGAGTCTGAATCTGGTTTTAAGATATTTCTGTTTCATGGTGGAATCACCGAAATGATGGACACTATTGCCGATGATGGTATGCCTGTATCGTTACTACCAAAGGGGTTCGCCTACTATGCTGGCGGCCATATGCATGAACATCAAAACGAACATTTTTCTGGATATAATCATGTGGTATACCCGGGAACGCTTTTTGCAGGACATTCTAGTGATATGGAGAACAGTGCGAAGGGGCAACGTAGGGGATTTGTAATTGTGGAGTTTGATAGTACAGTAAAATCTATAGATTTTATAGATGTGCCCACATGTGACTATGTTTTGATAGTTGTAGATGCGGATATGCAAACATCTGATCACGTGCAAGATGAAATTACAACAAAAATCACAAGTATTTCTACTAATGATAAAGTTGTAATCCTTAGAATATTTGGAGAATTACTTCGTGGCCGTACAACAGATGTTGATCTAAGAGCGGTACGACAACAACTACTGGATAATGGCGCCATTGATGTCATAATACATAGACGCGAGTTTACATCTAAGGAGTATGATATTCGTGGAGAACCTGCTGGTACCATGGAGGAGGTAGAGATTAAAACATTTCAAGATAATATAAAGCAGATTAGCATGAAACGGGATCATCTAATCGGTGATCGTGGAGTTACACTTGCGCAATCCATACTCTCATCAACCCGTATAAAGCAACCCGATAATGAGACATCTGCGGACTATGCGCATAGAATTTCCTCTGATGTAATATCCCGTATGGAACTTGATGTGTAATGAAGCTGCTATCCTTGGAGCTGGAGAATATACGAAGTTATCGTAAGCTCAATATATTATTTCCCAGTGGAAGCATACTATTTCGTGGAGATATGGGATCAGGCAAGTCCACGATATTAATGGCTGTAGAATTTGCCTTGTTTGGAAGCTCTTATTTATTGAAACATTTAGTGTCAAAAAAAGAACAAAAGGGCGAGGTGGTACTGCGCTTTGATGTTGATGGCATCACGTACGAGATAGGGCGTGTCATATACATAAAAAACAATAGACCCAGCCAGAGCTCCAAAGAGTCGTATATAATGGTGGATGGAGTAAAAGAACCGTTGGCCATCTCAGATTTAAGATCAAGAGTGTTAGAAATTTTGGGATTTAATGAACTTACCAATTCTCGTGCCGACAGCCGGGTCTACCGATATGCTGTATATGTTCCTCAAGAAGAGATAAAGTCTATCATAGAAAGCAAGGACCGTGAAGAGATAATTCGACAAGCATTCAGTATGGAGGATTATAATACATCAATAGATAATATCAAAAAAATTGTAAAAAATATGAAACATACTAACGAAAAAACTGCCATTAGATTTGAAAGGCTAGATGAGTATGTGACCAAAGTACAAGAGAAGCATACATTACTTGCAGAATTAAACAACGAAATATCTCAGTATGTTAACAGTGAATCAAAGTTAACTGAACAACAAAAATCTATTCAACTAAATATGAACAAAAACCGTTCAAAAATGGATGAGATAATAGG
>VYCS01000041.1 GCA_009843815.1 Cenarchaeum sp. SB0675_bin_21 | reverse complement strand
ATTCAGATATGTTTTTAAATTTTACCTGGACCTCTTTATGACTGTACTGTCTTTTGTGTTTTTAATATTGTGTAATTTTGGTCGTATATAGTCTATTAAAATCATAAAACTATTTTCCAACTTTTGATTACATTTAATTTTTAATGTGTGCTGTCTCGTCTTTTTATCTCAGATTTTACAGCATATAGTATAGTGCGTGCTTCAGCTAAGCTTGTTTTTGCATCGGGCTCTGCGGGTATCTCATCATATGACACCGGATATCTGCCAATAATGACCCATGTCGATATTCTCTTTAGATCACAGGGTACATCCTTAACTGACCAATCGGAAGATATTGCACCGTATATCTCTAGCAGATTATGTGTGTGCGGCACCTCCCTGTTCTCGTAAATTAGCACCGCTTTTAGTGATTTTTCAATACATTGCTGAATATGGAGTCTCATGTTGTTTATGTCGCCGATGGTCTCTGCATATGTTGCCATTTTCAGGTCACCTTCAGCATATTGCAGCCACTTTCTAGCTGATTCAGCGCTCATATAGCATGACACCCTCTTTTAGCGCATAATAGTATACATACCCTGTGTCGTGTTTTACACGCTCCAACTCTTTTGGGTCGACAACTATGACATCTATTGCAATACCTGCAGGGTCAATTGTACCTAATATTCTTGCCACATCATCAATTTGGTCTTTCACCTCATCTAATACTACCAACAAATCAACATCACTGTGAAAGTTGGGGGTACCACGTGCATACGACCCAAATAATATAATTTTTTGGGGATTATTTTTTTTTATAATTTTATTAACAGCTCTATCAATAAACGGCCTTGCCAATCTTGTAAAATCCTGTGATGTGCGTTTTTTACCATTTTCATCCACGCTACCATATGAATACATGGAGTGCTGTTTGGTATTTACCATCAATACGACCTCCTCATTGTATCTAATAACCACCAATATCCATTAAAATCATATGGTATGGCTCTTAACAAATCCATATTATGACACTTTTGTGTATTAACATGTAATGCAAAACTTTCCGAATGTATAAGATGAAATTTTTCAACAGCTGGGACCATACTGTTTTTGGACACTGTTATCATGTTATTACTGTCAACCACCTGTGATACAGCCATATATTGAATAATGCTTGTGTAATATAAAAATACCATTATTATACTCAGAAAGCAGAAATCTACTCTCACACCCATCTTTAATCATGACATATTTTAAGGCGCTTTTTGTCCAAACAAAAGTTTTGTAGATACGAGGGCAGAGATGGAGGCCAGTACTGGCATTTTTAATAGATCCTTCCTGAATTGATGACCAAATTCAGAGGCTGTAATAACTATGTAGAGTGATAGGAGACTCAAAGATGTTCACACTATAAAATTTAATAAATAAATATTATTTAAATTCACTTGACTGGTCTCTTTATGGGCATTAAAACTATATTTTTTATTTATCTAAAAATAATATTCAAAATATATTAAAACAACTATGATCAGATTTTAGTCATTAAAAAAACATTTAATGTTTAGTATATCTTCTAATCCTTGCTGCATTGAGGACTTGTCATATTGAGGACTAGTTGTATTGAGAATTAGTAACTGTGTGTTGTGGCGTATATTCGGTCAGGAGTAAGGTTTTGCTATTGTGGTGGTTTGAAGCTGTGTTTCTTTGTATAGCATCCTGCCTTCAACCTCACGTCTAATTCATCTATAGATGTATAAAATACAGTTTTTTTACACATGTCCATATTGAGGTCTAGCCCAATCGAATTGTAGTCTTGTCGAATATGTCTGGACAGAAAGATTTGGACTACATACATGATGTTTGATTTTCCCACTTTTAGTAGACAGATATTAAAATTTAATTTACTATAATGAGTATTTTGTGTTTGGTAACCATTGGTAAGTGTTTTGGTATTTTTGCCTAAGAACCTACAATAATTCCATGGGCACAATATTTGTACAATGTATTGATTGCCGAGAGGGCGGCCAATCTACTGGTCTTTGGATTGTCAGGATCTGGGGAATTTTGTAACGTAAACTGCATTGTACCAAAACTCCCTTGTACGTGTATAGTATGTGTGTTGGTTGTAATATGTGGGTCAGCTTTTACTATGACGGAGACGTCTTGTCCTGCTGCCATAGATACTGATGCTGCCACATTCACATTGGCTGGAAAGAGTTTTACTGCATCGGCGGCACTACCTTGGAATAATGTTACTACATCATCGACAATGTCGTTTACATTTATCTCTGACTGCGCAAAGTATGGCGCATCTTTTAGTGATGTTGGGTGCTTTGTGGTTGTAATGGATATCTCTCTTATATGATCTCGCACCGAATATATGGCGTCCAGACCTCCTATGGCCCCTGAGGGCAGGTATACTCTACTACCAAACTCTTCGGATGCTTGAGATAATACCTCACTTATGGTGCTGTCCAGCAGGGCACCAGTACTCATTATTATAATGTCCCGACGGTTCTGTATGACACTTAATGCTATATCTCTAACGGCATCCTGCGATGCAGCCTCTACCACGATATCAACAGGCGGATAGGACAGTAGATGGGCATTTTGGCTTATCTCTGGTTTTGACTTTAGTCGTGCCACCAGATCATTTGATGCTGACTTTGATGAATCATATACGCGCTCTAGCTTGGCGGGTATTGCACCTGAATCTATTGCTAATGCCAACTGTGTACCGATGAACCCACAGCCTAGTATGGCAACTTTCTTGAGCGGCCGCGACATTATATCATTCCTTTATGAATATGGCATTGACAACGCCGTCCTGCCCTGGTCTTGATACCACGCGACAGGTTCCCTCCTCTGTCTCCAGAATTGCTCCACGTGTTATGACACCTCGGCGTTGGTAGTCATTATTTGTGGGATTCGACAAGACTTTGACTATCTTTGATTTTATGACGGTATCGCCGACCCCGGACAAATTCACAAACTCGGCAGTCTTTAGAGCAGTCTTGGAGTGGGCTCCTCGAGTCCTTCGGGTAACTGTCACCTGAGCATCCTTGGCTAAAGCCTCATTTGGGTATCTATTCATCTCGTACTTGCGACGTACGCGCAGTGGATGCCTACGCCCACCTGTCAATTTACTGGTAGCCAGATTCTCTACAGATTTTCGCATGTGTACAAGACTACATACCTCTAATTTAAAGCGTCACGTTCTCATCTTTTTGAAGAGTCTCTGTTTTAGCTCTTGGGAGTCATGTATGCCAAAGTAACTACCGAATTTGTCTGTGGTGTTGTATATCTTTAGTCTACCTGCATCCTGATACGTTACAAAACCCAGCCGCTTTAGCTCCTTGAGATGTGCGTATACGCCATTTCCTCGAGTCTCAACCAACTGCTTAGTGGAGACGGGTTGCATAAATGCAATATATGATAGCGTCTTTTGCATGGCCCGGGACAGCAGTGGCTGTGAGGCAAACTTACGTATGACTTCACTATACTCGTGCTTTAGCTGTAAAACATATGTCTCATCAGGAAGCCGAGACACCTCTAGCGCCATCATCTGTTTGTTGACCCTCTTCATTATCTCATTGAGCATGCTGATGGTACGTGTCTTTGATCCCGTACCTGACACACGTATTAACTCAGATATCTCTAATGGCCTGCCTGCTGCATATAGTGCTGCCTCAAGTCTGGCAATGGGTTCTGTATCATCTGCCATTATACATTTGGCGTAATGACGGCTCGACCAGTTATTTTACGGTTTTTCAGATCGATTAGTGCGTCATTCGACTCTGGCAATGAATATCTCTTGGATATCATGGGGTTTATGTGCCCTTTTTTGACCAAATCTAGTAACTCTATCATATCATTATAACTTCCAGTATATGCTCCTTGTATGGTGATGGATTTTAATGGTATGGTGACCAACGATATGTTTAGTAGCCCTCCGTATAGCCCCACTAGCACCATATTGCCCCGTTTACGTAGAACATCCATGCCCAACTTGGCGGTGGCAGATGCATTTACAAAGTCTACAACGCTATCTGCGCCCATGTTATCGCATATCTTTATGATGTCCTTTACGGCATTCTCTGATTTGGATATTATCGTATGGTGAGCACCCATCTTTCTAGCCGTCTCTAACTTCTTTTCACTCAAATCTACACAAATTATGGTGGCATCTGTTATGGCATGAGCTATCTGCACGCCCATGAGTCCTAGACCTCCTGCCCCCACAATCACTATATAACGAGGTGAGTTAGCATTGGCCTTCTTTATTGCTGTATATGCTGTAAGACCAGAACAAGCCAAGGATGTGGCCGCCTCTACATTCACATTACCTAGTCTTGCCAGATACCTGTGGTGCGGAACTAGCATATAATCTGCATATCCGCCATCTTGGAAGACTCCTAAGGAACGGGGTGTATCACACAAATTCTCATTATCCGCCATACATGCAGGACATCTTCTGCACCCAATCCATGGATATACCAAAATTTTTTCGCCCACCGTGTACCCTCCTGTGTCTGGACCAGTCTGATGTATGGTGCCTACAACTTCATGACCTGGCGTAACAGGGTACTTTACTCCTCTGTCTGTGACCTTCATGAAGTTCCCATCTCCCATATCGTATCCGCCCTCCCACAAGTGGAGATCACTGTGGCATACACCTGTAGCCAGAACTTTGATCAATACCTGTGACTCTTTTGGAGATGGAGTCTCAGACTCTACCAGGTTTAGAGGTTCATTTGGACCTGGTATTCGTGCTGATTTCATACTTCGATGACTTTTATCTTTCATATAAGAGTTGATTCTTTGACTTTTGCGCAACATGGCGTGTATCTTGTGGTGCAAGTTTGCACACTAATACTAAATTTAACATACAAATTTGTGTATTGTCTTCAAAAGAGTCATGGTGCAAACAGCACCTTTAGCGCCCCACTCTTGGCGCGCTCAAACGCCTCCCCATATCTATCCAGACTGTACGTGCAGTCCACCATATCCTCTACTGATATGATACCTGAAGACAAGGCATCTATTGCTGGTGCAAACGGACCGCATCGCGAACCCACCAAGGTAAACTCGTTTATTATGGTCTGTGTGAGATTGTGGTTGCTGCCAGAGGCGGTAGTGGACTTTAGTATTATGGTACCCCTGGGCCGGGCCAGCTTTGTGGCATCTATCAATCCAGAACTACTCCCGGTTGCATCGACCACAACATCGAATCTGCCAATATCCGCTGACTCTATACACATGCTGGCACTCACACCAAGATTCTCTAGTCTGTCCAGTTTATCTTGATGCCTTCCAAAACATTTCACCTTTGAATATCTGTCCAGCACCATGGATATCAGTTGTCCCAACCGACCATCGCCCAGAACCGCTACCCGCCACTCTGGGCGCAATGGAACCTGCTCTAAAATCTCAAAAGCAGCTGCGAGAGGCTCCACAAAGACCGCTTGATGATTTGATACTGAATCTGGTATGACATGTAGGTTTCTCTCCGGCAGCGATAGGTACTCTGCAAACGCTCCATTCCTGTTTAGTATGCCCAAGACCGACCTGTGTGGACAGTGACGAGTCAGACCCGCTGCGCATGTATGACACCTTTCGCAGGCAACATTGATCTCTCCTACTACGCGCTGACCCACCAAGGCTGCACTCTCTGACTTAACTACAGTACCCACAAACTCGTGCCCTAGAACACCTTTGTATCCCATGTAGCCAGATGCTATCTCTATATCAGTTCCGCATATTCCTGCAAGATCCACGCGTACTATGGTACCATCTGTGGGATCTGGAAACTCTGGATTAAACCCCAACGATGTCCCATCAAAATGTACTGCTTTCATTATATGATACCTGATGGTGCGAACCTTTTATTCATTGGGGGTATGTTTTTTGTATTCTAGTCTTCTTTGTTCAGATAGATGTACTTCATTATGACCACTGCAATTATACCGCCAACTATGGGCGCTGCCCAATACATCCAGTGAAACTCCCAGAATCCTGAGACAAGTGCTGGACCAAATGTTCTGGCCGGGTTTACTGATGCGCCCGTTAATGGTATTCCAACCATGTGTATCAAAAACACCATCCCACCTATTGCAAATCCTGCCCATCCAGCACTAGCCTTTTTGTGGGCAGCAGTCATGCATATTGTGACCAGCAGGAAGAATGTCAGTATCGCCTCTACGGCAAAACCTGATGCTGCACTGCTGTTGATTATCTCTGAAGGCCCTGGCTGCGTTCCTAGATTTACATCCATACCCAACTTTGGGAATATTGTCAGTAACGTGAGTGATGCTATAACGGCACCAACTATCTGTGATATCACATACCCTATTCCATCTTTGATGGGAATCTGACGCACTATCATCATTGGAATCGTTACAGCTGGATTGATGTGTGCTCCTGATATGTGACCAAATGCATATATCATTATACCAATTATTCCACCATGGACCAGTGATATGAAGAAGACTGACATGGTGTCTAAACCCTCACCAAAGTAAGCTATCGCCAATATTATGGCTAAAGGCCCAAAGAAGACCAAGGCAAATGTAGATATGCCTTCTGCCAGCCATGCTCTAGGATTAACCATACACTAAACCTTCGCTATGGCCATATATTTATTGTTAAGGGGACCGGTAGTTAGCCTAGAGAGTTGTCTTTGCGAAGAATCATTCCTGTTCTGTCCAGCTTGTTAGGAGTGAATGCTCTGCTACATATGTCGGGCAAGTCATCACGGTACCCCAAAACTAACAAAGTTATATAAGGATATATGTTATATATCTTGTAATGGCCACATATAGAACTAGTATGCAGATAATAGCAGATCTGCTGACGGTAACCCAAGATTCAGGTATGAAGGGTATTGGAACTACTTCATTGTTGACCAGGGCAAATCTTTCGCATTCCAGACTAGGAAAATTTCTGGATAACCTTACCGGTGCTGGCTTGGTCACGAAGATAGAGTATGACGGCAGACACACATTTGTAATTACCCCTAGAGGACGACAGTACTTGGAGTCGTATGAACGATTCTCCAAGATTGCAGAGTCGTTTGGGCTTGAACTGTAACGTATAATCATCTTCTTTTCCTTTTGTATTCTCTTCTATTTTTGTACGATGAGTACATTATGACAATGATGGCGCCTGCGAGCATACCGTAGAACGGAAGCCATCTCTCTTGAGTGGCCATTATTATCATCCCTCCTACCAACAAAGCAAGAATCACCATCAGATACTTGTCCATCACATACAATGACACTTGTCGTATAATTAAACCTCTAGCGCTTATATCATACGTATTGTATATCGATGTGATGACCAAAGGGCGTGGCAGATTCAGCAAGAGGGGCCTTATACTGACCGTTATCATACTAGCAGCCATAACTGCTGCGAGCTTTATTGTATATGTGGTACCGCAAAATTCTGGTACCATCTTTGTAACTACAGATTATGCGGCCCAACTTGACTCTGTCTCAAACATACACAACACACTACAGATATCCTTTCAAGAACAGTACGAGATGGTGTTAAGCGGGCAAATAACCGTAGACGAGTATGTCCAGGCAGCTCAGGTGTTGTCGGACCAGACTGTAGGTCAGATATCCATACTGGCCACGACTGGCCCGCCAGCAGAGTGGTCTGAGAGCTACTCGGCGTATACCGAGTCATTACGTGCATTTAACAGCATGCTGCGCGAATCTGTCATATTGATGGATGATATGCAGAGTGTGGATACTCTAAATCGTATAGCGCAATTGAATACTACCACCCATGACTATATTGAGATGTCTGCATCTGCAAGACCATGACGTATGATATAGTACAGATTGTTATGATGGGTCAGGATGATCCTAAAAAATGTACAGCTGCAAAGTTGGTAAAATTCAAGATGGCTATACCCGTAAGACGCATACCTGTCAACAGCATGCTGTTACATCCATACGCTGATGAGGTCCTCCTTCCTAGGGATAATAATCGTAACATATGCGCAATTGACTGCTCCTGGAGACTGGCATCACAAGAGTTCACCCGTATAATGTATAGTCATGGGCGACATCTGCCTCCATTACTGGCAGGCAATCCCACAAACTACGCAAAGATAGGCAAACTTAGTACAGTTGAGGCGATATCTGCCGCACTATACATAACTGGATTTATGGATAGAGCCATCTTGCTGTTAGATAAGTTTCGATGGGGTCATACATTTTTAGAGCTGAACGCCGGCCCACTACAAGAGTACTCAGGTGCCCACACTAAAGACCAAATGTATGATATAGCCAAGTCATACAGACTTTTGCCTTGATCTGACATATCTGTACGATATGCCAATACCAATCAGTATGGCTACTATGGGAATTACGACCCACCACGCTTCATTATCCTGAGGCATTGCCTGAACCTCCACTTCTTCTGAGGTAGGTAATTGGGCATCTGTCACGAAAAAGCCACTGGAGTATGAGTCCGGCCTTAACACTGTATCGGATAATGCAAATATCTTAAAGTTGGCAACACCCTCTGTCAATGATGTGGTATCTACAAGTATTGTATTTCCTTGGGGCTGGGGTATCACATCTCCAGATGCCACAACACTATCAGTTGAATCTGTTACAAAGTATTTGAGGTTGGTTGCATGCATTGTATTTACGACCACTTCCATGGGGCTATTGACGCTGACCGTCTCTGGAACTGATATGTCTGTAATGCGGGGTATGCTTACATTCTCCAAATGCGACCATTCATCTGCTGCAAACGGGTAGTTGTCACTTTGGAACTGCTGTATGGTTATAGTGCGAGCTTCTGGCGAGTATCCCTGTACAGTATATGGGCCATTGCTGATGACGGCATGATTGTACTCTTTTATCCATGATATGGCCGCGTCATATCGTTCTGTGTGAGTATTAGTGATACCTGATAGTGCTACAGGCGTAACATTGTTCTCTTGAAACTCCTCTAGATACTGTAACAGTATGGCCGCATCATCGGGAATCAATACTGATAGCCAGCTTACCTCCTTTACAGTAGCAGCTGATCTGGAGAAGGCGGTCTTATCGTCTATGACTGCCTGTTCCATGGCATAGTATATCTCCCACGGCATGGCCAGTCCCAGGACTGACCAGTCTGCTATCTCTCCCTCATCAAAGTGCCAATAATCTACGTATACTTCTAGTGTATTCTCGTCTATGACTCGAATCCCCTTTATGCTGTCCAGTGCTTGAGATGCCTTAGGTGTATAGTCTGGATCAAAGGATCTGTCATCTTCTCCTTCTTGTGTGCCCCACTCGGCTAGAAAATAAGCCGAGTATAGTACGTCCTCCATACTTGTTTCAATGCCATGGTGCCAACTACCAAATGTATAATGTATGGTGGCATAACTGGTTGCGTTCACTCCTTCCCCCACATCTGCCCACGACTGTGTTGAAACATCCCACAGTATGGCATCTGCAGGTACATCCATTGTGCCATGCGGACCTGCAGTCTCTACCTCCCATGTGGCTCCTATGGGCATGGCTTCTCCTGAATATGGGTGTCTGAATATTGCAGGATCCCAGACTGTATTCCATATGTGTCTGCTGTAGATGTCACTGAGCCCTCCGACCGGATTCCATGAACCCTGATATATCTGCTTGACCCCTATATCTAGAGTGTCTTTGTCGGCACGTGCATTTATGGGTGTGAATCTTGTGGGTACGCCTGCACCAAAGTCGTTTATGACTCCATCTATACCTTCATGTACTGCATATTGGTCCGTCCGTCCAGCTAAAAATATACGCACACTCTCGTCTACACCTATTGATACTGCCTGTCGAATCAACCCGACTCTCTCCTCTGCAGATGCAAAACTACCTGTGTATATGGCCTGTGTCAAGTTGTCCAGACGTGGGTTCTCATAGTTCCAGAAGGTGGGGTCGTTATATCCGGGCATCAATGAGAACCACGGGGAGTACATCTGCGCCAGACCTGTAGAGTCATACCTGACAAAGCCGCTACGGCCCCATCCTTCTGTGTATATGTGCCAACCTAAATCTGCCGGATTGGCGCCATACACAGCAACAAATGCCTTGTTCAGATCACCATAGTCCCTGTGTACTATAAAGCCCGCCTTCTCCAGCTCAAATGATAGTATCTCACCTATGGATTTACGTGTGGGGTCATCACTTCGAATTACCACCTTTATCTCCACTGATGAGCCATTCATCATCCACATGTCGTTCTCTTTTATGGCGCCTGCATTGGTCATTGCCTCATGTATCATTGTATTTGCAAGTATTGGATTATATACAAAGTTGTATGATTCTATTTCTTCCAACACTGATATGTATTCGGGATCATGCGGCCCGTAGTATGACATCATTATACTGCCATATCCACCCATCAACTCATTCACTATCAGGCTACGATCCACCATGTAATTTAGTGCAAAACGTATCTCTTGTATGGAGAATGGATTGAACGTATCTGCAACTGCCGGATTCACCAGTAGACTGTATGAGTTTCCACTAGATGCATACACCTTTAATCCCTCACGATCTTCAGGTTCAGCCAACCGTTCAGATGGAATCCTCCAAAAGTACATATCGATATTGCCTTTCCGGACCTCTTCTAATGCAGTATCCTCGTCCAGATACTGTATGAATCGTACCGTATCAAAGTTTGTATCTGCGTATGCCACACCTGAAAACAACACCACTACCGATACAATGGGTATGGCGTAATGCAACATGAGTACGATGATATATGCTATCTATAAAACTTTTATTGTTCTTGTGCGGTGAGTACTCCTAAGTTATATTATGATCTAAACTACTTTTAATTGTACAATTGATAGTTGGACTTTGGAAGAGCGATACCCTGTATTTGTAGAGTCTGGCTAGATGTACGCCACAATGATATAAAACCCAAAATCATACTGTCACACACATGATAACCGACATAAACTTACTGTCCAGCCTTGGTGGAATTGTACCGGGCAAGATATCGTCCGAAGAGTTTGCAGACACAACAAAAGTATCCACAAACTCTGCCATCAACATGATGGAGTGGTGGCATCAGCGGGGAGTCGGAGATGTATGCGATGATTGTAATTATGTATACAATACAGGTAGCCGATTGGAGGCCGGAATAATTCTCATACAGAGAGGAATATCCATCCGTGATGTGACAACATATCTTGACTGGCGAGACTTTGAGGGATTGACCGGATGTATACTTGAATCTGAGGGTTTTGATGTACAATATAATCTCATGATGAAGAGTCCACGCTCAGAGATTGATGTTGTTGGCATAAAGATGAACACTGCCTTACTGATAGACTGTAAACATTGGCGGCGAGATGTGCCATATACAGTAGCAACAAAACAGACCCTTCGGGCAGAACAGTGGACCACCCTTCACAAAATGACTGCCGTACCAGTCATAGTTACAATACATCAAGAACGCTTTACCATGCATGATGTTCCCATAATACCGATATCGAAGTTTAGATCATTCACAGAAGACTTCTTTGGTAATATAGAACACATCAAATCAATAAAGTAGTCAGGAACAGTGCCGAACATCCAATCATGAATATCTTTACCAGATTCATGGACTTGTCCATGGCCTTTGAATATGACTCAAATATCTTTGAGCCCATCAGTAACAGTTCAGTATCACTGCTGAATATGTCAAACTTTTTAGCAGATACATCCTTATCTGTTTTTTTGGCCATCTCCAGAAACCATCCTGATACCTTCTCATCACCGGCCATTAAACCAAGTTGATAGTATCCCTGACTGTTCTTTGCCTTAACTGGTGCAAAGTGCGTATCCGATGTGCACACCTCCAACAGGTCGCGTTTGGCCTTTGCAAAATCGGCAACCACCCTCTCCCGCGTACCATTATTCATATTGTTTGCATCGGCCCATCCGATATAGTACCGTGCATCATTAAGTCTTATACATGCCATGCCCAACCCTGCCATACCCATATCTTCAGATTGAACCTTCGTATCATCTGCGTTACTATAGCCCACCTCAAATGGATACTGCTCTTTCTTTGCTAACTGCTCTAGACACTCTCTAGCCGCATCTAACATATTCTCCAACTCTTTGTCTGGTATTACAGGACCCATGGCATTATGGCAATCCACCAACATGACATGACCAAATCCCATCGCCTGAGCATACTTGTCTGATTCAGTCTTGATTATACTGGGCAAATCTTCCATACCGTATGGCGACATGGACATGAACAACACGGGGTTCTTCCCAAAAGCTATACCTGTCACTCGTGTCTTGCCTTTGTATATCACAACAGGCTCTGAGCACCTGTCTCCACTATTTTGTATCTGCATACTGTCAAGACTCTTTAGGTATGCGTCTACTTGAAACTGGGATGGTAGATTGAGTGCATGATCTGATATCGTATGCATGACCATGGCTCGTGAGTTTAACTTTTCGTATATTTTGTAGGTGATGTTGCTGCCTCCGACGGGATGATATGGACCTGGATGTATCTCTGGAAATACAAGCGCAAACCCATCTGTACCACCAAACCGAAGAAGCGTAGTCCGCACGCTTGACTTGTTTGAGCTCTCCTCCATCATGCTCTCTATGTCTTGCTGTCGACCACCCTGCGATGCTACATATGCCTGCACCATTACATGTGTACTCTTCAAGTCAGGCCTCCCAGAGCGATCGGTGAGTACCGACCATGCCGTGGCACATCCCAAATATGTAATACCATACCCTAAAGATGCGGGATCAGACAATACTGCCCCCCACATGTCTGGAGGTATCATGACAGCAAATATGGCCAGAGGCTGTATCAGACAGATGGCCCACGCGCGACCAATTGAGCATCCCAGCACTGTGGTGTATATCCCTATACGAAAACTAGCAAATAGCAACATCCCCATCACCACAAAGAAAGACTGTAGCTCCTTTCCAGTTATGGCTGATGTCACAACTCCCATCAATAAAGATAACATCCAAACACAACATCCAAATGCCGAGGCGTGTAGCGCCTTTGAGTACTCTTTGTTTTTGATAAATCTAGAGTCAACATACTGTGTTACCAGCAGTACTCCAATCGCCGCACCTATGCGCCAATATTCTTGCAGGTTCATATACCATACTGTCGATATGACTACCAGCGCTCCTACCATTCCTATGGATAGACAGAGTGAAAAGTATCTTGATGAAGGAGTCAGCAGAGTAAGGGAGTAACGCCCTTGCAGCTTTGATACATCGTCAGTTGATGTTTGCATCTTAGGTCAGGGCGCCAGGAATATGTGTATCATCCATGATACCGTAATCAAACTTACTGGAATGGAGACCACTATGAGCGGATCAACCTTAAACCCCTTAGTCTCATCCTCAAAGAATCTCATCAAGCCGCCGCTTGATGCCGGTAGCGGAGCACTTTTTTTACTACTCATTATGCCTTAATCGCATTATACTTTCCTTAAAAACCTATTGGTTGTAAAGAAATTAGTATCTACACTCTTGATGCTACTACACTACACATCGACGTGTTTAATATGCTGTCTTTTTAAGCACCATGTGATGGAACTTGATGATTCCCAAAGAGTTGCAGTCTCACATCTGTATGGACCACTACAGGTAAAGGCCGGCCCGGGCTCTGGAAAGACACGTGTAATAGTTGGAAAGGTGGTCGCACTAGTGGAGCAGGGTGTTTCCCAGGATTCGATACTCTGCATGACGTTTACTGACAAGGCCGCCGATGAGATGCGCCGGCGACTACACGAAAAAGGTGTGGGTGACGTTTGGGTTGGCACGATGCATGCTCTCTGCCTGGAGATACTAAAAAGTAATAGTATCACAACCAGCATATCCGATGACACTATAATATTTGGTGAGATGGCCCGATTGGCTTGGTGTTATCGAAATATAGAGAGCCTGAATATTGATGAAGACGTAATAAATCTGAGCCGAAGTCTCCAAAAGACATGCTTAAAGATACTAAATGCCATCCGTTTGGCAAAACGCGAGATGATATCTGATGAAGACTTGGAGATGCATATCAAAGATAACGATGCTCCACAACTCAAAGAACTACTAAAGGTGTATCGCGCTTATGACAAATACAAACTAGAGAAGAATCTTATCGATTATGAGGATATGGTGGTAATGACAGTCAAATATTTAGAACAAGACTCTCAAATGCTGAAATACTATGGGGAAAAATTTCGATACGTCTTGGTTGATGAGTTTCAGGACAATAACTATGCGCAGTTTATGCTGGCAAGTCTACTTGCTACCTCTGACAACATTACAGTTGTAGGCGATGAAGACCAATCCATAATGGGCTTTCAGGGAGCCTTTGGTGGCATATTTGAAGAGTTCACTGACAGATACAAGAACCAGAACTCTGTCATGCTGACTCAAAACTACAGATGTTCTGATAATATATCTGCTGTATCGACTCAACTGTTGAAGGCAGATGCGGCAACAAAACTCAAAGATATGCACGTAACAAAAGGCGAGGGTGAGCCGGTTATGGTGGTGGCCGCATTCAACGAGGAGGCCGAGCATCAATTTGTTGCAGATACCATCAAAGGGCTAGACGTATCATCCAAAAGTATAGCCATACTGTGCAGAACCAATCTGCAATGTCAAAAATTTGCCGAGACACTTAGGTATAATGGAATTCCCACTACTTTGGCGGGTATTGGCAATATACTACACAATACATTGGTTGCCCAAATAATATCTCTACTCAAAATAGCTAACTCGCCACACACATCCGGACTTGAGATATCCCACATACTAAAGATTGATGGCATATACGAACATAATATTCGCGCCTTGAATACAAAAGCTCGTTACAACAAAGATGAATCCACCGATGGCGTATTCTCTATACTTGAGGACTATTCGGGTTCGGACCAGGATGCCGAAATTCAAGAGATTGGATCCCGACTACACAGATTGGCAGATGAGGCAAAATCGGCAACAGTATTGGAGGTGTTATACAAAATAATGATCGAGTATACAGACGTTTATAAAAAAAATGCCAACACTGAATCAGCGGACTCTGTCAGAAATGTGAACATACTAAATAGACTATATCATATAGCAGAAGATTACACCAAGCACTATAACATTGGACTGTCAGACTTTATAGCGTATCTGGATCTTGCTGATGACTCTACGGGTGATGGAGAACATGACTATGTGGACACTGCTGATGCGATAAATATCATGACCATACACAAGAGCAAGGGCAAAGAGTTTGATGTTGTCTTTGTGACTGGCCTGTACGATGATAATCTACCTGGCAAATACAAACCTGATGAATTTGAAATACCACAAGAATTATTGAAGGGTAAAGGACGAGTACGGGACCTAGAAGAGGCGTACATGCTTGAGCAACGGCATTTATTGTACGTGGCAATGACTAGGGCAAAAGATATGCTATACCTGACGTATCCTAAACAAGCCAAGGACGCCAAAAAAGAGAGACTGCCGTCTGTATTCTTGGATGATGTCTCTTTTCGGAGCAATCCGTATATCGATATGATAGAACATGTAGGAACTCTACAAAACAGCCTGCCACCCAAAGATGAACTTGATGCAGAGATATTTCGCATTCAGGAAGATGCGTGTAAAGCCATACGTGAATCCCGTCCGGGGGCGGCCATCCATAATGTACTACATATGGCTGAAATGTTACATCTAAGAGAGAACGGCACCAATGATGGTTTTGATCCTGGCCTGCTTTTAGACGTGAACATGCCCAGGATGGGTCTACCTCCGCAACCCAAGGGTCGATTAGTTTATGGCAACAACCTAACCCTGTCTGCCACTACTATAGAGCCATATCAAAAATGTCCACTGCAGTTCAAGTATCGTGAAATCTTAAAGGTACCCCAAAAACCCTCCATACATCTGACCAAAGGGAGTATAATACATGACGCCATAGAGCAACTGGCAAATGATCAACTAGATAAACGTGAACCTAATATCGCCAAGATTAAAACTAAAGTCAAAGAGAAGATGGATGCCGTTCGTTACATGCATGACAGACCAACATTTGAGAATGTCTATAGTACATTGGATGATATAATAGACCGTTATGTCGCTTGGAATGACAGTTCTAAAAATACACTGATTGGCTCCGAAGTTAAGTTTAAGATTATAATAGACAAAATAACGTACACGGGCAGAATAGACAGGATTGAGACTGATGCTGACGGCAATTATATCGTAGTGGACTTCAAGACTGGCAAAAGTATAATATCAAAAAAAGAGATCACAACTCATCCACAGACCAACATCTATGCAGCTGCTATCAAAGATAAGTATGGTTCATTGCCAACCAAAGTCTCACTCTACTATCTGGAAAAAGATACATTTCGGGACTATATGGTAGATGAGCAGTCACTACAAAGCGGCCTTGAGATAGTACAAGATGCCGCTAAGAGTATAATCGCCGAAGACTTTACTGCCAAACCTAGTAAGAGTGTGTGTATGTTTTGTCCATACAGGAATATCTGTCCATCAGTTTTATCTGAGTGATGCTGCACTGAAAATCTTTTAACACATATCTATAATGTATTATATGATTCTACCAAAACCAATTGAAACAGCTGATTTTATGTTTAGGTGCCACTCTAAAATTGACAAAAAATCAATAGGCTTTGGATGGCTATACATTACAAACCTGCTTGTGAGTATATAGAAAAGTTTCAAGAGCACATGACAGATCTTCCGTATGTCTAATGATTATTTTTATTACTAAATAATTTTTTTAGTATTTTTTAGTTAATTTTTTGAACAAAATAGTTTAGTAAAATCCACATAGTTTATAAACAGTTTAATTATTTTTTTCCATACATGAATCCCAACGTATACGCTGAACAATACAATGGAGATGGACCTGAGCACGTACGTGTCTTGGATACCACGCTACGAGAAGGCGAGCAACACCCTGGCGTTTCATTCACAAACAAACAGCGAATTCAGATAGCCTGGGAACTGGACAGCTTTGGAGTGGATCAAATTGAGATATCGCCGGTTGTCTCACCGGATCATCGTGAAGCTACAAAGACGATAATAAAGTTGGGCCTACAGGCTGATATAGTTGCGCACGGAAGATCTTTAAAGGAAGATATCGATGTGTCAATAGATTGTGGTGCAACATGGTGTGCTGCATACTTGGGAATATCTGAAGTGCACCTGAAGGATAAACTACGCATAACTCCCGAGGAGGCGATGAGACGGGCTGTAGAGACCATAGAGTATGCAAAGGCTCATGGTTTAAAGATACGATTCACTCTAGAGGATGGTTCCCGGGCGGATCCTAACTTTGTTCGAGAT
The DNA here is from genome assembly GCA_009843815.1 of Cenarchaeum sp. SB0675_bin_21. Lineage (GTDB taxonomy): Archaea > Thermoproteota > Nitrososphaeria > Nitrososphaerales > Nitrosopumilaceae > VYCS01. The sequence goes on along the minus strand of VYCS01000041.1, from coordinate 34,490 downwards.
ATGTGTAAAGCCATACGGGATGTTGGAGTGGACAGAATTAGTCTACCGGACACTGTAGGTGTGATGCGACCATCGGGGATGGCAAACTTTGTCAGGATGGTGCACGATGTTGTTGATACGCCACTAGATGTGCATACGCACAACGATATGGGTCTGGCACTGGCTAACGCCATGGCCGGTATAGATGCTGGAGCTACCCAGATACATACAACAATAGATGGTATTGGCGAGAGGACTGGCATACCAGCTTTGGCCGAAGTTGCTGTAGTTATATCAAAACTTTACAAGTCACCTAACCGTTTTAAACTATTCCAACTACGGGATCTCTCAAAACATGTAGAGTTGTATACCGGGATTCCAATACCCGAATCCAAACCTATTGTAGGCTCATCCGCATACAAACACAAGGCTGGAACACATTTGGCAGCCATATTGCGGAATCCGGCAGCATATGAGCCTATTCCGCCTAATGTTGTGGGTAATAGGCGTACTATTGTGTTTGGAGAACTGTCTGGCAAGACCGGAGCTGGTTACTTGATGTCTATACTGGGTCTGACTAGTGACGAACAACAGGCCAAAGATGTGGCCGCAGGCTTGAAGCGATTACGGATGGGGGATTTGTTAGAGATGCCACTGCCTGACTCGTTGGAGCAACGCATATCTAAGACAAAAGATCCTCAGACCGTATAGATTTAATCCATGTCTAAATCATTTGTTATTACAACTTGGCATTATCTGTAATACTGATCTCAAAGACGTATGTGATATAGTTGTATTATTTCTGGCCACAGAGTTTATCTGTCATTACATAACTTGGCTATATTAGGCGATCTTAGTCCGCTTCGGCCAGTATCGCCCGCCCCAAATTCACCACTAGTCCACCACTGGCGAGATTTTAGTTTTTCAGATTGTGCGCCTATGTGTCGGGTTTAATTGGACGCTGTTATGCGATTCTGTCATGCATGTGATTTGTTCACTTATAACCATTAGCCAGACTCTGACAGATGAGTAGAATCAGCCACTTTTTTCGCCAAAATTATATGAATGTATATTCATGTTATATGAATGAGGAGAGGTTTTATCCCCAAGAGACTGTTCTCTGGACGGCAGGATCAAAAAATAGAGTATCTGCCGACTAAAATTCAAACCATACCCGGAGACGGACTTCGATGGATTGATGTGCTAAACCCCCAGCGCGAGGATGTGGAGTCATTAGCTGCTGAGTTTGGCTTTCATTCTCTCAATGTGGAAGACTGCTTAGCCAAATTTGAACTTCCCAAATTGGACAGTTATGATGATCATTTTTTTGTCATACTAAGCTTTCCGCCAATAGATGGTAAGAACGGAATGGGTTATGGACAACTCTCTATGTTCGTGGGTTCTGATTACCTAGTTACGATACATCAAGGTGATCTGCAACCACTCAACGACTTGATTTTGACATGTCAAGATCCAAAGACAAGTCGTAGTATAAAATCCACAGGATTTTTGGTTCATGATATCGTTGATGTCTTGGTGGATGATCTCTTACACATGTCTAGAAAGATAATTGCCAATTTAGAAGACCTAGAAGAGCAGGTGTTTAATGATTCCATATCTGTAGCGCGCGAAATATCCTTTCTGCGTCGTGATATCAACAAATTGCGCAGGATGGTAAGACCACTGAAAAACTTGGTTAACTCCATATCTGATGATATTGAACGATTCGAGAGCGAAAAGTCATTGGAGCTATACTTTGATGATGTCATAGATCATATTGATAAGGTACTTGAGACGCTAGAAGAGTCTCGAGAGACCATGGATATATACAAAGATACGGACTTTATGCTCAGTACTGAAAAGACCAACAAGGTACTGGCTGTTCTTACAATAATTTTTGCCCTGGCAATTCCTGCCACGGTCATTGGTACATTCTACGGCATGAATGTATACCTACCTGGAGTGGATGCCATTATACCTGGCGACTATAGCGCCTTTCTGCTTATAGTGTTGGCCTCAATTATACCTGCAACCATCATGGCCATATACTTTAGACGTCTGGGCTGGATGTGATCTCGTGCAAACTAACCAACACTCGTGTCAATACATGCTTGGGATTCTCTGAGAGTGCTATTATTATCCCTGAATTGGGACCTACGTTATCACACAGCCCGGTATGGCTCTGTCTATTTAGTGCGTGGCATCCTGAATATGCATCAAACGTACCGTCGCGTTCCATATATCTGTCCAGATATCTCTCTGATGGTACAAAGTATACATCAAATGACGCATCCGTCGATACAGAGTAGCGGAACGATGTTGACTCTGCATTGGTGCATACGGGAATGAATTGAACATGACTCTTTGACTCCATACTCTGCGCAGCACCCTGTATATCTGCGAATATGGGAGTATATGGCTCCTGATTCAACTGCGTCCCTTGGATGTAGTTTATGGTGCTTCGTAACCAGTCTACACCATATCGATATAATGGCGGACTCCAGCCAATCTGACAGTCTGAAAAGCCATGTTGTAGTGAGACTACCTGACGACCTCCTATGTTTTGTACACTATTACTGTTGTACTGTGTAGTGTCATTCTGTATCGGCGTACCATCCCATGATATAGTCACATCGTACAGTATGTTTGCTGATGTGTTTGGTCCCTGAGCATCTAGGTGTACGTATATTGCATATTTGGAGAGCGCCTGCTCATGTGGTGAGCCATAAATGTAATGACCATACAAGGCGTTTGACAGTATGGCCGTAAAGGCCATACCAATTAAAATTACATACGTAATAGTCTTCACTACTATGTTGTGTGGGTATCCCTCTTATCATTCACTCGCTGAAATGGCAGTATTCCTTGTGTGGGAAATGCTTCATACCATTAGGATTTATCATAAGAGTATGCGTTAAACACTAATTTTATCATGGTTATACGACAGGAGACTGATATACTATCTTGGAGTGTAGACATCTTTGTGGGATACATCTCAAGTATGAACCCTTAAATTAACTTCAATAATGATAAAGAGCATGATGGCTTCACGTGGGTATGATATGACACCTACCATGTATTCGCCGGATGGTCGTATATATCAGGTTGAGTATGCCATTGAGACTGTCAAGCGAGGAACACTGGCAATAGGTCTGATCAGTTCTGAAGGTGTTGTAATGGCCGTCGAGGAGAAGAGTCGTGCGTTACAGACCCTAGACAAGACACAAAAGATATTCCAGGTGGACAACCACATAGGCGTGGCTGCGGCTGGCTATATTCCTGATGCCCGTATAATGGTGGACAATGCACGCCTCTTTGCGCAGAATAATAGATTGGCGTATGATGAGGAAGCCAGCATAAATTCCATAGCAAAGTATTTGGCGGATCAGTCTCACCAGTTTACGCAGTATTCGGGAGTGAGACCCAACGGCGTATCTCTCATTATAGCCGGCGTTGATCAAAAAGAGGCAGTCTACGTGACAGATCCCAGTGGAACATTTGTATCATATGCTGCAGTGGCCATTGGTGCAGGATCTGATGATGTCAACCTGTTTTTGGAGAAGAACTATACATTTGATATCACACTGGACGCGGCAGCTGCACTCACCATATCTGCAATAACTCAGAAGCGCAAGGATATGGATAATGTGACCAACATCAAGATGGCAAAGATAACTGCAAAATCAAAGACGTTTGAAAGAATACCCGACGCTGAACTGAGCTCCTTTGTGAAAAATTCTGGAACTTGATACAGATTGGGCCTAGAGGAGCGATGGGGCCATGTTGTTGATATTTTACGAGATATAATCCCAGTATATGACAAAGTAAATGCGTACATCTCTTTGGGCCATGATAAGGAGTATCGGCGCAATGGCATACGGGGAGAAGTGAATGATAATAATATCATACTTGATGCTGGTTCTGGATTTGGCAATATGTCAAAGACTGCCATGGAACTGTGCAACAATCTATCCATTGTGATGTATGATCCGCTCCTTCCAATGCTGCGCAACACTTTGAATATGTTTGATACTGCTCCTGACATGACAAATGGGATATTTGAGCATCTTCCATTTCGTGACAAGACCTTTGATGCTGTAATGTGTGGTTACTCGTTACGTGACGCCATCAATCTTCGCGTGGCTGTCGGTGAACTGCATCGTGTGACAAAGGATGGGGGTCGACTTATAGTGGTGGATTTGGGCAAACCCGATAATATTATAATTCGTACTGGCGTCTCGTTTTATCTTCGAATGATATTGCCTGTATTGGCACTGATGGCAGGAGGTCGGTTGGGCCTAAAGTTCGCGGCCTTATATGATACCTACAAAAAATGGCCCACAAACAACTCACTCAAAGATATATTACTAGAAAAGTATGAGTCTGTACAAATTCAAAAGGGCATGATGGGCGGAGCTGTAATGGTGGTTGCATACAAATCTAGAGTTTATGCGTAATTGCACAACTTGGCAGCATTGGGTGGTCCCGGCCCGTTCTGACCGGCACCGCCCACCCCGGTACAGCCCATCGACTCATCACCGACGAAATTCTGGCGTTCCGGTTTGTGCGCCCCCGACAGATGCCATTTAGCATCTGCACTACGGCCCTCTAACAACCGCATGATGTTAAGGACATAATGTAGCAAGCCACCTAAAAGATATCCACTGTCATGTGTTGTATAGATGGTGTATACTATTACACACATACATATGATTAGAGTTTGTGGTCTTTATATGTACGGTATTATACATCATGATTCGATTACGCATAAACTCTTATGTATTGGGCTGGCTGTGACTACTTTTTGATATAATTCTCCTAAACTTGTGGCAAAATTTAATTTTGAAACAATGATATCTGTATCTGCTTGGAACAGATTTATCTTAACATTATAGGGACTGAGTGGATCATAGTTGTCTTTGCTGCACTTGTACTTTTGTTGGGAACCGGCAAGCTACCCGCCGCCGCTAAAAAGATGGGCCGTGTAGCCGCAGACATAGAGAAGGCCAAAAATGACATTATACAGCAGGCACGCCCCGACCTTACTATTCGAATGAGTGGACCTGTAAAGACAGAACGTCAAAAACTTGAAGCCATGGCCGAGTCGCTGAATATTGATTATACAAATCTCTCCACTATCGATCTTAAAAAAGCCATACAAGACAAGATTGGAGGACCATCTAAACCTGATGACAACTAATCTAAATAGATGCATCATGTCTTAACATACTGTAATGGTCAAATACGCTTGCCCCGAATGTGGCTCGTCCATGGTTGTGCGGTCCAGCCATGGAAGATGTTTCATATCTTGTGCCTGTGGAATTTCGCATGCTATACCTGATGATGCGGGTGAACCAAACACTGCATTTTTAAAATTCTTACACATAATGGATAGACGCACAAAAGATACTGGCCATGACAAAAGAGACAAATCCACTGGTACAGCAAAACCCCTCAAAGCAGTACAAACAAAGACATCCGCCACCCAGATATCGTCTACCACAACACCTACTACACCGGTAGAGCCCACTGTAACGCAAAAACCCAACACCATCACTGATGTATCACAGAGACAGCTGGCTACTACAACAGACCCGCCCAGATGCCGTCCCAAAGCCGATATTGTAGCGATGATAAAGGGCAAAAATCCAGATAAAATAACTCGAAACCTTCTGTTTACACAAAAATACTATGTCTGTCAATATGTTGTATCTGATTCCTCTGGACCTGAACCTGGTCAAACACCACACCAGCTAACGACTAATCCAAAACTCGCAGAGTATCTTGAGAATAATGGCATATCGAATCTGTATAAATTTCAACAAGAGTCGTATGGTGCTATCATAAGCGGGAAGGATGTTGTCGTGGTTGCCCCCACTGCATCTGGCAAGACCGAGTCGTTTTTGATCCCAATTATACAGATGTCCTCCGAGGTAAAGAGTCCAATGTTTGCCTTGATTGTATATCCAACAAAGGCATTAGCCAAAGACCAACTTGCCAAAATACAGACCATGGCTGCATCGGTGGGAGTGAGAGTCGCAATCTTTGATGGTGATACACCATATGTGACCCGGGAGCGTATACTAAAATCCCCACCTCACATCTTGATAACGAACTTTGATGTCATAAACTATCACCTTCCACGTCAATCTAGATTTGCAGAGTTGTTGTATAATGTCCGTATATTGGTGGTAGATGAGGTTCATACGTACTCTGGAATATTTGGCAGTAACGTTCACCACTTGATTAAAAGACTTGATCGTGTCTGTATGCATCCGTTACAGATGGTGGCTGCATCCGCTACAATAAATGAACCAGTTCGGTTCTGCTCTGCCCTTTTGGACCGTGATGTAGAACTAATTAAGACAGATCAAAGACGGGGCCGTATAGACATCATAATGATGTCTGCATCAGATGAAAATAAGCGTGATATGATACTACACGTGACTCGACAACTCATCTCACAAAAACACAAAACACTTGTGTTTAGCAACTCACACCGCGGAGCAGAGTTGATTTCGTTGAATGCCAAAAGGAGTGGCCTTGATGTATCTGTGCATCGCTCTGGCATACCAGTGCAGGAACGCCACAAAATTGAAGACAGATTCAAGAACGGAGGCTTGATGGCCATCTCTTGCACTCCTACCTTGGAGCTGGGTATTGATATTGGTGCAGTGGATGGAGTAGTATCATCACTGGTCCCTGTAAATCGACTGCTACAGCGAGTCGGACGGGCTGCCCGCCGAGACCGTCGTGGGTATGCTGTACTGGCACTGGGCAATGATCCCATGTCTACATACTATGAGCGTAATCCCCAAGACTACTTTGAGGATGCTGAACTGCTGTATATAGATCCCACAAATCCCATAGTACAAGAGTATCATATGGCAGCCATGTCTCTTGATGCACCTCTACGCATAAGTGACGTGCCTCTGGAACATCGTCCGGCCATACAGCGATGTGCTGATGCGGGACTGGTACAGAATCGTGACGGAAACATTATTCCAATGCGTGACAAGATATACCGCCAACTTGAAGAGTACAGCATACGTGGTATGGGTGAGAGTATACGGATAATAATAGATGGTAGGGCTCAAGGTACCCGCGCCCTCCCCATGGCTCTGAACGAACTGCATACCGGCGCTACATATTACATGAGTGGTCTACCATATGAGGTGATAAATCTAGATGTATCCGCCTCAAAGATGGCGCATCTAAAGACGACAACTATGTCCCGACCCAGCACACACCCACATTCCACAAAAAACCCCACGATTGTAAAGATACATGATACCAAAACCATGTGGAATACACAGATAGCTCACTGCACACTGAGTATACTCCAGACTGTTAGTGGATACTACACAAAAGATAGATCTGGCAAGGAAGAACTAATACTCTTGGATACGCCCCACTCGTACGATTTTATCACCAAGGGCCTGGTGTTCTGCGTACCCATGCATGATACATCCACCTCCGATGAGATATCGCCCTCCAGTGATACATCTGGCAGATACAGTCTATCTGCATGTCATGCCGTTGAACATGTCATTATAGAGGGTGGTAATATGATAATCGGCGGTGTTGCGCAAGATATGGGCGGAATATCTCTGGGTGGTACAGGTGCAATATTTGTGTATGATGGTGCCGTTGGTGGAAACGGTGCTACCCGAACATTATACGACAAGATAGAGATGGTGATAGAGCGAAGTGCTCAGATACTAAGACAATGTCCATGTGAGAGTGATTCGGGCTGTCCCCAATGTACATATTCGTACCGTTGTGGCCTTAACAACGAACAGCTCAATAAACTTGGAGCCCTAAAGGTCCTAGAGAGTATTATGCATGGCGATAGAGGTCGTCTAGAGGATGGATTTGGCAATCAACTGTATGATATGTGATGTATGCCGCGCATGGGGATAAATATGGCTCAATTGTTTGATTTTTCATGAAGACTGCACTGATCACAGGATGCTCATCTGGTATAGGACTATGCACAGCCATTGCTCTGGCCAAGGATGGCTACACTGTACATGCCACCATGAGAGATACTACAAAAGATGACAAAATTAAAAGCGTTGCCAGCAAAGAGTCGGTAAAAATTTTGGTCTCTCAACTAGATGTTACCGATGAGGATTCCATATCTTCTGCCATAAGTTCAATAATAGAGCAGTCAGGTACAATAGATGTACTGGTAAATAATGCCGGCTTTGGCCAGTTTGGCACCGTCGAGGATACCTCACTATCGGACTTCAGGAGCCAGTTTGACACCAACTACTTTGGTGTTGTATCGATTATACAGAAGGTCTTACCGTATATGCGCGCCCAAAAGTCGGGCAGAATTATAAATATAGGTTCAGTAGTCGGACGCATGGGCCTGCCTTGCTCACCGGCATATATAAGCACAAAATTTGCCCTAGAGGGACTGACTGAATGTCTCAGGTATGAGCTGGATCAGTTCAACATACAGACCACAATAATAGAGCCGGGGGTGATAAAGACATCATTCTTTGACTCTATGAAGATGACCCAATCTAACGATAAAGTATATGCAAAGATGCTGGACCATATAATGTCCGGTCTGCAGATGATGGTACAGATGGGCACTGACCCAAAAGTGGTTGCAGATATAATAGTTGATGCCCTACATCAGGAGAAGATGCAACCTCGGTATGTGGCCGGCGCGGATGCTGAAATGTTTATGAATGCTAAAAGTTCCAGAACCGATGCTGAGTTTGAAGAGTTCATGAAAAGAGAGGTATTTCCTCAATAACAGGGCGTACCCATGAATCCTCCAAAGTGGAAGACACTGCGCCACAACGGCATACTGCTGCCTCCACCATATGTACGTCAAAATATTAAATTTAAAATAAAAGGAAAGTCTGTGGAATTAAACGATATACAAGAAGAGATGGTATACCAGTGGGCCAAAAAGAAGGACACGCCATACGTATTGGATACTGAATTCCGCAAAAATTTTGTAAATGATTTCATGGGTACATTCGATAAAAAAATAAAATTTAGACATAGAGATCTGGACTTTGAAGATGCATTCAGACTAGTAGACCAGGAGAAGGAGATGAAACTTCTCTTGACAAAAGAGGAGAGAAAAGAGTTGGCTGCTAGACGCAAAGCAAAGCGTGAGGAACTCAAACAAAAGTATGGAACGGCAGTCATAGATGGCGAGGAGGTGGAACTGGGAAATTATATGGCTGAGCCGCCGGGAATATTTATTGGTCGGGGGAAGCATCCTTTCCGAGGCAAATGGAAACCCCGAATATCACAGAAGGATGTAACTTTAAATCTAGACAAAAAAGCCAAATTGCCACCTGGTGATTGGGGTGGGATTGTACATGAACGTAGTGGTGTCTGGGTGGCGAAATGGACAGACAAATTGACTGGCAAGACAAAGTATGTTTGGTTAGCTGACACATCAAAACAGAAACAGAATATGGACAAAGTAAAGTATGAGAAAGCAATAATGCTGGCAAATAATATTGATAAAATAAAAGAGTCATTATACCGTGACATGTCTGACAAAAAAAAGTCAAAGATAGCCACTGTATGTTATCTGATATATCGTACTGCCATGCGGGTAGGGGACGAAAAGAACGAAGAAGAGGCCGATACCGTAGGGGCAACTACACTGCGTAAAGAACATGTCAAAATAGATAAAAATACAATAAAATTAGATTTTCTAGGTAAGGATAGTGTCCGCTGGCAAGAGACGATTTTATTAAAAGACCATGAGGTACAGTTCAAGGATAATCTACTGGATTTAATTAGCAATAAAAAAGAAACTGATGAAATATTTGATGGAATCAAATCCCAGACAGTAAACAAGTATCTCTCGGGTGTGATAGATGGTGTTACCGCCAAGGTATTCAGGACATATCTGGCCACAAGAGTAGTCGCCAAATATCTATCTGAACACGATGATCTGAAAAAGGCATCTGCACCCAAAAAACTATACCATGCTAAGATGGCAAATCTGCAAGCGGCCATACGGTGTAACCACAAGCGGGCCATCCCAAAGACGTTCAACCAGTCTCTGCAGAAGAAGAAAGACAACCTTAAAAAAATAAAAGCACAAAATACCTGGGCAAAGACTGAAGAAACCATAAAAAAGATAAAAGCCGCCAATCCAAAGACTGAAAAACAGAAACAGAGGCGGCGTGAGCGACTCAAACGCCTTCGCGCACTAATAAAACAGAGAAGACAAAAACACAGCGAACGTGTGGAGAAACAGTCTCTCCTGATCAATTTGACACAAAACACCAAGGACTATAACCTTGGAACATCACTCCGCAACTATATCGACCCACGAATTCTAAAGGCCTGGACCGATGAGATGAGTATGGAATGGGAGAGGATGTACACAACTGCATTACAAAAGAAGTTTTTGTGGGTTGGAAAGGAGAAGACATCTTGGCGTAAAGTAAAGAGTGGCGTGTATAATGCAGACTGATGTGTTTCTATAATGCAGTATTGTTTGATGGACATCCAAACTATACATCAAAAACGCCGTACATTCTATCTACAGTCAGACCATACCTGCATTCTTTGTACAGTATGCATGTCTGTGCTGGAATACTATCAGCATGCGTGCTTGCCTTTGAATGTCTGGGTTATCGGCCCCTGATGCGTACCAAAAAAGAATCATTTAATTTCTGTTATAATACACATAATGTAGTGCCGGGGTAGCTCAGCCTGGTTAGAGTGCCAGTTTGGTGTCAAGAACTCCCCTCCAAAGGTAAAACTCATAATCTGGAGGTCGCGGGTTCGAAACCCGCCCCCGGCATTATACTCTTTTTGCTACTATGATGTCTACAAGATATCTGACCGATGTGCGGGAGTTGATGCGTATCTCCCATGGTACAAATGATGGTTGCGCAGTATCATCTGAAATCTGAAAGCCCAAGTGTTGTATATGCTCCCGTATAGTAATGCTGTCCATGGGTGTTTTTACAGTACTCTCTCCCCGGCTATAGTCGTACGGGTCAGACAGCACGATATACCTTGTTGCATGTGATATCATACTCTTCAGCAGCACGTGTGGCTCCACCACATCTAGCATGTTGAGTGCAACCACAACATCATGTGTACTAAACCTGCCCTGACTGATATCTGCCAGTACATATCTGACGTTTGGAGACTTTCTCTTTGCGTATGTCAAAGCAGGAAACGACATGTCGACCCCCATCAACATATTATCGTGCTGTAGGTTACCGGCCGAGCACCCCATCTCTAGTATGCTGAATCCTTTTGGTATATGTTTTAGAATTATCTTGTACATACTTGATGTCGAGTTGGCCGCGTATATTGCCGCCCAGCGGCGTTCTGCGGCGCCCATGTTGTCTTGGCAGTCCGCTGGCATGCATTTGGCAATAAATCTTTGAGTATCTCCCGTACATAGTCGCATCATCTGTAGGCCCACCGAATGTCTGCTTGATAAGTAAGACGTTAGATTGTCTATTAAAATGGGGATACCAGATATTATGGGGTATAATGTATGGCAATGATCACACAACAAAAAGTCTGATGTATGGCGCGCGATCAATACATTATGGCATTTTACACACTTTAATTCCCACACTGCATCTAATTTTGCACGGATAATAATAAATGTGGCAGAATGTCATGTGTGATAATTGACAGAGTATGAAGATTTTGTAGAGGCGCTCTTTGATCAGATGCATGTAGAACTAAACGAGGAGTCTGAAATTAGTAAAATCTACGAGAGTATACCTGATGATGCGCCCACATTTGAGACTCTCGAATCCGTAGCAGGCCAAGTATTCCCGACTATGCAGCAACAAGCTGCCGACTTTTTACAACTGCCTCCAAACAAGAACGTTCGTTTAGAATATCCAGAGTTGGCAGAATTAAAGACCATAAAGGGCAGAAAAGTATTCTGTAATGCAGATTCTAAACAATTTGTTGCTGAATTGTTTGGCGCCGTATCTGCATTTGATGCTGGTCGTATTATAAAATTAATTGAAACAAGTCCGGCTAAATATTTGGTATATTCCACATATGCCATACAATACATATCCAAAATAACCACCACGTATGGAGACTATATGGATGATGTCATATTTATCAATAAATTCATACTAAAACGATATCCTGGAATAATACTTTACAAGATGGGGAGTGCACAATCCAACTATGAACGCGTACGCTCTGGATATATTGGAGCCGTAAAGATGACAGTTCTCGAAGAGTCTATCCACTCGATGCAGAGATCACTGTATGAGCAGAACCGTCAGGCGGCAATTGGCGTTAACATAATCAATGAAAAGATTGCTCAAACAATACTAGATATGGACGGTAACGACGTAAAGGCACTATCTGCATATCTGAAACTACAACCTGTTCCGGATGAGTTTCCTTTTGCGCAAAAAGCTAATTTATTCTTCTTTTTAAATCCGGATCACTTTCTGCATAACCAGATTGGCCCGGACATTATGACTTTTACACATGTAAACGTAGATGCAAAAATATCTGAATATGTACCAAAACTCACTGACCTATACATGGAATGGCTTCCTCACATACAGCGACATCATGCCGCATTCACTGTGATGGAGGGTATGGCAGCCTATACACTGAAGAATATTTTGGAGAATGATTCAGATTATTTGGAGTATAAAAATACATTCATGCCTGCAAGTACCACAACATATCAGGTCCGTAAAGATATGGGAACGGAGTTTGTTGAATACTTGGTGAAGAGTATGGGCGATGCATCATTTGCAAAGATGCTAGATACTCCTCCTAGTACTGCCGAATTAAAGGATCCTGCAAAGTATATTCGGCGAGTCAATCCTTGATTTGTGGTAAGGATTTTTTTGTGTAAATATCACAAGTGATATAACATCATGTTTTGGTGTGAGTTTAAAACTATCTAAGACTCAGATAATACGCCATATGCTTGCAGTATCAGGATGTATAATGCGATGGCACAATATGAGAACGCCCCGATTTGTATTGATGTGGCTGTGAGTATCAAAGTTCATCTGCGGATCATATGGATTTGAAGATTGTATCGGACCCGGTCCCCAAAAACTATGTGATGGTTAAAAAACTTGGGGAGAACCATCACGCAGACAACTCGGCAATGTGGCAAACCTAGTTGATTTCTTAGATACCGACTAAATCTTACCGTCTTTTACACGTTTTACCTGCAACTTCACCAGCTTGTTCTTGTGGAACGTCATTATAATGTCTAGATCTTTGCGTATGGACTTGATCTCATTTTCTAGTCTGGCTATGCGTTCGTAAATGGTATCTTCGCTCATATGTATGTGAAATCTGTATTTATTTAAAAAGCTATTGTAGTGTATTGGACCAATTTGTGTCTGTAGAATATACATTTAGTCATTCTTTGTGTATGAAAGTCATAATAGTTCAGGGCTATGGACTATTTTTTGACATTCTAGTTTGAATTTCAAATATTTCTCTTAGTCATGACAATCTCTATGTCTATCTAGACTGTCCAGCGTGTTGGCCATACCGATATGTACTGTTCTGAGGGTCTAGGCAGACGGCCATCTCAAAACAGTCCAAGGCCTCAGAGATCATGTCAAATTTCATGAGCACCAAACCCTTGCATCGGTACACCTCCATGTCTTGAGGATCATACAATGTGGACCTGTTATGGCAGATAATGGCCTCATCATGTATACACACCTCGTGCAACATACTTTCAGCGTCTTGCTTGCGCCCACATCATGTTGTCTTTAACTCGCTATCATCTGGCCGAGCTTTTCAACGTTTTTAGGATCAATCTTAATCATTTTTTCAAAACACTCCGAGGCTTCTGAGTATCTTTCCAACTGAGAAAGTATTATGGCCTTACCGTAGTATGCATCTGAGTTTTGAGGGTCCATACGTATGATATCGTCATAGGCGGCGATAGCCTCTTTGTGTCTACCAGACATGAAAAGCGCCATCCCCATACTGCTGCGGACGGAGAGATTTGTCGGATTAAGTTCCACCGCCCTGTTAAAGCAGTCTATTACATCCCTATGTTTGCCTAAATCCCAAAAGACTGCTCCCATCTCAGCATGCAAGTCAGCATTCTGTGAGTCTAACTTTATTGCTCTTTTAAAATGGTTGATGGCTTCACCAGGCCGGCCCAAATGCTCTAGTGCCGCACCTATGCAACTATAACTTCTTGCGTCTTCTGGGTTTGCAATAATGGCTTTCTCAAAATATTCAATTGCCAGCTCCAACTTATCATCATATAAAAAACGCATGCCTTGTGTTATGTACGTACCTGAGTCTCTACCACTATGAATTTTGGTATTGGTCTGCATCCTACTCTTGTGGGTTAGATTGGAGCGGTTGCGCTTGCTCTGAATTTTCTGCCTTCGCCTGCGCGCCACATTACTGGATTAGGAGCGGTTGAATATATACTACGTGGCAAAATATTGTTCTATATGTCGATATAGTGTTGTATCTGTCTAAAGATCTTGCACCAAAAGAGACTCTTGATATCATATAATAATTAGGTAAAAATTGAATATGATCGGGTCCTTTGCATTACAAACCTTCGCGCCCTGTACGTAATAATGATCGGAGATCCTATATACACTGCAACATTGAACAAGATTATGGCAGCACCCAAGAATATAACTTGAATCTCTGAATCCCCATCAATCAAAGATAGAGGTGAAAGGGAGTATATCATGGGTGTGATGATGCCACGTATTATGGCACGCAAAGTTGGACTCTCCCTTTCAATGTCTGCCACTGCTGGAGAGAAAGAGTAGTAGAATGTATTGAACAAAGACATGAATGCGGTTCCTGACTCGGTTGAAAGTATTGTATTGTCCCGAATCTCGCGTAGCGTCTGTACTTGTGATGCAAGCTCGGTGTTATACGCTGCAGTGGCTATGAGGCACCCGCCACCCTCTTGGGTATGTTGTTCCTGTGGTGATTCTGTGTTGGTCTGCTGGGCAGATGCCGCAGATGCGGGAAGTACTCTGTATATTGTATCGTGCGAGTAGCTTGCTATGTACAGGTAGCCGTCAGGCCCGGTGCGTATATTGGTGATACATCCTAACCCTTCTGCTAGTATTATCTCCTCTAGGGAATCCCCTGAATCCGCAACTGTATCTTGCAGACCTGGAGATGAAAACACAAACCCATCTCTGTTCTGATTCATTGTAAAGATGTAGAGCCGTCCATGATTGCAGTCGCCTGCAAATATTGAGTTGTTGTACTTGTCAGTCTCAGCAAAGTCTACAAAACCAATTCCCGTTGGCGCCACAGTATGATACCATGTAAACTTGGGATCCTCATACTGATAACTCTCACTCATTGTCATGTGCGACAGGTCATCTTTTGTTGCCAGACCCATCACAACCTCCCATCCACTGTTGAAACCCTCCTGTACAATGTTTATCTCATCAAAGTTGTCAGGACCATTCTCCGTGTCCCACATCATACCGGTAACAGGATCAAATGCAAGACCAAAACTGTTTCTGATTCCCACCGCATAGTATTCGCCAGGTGGATCTACCCGCAGTATGACACTGGTATCAAGATAGTCAGTCATATCTGAAGGATAATAACTTCCCGGTTCCTTGTTTTGTAAGAGTCCATATCTTCCCGTATCTCCAACTACTGCATATACTTGGCCGTCAGGACCGGTAACCATTGCTCCACCGTTATGGTACAGGTTGACTGGAATATCGATCATCACAACAGGATCAATCAAAGACTGTCCATCCCATGTGTATCGCTCTATACGGTTGTAGATGGGATCGCCATGCTCGTCTGGAACTGTATAGTATAGATATACAGACTCTCCAGACCGGGTTATGCCCAAAAGCCCCATCTCCCGGAACGGAATTGTGTCTACAGTTAGTACTGCATCCGCCATCAACTGTCCGTCCTTGACTAGTCGGACATCTCCATTCTGCTGTAGTACCAACAAGTCATCATTGGGCATAAACTCCATGCCGGTGAGACGACAACAGAACCCCGTAACGTACGTCTCTAGTGAGAGCTCATCATCATATATTACTGGCTCGGCCGCTGCAGTATATACCATAAATAATACGGTACATACAACTATGAGCGCAGCATACAATACATTTGGTTTATCTTTTTATGAGATAAGGCTTCCCTTCCAGAGTTGAGTGATGATCTAAATTGTACAATATGGGCGACTTTGAGATTATCTGAGTAGTTCTAATAACAAAGTCTGACCATGAATACAAAGATCTTTTGTACAAAAATTATTCATAACGCACAAAAATACTATTGCGACTCTGTCATTGTACGCTATGCGTAGATGTTTTTTCTGATATTGTCCAACTTAGATCATCACTCACCTATGGGATGAGAGTCTATGAGTATAAAAGCCCAAGATGTCACACGTCTAAACACCCGAACAACTTCCACATTTAAATTAACATAATGTTGTACATTATATTGATGGCTTACCTTAAGTGCATATTCTCAGAGTGTGGACTTGAATATCCTGTGAGTAGTGTGGCGTTTCGCTGTGAACATGGCCATCCCACTGATGTTGTATATGATAAGACCCCGTCTACATCCCTTAAGGAGACATTTTACAAGAGACGCGATCACCACGGCAATATCTTTGATGAGAGTGGAGTCTGGCGATTTAGAGAGTTGTTGAACTTTTGCCAGATAGATACATTTGACACGATAGAGTGTGCAAACCACTTTGTGTCACTAGATGGGTCGGAAGGTCGCCTGTCCAAACCATATCATATGAAACGGGCGGCGCAGTTTGCCGGAGCCGAGGGTGAGTCGCTGTGGCTGCAACCTGAGGGATACAACCCCAGCGGTTCTTTCAAGGATAATGGCATGGCTACTGCTGTGACTCATGGCAAGATGGTGGGCGCCAAGAGACTAATCTGCGCATCCACGGGAAACACATCTGCCTCGGCGGGCATGTTTGCCGCCAACGAGGGAATGGAATGTGATGTGTATATTCCGGCCGGCCAGATAGCTCCGGGAAAACTAAGTCAGGCGTACCAATTTGGAGCTCAGATTATAGAGGTTGATGGCAACTTTGATGATGCCCTTGAACAGTCACTCCAAGATGTGGACAATGATGGTTACACAGTAAACTCGATAAATCCTTTCCGTATTGAGGGTCAAAAGACAATTCCGTATAGACTGCTTGAACATCTAGAATGGAAGGCGCCTGACTGGATTGTATATCCCGGTGGTGCATTGGGCAATACTTCCAGCTGCGGCAAGGCACTTTTGGAGTTATACAAATGGGGCTGGATTAAAAAGATGCCTCGTATAGCCGTCATAAATGCCCAAGGTGCGTCCACATTATACAACCTGTACAACGGTAAATTCGGTCCCAAACTCCGATGGAATGATGGTGATGTAGATACTGCACTAATCGATGACTATTATGATAAAATGGGCTCCCGGGGCCTTGATCCCCACACACACGCCTCTGCCATTCAGATAGGCAAGCCTGCAAACATACTAAAGTGTCTACGGGCGCTAGATGCCACAAACGGTGTAGTCGTTACCGTATCTGACAAAGAGATGCTTGATGCCATGGCCGTAGTAGGCTTAAATGGCTTTGACTGTGAGATGGCATCGGGAGCCTCTTTGGCCGGCATAAAAAAGTTGATGGAGTCTGAAGTGATTAAAAAGGACGATGTTGTTGTGGGCATACTCACCGGGCGTCAAAAGGACTCGATGTTACCAGTACAATATCACAATGACCCATCCAACCGATTTGCCCGTCCCCCGAGGAATCGCGACAGGTAACTAGATGTATATTCTTGCCGATGTAGTTGTGTGTTATTACACAACAGGTATCTTTGAGGCCACCTAAAATCTATCTGTATGAGATTTGGACTTTTAACCAACCATACGACAAAGCCACTGTACGCATAAATCTACTCTGCCACAAATGAGTCATCCCATGTGAGTCGAAATTTTCCTACCACCCGAAATGACTTTACCTGAGCACCTTTCCGGAACTTTATTTTGTAGGATTTTTGTGACACATCAAAGATATCCAATGACACCACATTGTTGATGGCCTCAAATACAGGTGGATTTACAGCTATCTGTCTCCAATCACTCTCATCAAAGTCCACATAGCTAGTGGTGTATAGAAGGCCCACACTGTATCGTATCATATGCCTGATATAAAAATCAGAGTTAGGATTTTTATGTTACAAAACGATAGGTGAGGGCGGACTTGTAGCACAGCCTGGATAGTGCAGGTGATTCCGGATCATCAGGTCGGGGGATCGAAGCCCTCCGAGTCCTCTAAATTATCAAATGTCAAACTCTGCTCTGCACTTGTCACACTTACATCTCTCCTGACCAGGCTTTCCCAGCAGAAATATTTTACCTATGGTGCGACAGTGGGGACAACGTCCTATGGTGGAGTTACGCTGCGTAGTACGTATTATCTTTTGAGTTTTTCTTCTTCCCATTTACATAATGTGTCATATGGTGTATATTAAACAAAGCGCGGGCATCCGGGACCATTGCAGGAACTGCGAGATCTTGGCGTAGACCTCTGGTCACCTCGCTATGGAGCCCCTTGAGGAGCTACCTTACGGGCTCGCACTTGGCGTCCAGTAATTTCGGCAGCTGCATGTCCATACCATATATACATTCGAGCGGGTATTGCGCATTTCCATATTATTTGAAGCGCGGGGAGGGGGATTTGAACCCCCGTGTCATTGCTGACATGGGATTAGCAATCCCACGCCCTACCAGGCTAGGCGATCCCCGCATAATATGACATCTGCAAACTCGGTAAATAAGTCATGGTTTTCAGGGAGGTACTTGGTCAGGTACTGGCAATATCTAGGCATGAAAAACAGTATTTCACTTGAAAAAATAGGCGTGACCTGACCATGTACTCAGGGAGAGTCGAATAAAGAGTAACTTTGTACCATCTCTGATAGAGGCATCCTTGTACCTCCCACTATCTTCAAGTCGACATCGACTTGGCCGTTTTGTATTGTTATTATGTTGTAACTATTCTCAAAGAGTCCTCTGGGCCGCTCCGAGGTGGCAGTCCCGGCATTCACCACCTTTAATCTGCCAAAGTCCCACATCCAGGGTCTGTGGTTGTGCCCACACAATACCAAACTTACTCCTGAATTCAAGACAGTTCGCAGTACATCCCCCGCATCCCGAACAGTCTGGTGGTCCGAACCCGTATCGGGTACATCTATTAGGTGATGGTGCATGGCCACAAGTATGATTTTGGAATGAAATTTTTTGAGCGTGTT
Organism: Cenarchaeum sp. SB0675_bin_21; assembly: GCA_009843815.1. Classification (GTDB taxonomy): domain Archaea; phylum Thermoproteota; class Nitrososphaeria; order Nitrososphaerales; family Nitrosopumilaceae; genus VYCS01. The sequence continues at coordinate 15,237 of VYCS01000041.1, read as the reverse complement.
TTCGAGCCATAAATTCTGCCGGTATCCGACCTCGCCCTCGTTACGGTCAGGGCGAGCCGTTCCAATGGTGGCCAGTACAACATCATCGTCAAGCTCGTTTATGTTGTCTGATGGAAAGTACTTTCTAAACAACAGATAGCCGGTATTCCGGTAATCGTGGTTGCCACTGACGGCTATCAATTTTTTTGTTTCTATTGTAGATAGTAGTTTGGAGCATCTTTCGTACTCGCCGACTATACCCTCGTTGGTCAAGTCTCCAGTAACTACGACCACGTCAGGACGCATACTGTTGACTTCGGTGGCCATCTGATGAAACCTAGATTCTAAAAATTGTGAACCCACATGCAAATCCGATATCTGTACAATCAGCATCACACATGATTAAACCATGTACTTAATAAAAAATGACTATACGAATTTCGTAATGTGCCAACTCAAAGAATAAATTATTAGATATATGATATGACACATGGGCAAAAAAGCGGTTGTAATCCGGGGGGATGGCATAGGCCCTGAGGTGGTTGACTGCATGCTAGATGTACTAAAACAGTGCAATCTGCAGTCTGAAATAGTACTGTGTGAGGCCGGTTCTGAGCAATGGGATAAGAATAGTCGTCGCGATGCCAGCTATATCCCTGATGATACAATGAATATGCTAGAAGACTGTGATGCATGTTTTAAGGGTCCCACAACCACGCTACCCGTGCCCAACGCACCACGAAGTGTGGCAGTAACACTGCGACAAAAGTTTGACCTGTACGCAAACATACGACCCACAAAGACATACAAAAGACTGACACCAGACTATTCATTGGACTGTGTCTGTTTTCGTGAGGCTACTGAAGGACTATACACTGGTATAGAGACGCGTATAACCGATGATGCTGCAATAGCCATTCGTAAGATAAGCCGTCGCGGCTCCCGGCGACTCTTGGAGGCGGCAGTAAAGTGGGGACTCGAAGATGACAAGAAGAGACTGGTCTGTATCACAAAGAGGAACATACTAAAAGTTACAGATGGTATCTTTTGGGAAGAGGCACAGGCCGCCGTAAAGAACACCGACATGACACTGTCTGAGATATACATAGATAATATGGCGCAACAGATGGTAATAGATACAGAACGATTTGACAAATCCGTACTGGTAAGCACGAATCTCTTTATGGATATAATATCTGAACTAGCATCTGCATTGGTGGGGTCTATTGGTCTAATATACTCTGCAAACATGGGTGATGACTTTGCAATGTTTGAGGCAGCTCATGGTAGCGCCCCACAATTTGCAGGTCAAAACAAGGTGAACCCAACCGCGACAATACTATCTGGTGCCTGGATGGCAGGATATCTGGGCGAGAGCCACATTCAGAATGCCATATTTGAGGCTGTAGATTCAGTCATAAATCAAGGCGATGTTACAACCTGGGATATAGGCGGCCAGTCCACCACTACTGCCATGACCGACGAGATAGTACGACACGCCACTAAATTACTTCACAGATAGTACATCTTTACTATGTATATCTCCTCAAAGAAGAGTCGTCTCTTTATGGCAATCTCTGAGTGGAGGCCCATTGCGGATGCCTCCTGCACGAATAGATCATATCTGGACAACGATGACATCACCATTGCAATGTGGCCATCTCTGTGCAGTAGCGGTGTGGCCGAGCGCAAGAATTTGACTGGCACCTCTATGCCACCGGGCCCGCCATCAGTATCCAAAAACTGTACTGTTTTGGTATCCAAGTATGGCGGATTGCTCACTATTACATCAAACTTGTGATGTATGGCATCTGCAGCATTGCAGCATATGCGATTCTGCGCCGCATACGTCTGATTGTATAATGTCGTATAATCAATATCCGTACATACGACAAAGTCGAATCGACTCTCTAACAACTTTGTCACAAAACCAGAACCGCTACCAATCTCCAAGGCACTCTTGCCGTATATGGTATCTATATAATCACACAACAGAAACGTATCCTCTGCAGGTGTATACTCAGCTGACATGGTCTAGTATTTCATGGCTGGTCATATCATCCAACCGTCTGTTGGTGTCTGGTACAAGCCGCCGACGACCCGAAAACAGGCTGTGAATACGCCGTATCGTATGTTGGGGTATTACACGTACTTTATCAAAGTGTATAACAACAGAGTCGACCTTTGGAGGCGGCTCAAAATTATGAGGCCCTACGTTGAACTGCTCCTTTATGCGGAATGCCTCCTGCCATATGACTGATATGGCTCGACGCGCCCTTTTGGTCTCTGTAAGTTTCTGCGCAAACTCTCTTTGTACCATTATGGTTCCGGACCTAAAGTCCAAAGATGACATCCACTCCACTGCGCGACGACTATGACTATACGGTAGATTCGAGACAAAGACATCAAATACAGGAGACTCTCCAAACGCATCACCTTGCTGTAGTGTGACATTGTCGTATTCACCCAATACACCCTGCGCACTCCTGTATAGCGTGTGATCAAACTCTATGGATATCACGCGTCTGGCCAGAGGTGCCATAATACGCGTCAGTATTCCATGACCTGTACCAACCTCTAATACCGTATCATTATGTGAGATGCGCGCCATTTTGACTATCTGCTGCGCAACCCTCTTTGATGTAAGAAAATGTTGGCCGTATGACTTTTGCCGGTTCATCGCCTGACAAATATGTACGTGCTTGTATTTCCCCTAACCTCATCATGTATGCGTTGTATGATTGATTCGGCAGGGTTTCGCCAGCGGGTACTTGTCGATATATCTTTAAAACTTTCAAACTTTTTAATGTCACGTCTCTCCAGAATGCTCTTTAATGCCGCTTTGCCCACGCCGGGCATCACGCCTAAAGGATGAAACTGTGCAGTCACCAATACGGCACTGTTGACATACTGAACGAAACGGTCCTCGCATACCTCGACAATCTTTTGAATTGCCAATGGGATCTCGTCTGTTGCAACAGATGATAAGTTGTTGTAATTTAGTCTGCCAATTACAGAGTCTACAGACTCTTCTATATCTACACTCTCACCTATCGTATATGTCACACCAGGTTTACCCAGCATCTCTAAAATTGTAAATCTCATATCGCCCATGGCGGTCAGAATTATTCCTTCTTGTGACTTGTATATTGTGGAGCGTGAGCGACTCCTTACATCTAGTATGTATGCGCGATTCTCGCGTAATTTGTATCTGTTCTCCCGCAGAGGCTTTTCACCCGTACTATGTTTCCTTTATTATGCGTAGTATCTTTGATAATGTTTCAGCTAGTATGAGCTTCTTCCAACCAAACGTAAAAGAGCGAATCTCGGCTATTGTCTGTGGTGCTATATTTACAATCTCCACAGCTTCAACATCGGTCAGGCCACACTCCTCAACTAGAGCCTTTCTCATACTTCTGGCTTTATCGGGATCTATCTTGGCGAATTTGGCAGTATAGTCAAACGTCCATCTCTGTATTTGATCCAACTGATCTGGGTCTATCTTGGAGAATATCTCGCGAACCTCAGATATTGTGATGGGCTCGCTACGAGTTATGTCCTTCATGCCTGCACTCCAAATGGCTTTATATGATCATACCGTGTTATCAACTTTTTTGTCTTTTTACCCAGTTTTACATGCAATGTCACCATGCGATATCCAGCTTCGATGACCCGTCCAACCTTTCCGTGATAGCGACGATGTGGAAGTCCCTTGTGTTGGCGCGGATCTATGATTACCAGTGCCTGATCTCCTACATTATACTCTCTAAGCATAAACGAGACGCCCCGCGGCCCACGCTTTGTCATTACAGAGCGGGATTTATGACGAAAACCATGCGAACGCCCCGAGGATTTCTTTGTAGCCATTATACTCTCTAACTTTGAATATGCTATATTTTAACGTGGCTTTATCTCCACGGGACCAGATAGTTTGCTCCTACATATGTTAATCCTACGGTTATAACCATGGCTACCCACCACCATCTCATAATTATACGAACGCACTCTGGATAATAAACCTTTGATATGAGCAATGTGTAAAAATTTGTACATAAATAATTAGTTATGTATACATATGTAATCATGTCGTCTATAAGCTGCAGGTGACTCTATAATGCGTACTTTTATTGATTCTGGAACCATCATGTCTATAGGGGTGCTTGGCCTCTTTATTCTGGCCACACCAATGGCATTTGGCCTCCATGCTCATGATGGTGATAATCTAATACAACTGCTGAATCTTGAATGGCATTCAAATGGCTACAATATAACCATACAAAACGTAGGTGTTTACAACATTCATGCTGTCATTGATCTGACCCGCTATATCGTGGATGAGGATGCCGTACCATATGGGTATGTTGATGTTGATGAGTGCAGTGTAGAACAGATCATATCACCTAATCAAACTGCAGTACTAAATAACTGCACCCATGATATTACAAAATACGTCCAAACTGAAGGTGGCAGCACGCATGTTAACAGACATGAAGGCGTATCTGGTATATTGGTCACAAGCACCTCTTCTACAGGTGTGGCATATGTGGAACGCTATGGTGTCCCGCTTGGCAGTGAGGTGTTATATTGCGAGAATAGTCATGGTGAGCACTGTCTTTCCAGTATAGCGGATTTGAACCCCTCTGAGACCATGTCCTCTATTGACCGGCCCGATAATACACTCCCAAATACATATGCCGACTCGGTTGTGTCTGATGCTATATTTCATTGGAGTACTGGTACACTGGTATTGGAGCTTGAACAGCCAAGGCTGTCTGTGGATGCCTCATTTATACGCATAATAGATGATGGCCGTTGTGGCATAGAGTTTACTCGGACCCAGCACTTACTACGTGAGAGCAGCGCCACTACAGTTGTAATCAACACCACATCGTATCAGCGTGACTCACTGGCCGGAATGCGTAGCCCATATGTGGTTGTACATGAGGGCGGGCTTAATATGCAAAATGGCGAAGTAGCATCTTACAGCGAAATACCACTTGAAGAGGTCGGTGGACGGCCATCCGGGGATCATAAGTGTACCATCACGTATGGTTCTAACGAATTTTTACTGGATGTATACACTCCGGACCCTCCCAGATACCTTGATGCAGTACATGCGGCATTTGAGTCATGGTCAGATCTTAACCCTGAACTAAACTTTGTTTGGGTGGAGCACAACCCCACTGTATACATTGAGTGGGCGGAGTACCATCCTGCATATATAGGACTGGCGTGCATCTGGTGCCTAGGGTTTGATGCTACCATGGAGGTGGTGCCATACGGGTATGACTGCAACGGACGCCGCATTTCATACACGCCAGAGACTATACAAGATACAATAGCGCATGAGTTGGGTCATATTCTGGGACTGGAACATCATGCCGACCCAGATCACTTGATGTATGGTAATGATACGCACCAACAGATTCCATTTGATACGCTAGGCTATACCATACCAGAACGACTACCAGATATGTTTGTGGGAGAGGAGGCTTTGATGTATAGTATAGATGTACTGAAAAGGGATCTGACAAGCATAGAATCTGATCTCACTGTATACAAGGCGCGCCTAGCTGACTTTGCCTCCACATATGGCAGTACCTTTGGTAACACAATATACTTTGACTCGCAACAGACCGTTGATCAGTACAACGATTTAGTTGATGAGTACAACAAGTTGTACCATACGTATGTAGACAAGATTGATGAGCATAATCTCAAAATAGATGAGTTAAACTGCATGTATGATGGAGCTCCGCCAGGGCACTGATTAAATTTGAATTACTTTTACAGATGTAAGATAAATGATTTTAGTAGTTTGATCTCATTTTGATAATTAGAAAAGATTGGTTCAACAGAGATGTGGGTCGACTATCATACATGATGAGCGTATAACTCTGGATGAATTTACTGACTGCCTATTTGTGATACATTTGCCGAGTCCATCGACACCACTAACATTTTAATAACTTGCCTCAAGTATTGCAGATGTGAACGGCGATGTTAAAGCACTAGCTATAAGTCTGATTGCCATGGTCGCCATTGTTACTGGCTGGGCACTCTTTACACTGACTTGATACTGCTGAATCTTTGATTGTATGTTGCTTGACTTGATTCATCCTCTCCATATCTGGTATCCCGCTGGTACTCATCAATCTTTGCATCTAATGTACTGTGTATCTGCTGTAGTGCTCCTAGCACGATTCTTGAGTCATACATCGAGTTTTGCTTCTGTTCTTCAGGTGTGGCTCCTCGTACCGGATACATCTTACCCTCAAACTTTTGAGTCAGCATGAACTCCATGTCTGCTCGTATGTATTCGGCGAGATCAAAGCACCCCTGCATGTGGACTAAAAGGCACTCATCAACTATATTCATTCGAGCCCAGGATAAGTTCTTTACAAAGACAGTATTCAGTCGTATGTTGCGTATACTAAACGATAATGTATCATCGATATCATGTGACTCTACATTCCATGTGCAACCGTATCTGATGGTGGCCATGGCGTCTTGGTATGCTCCCGGATGAGGCTCTGCCTCAAAGTCGTCCCAATGTAGTGTGGTGTCTGCAGACCAATCTATGATATTATCCTGTGCCATGTATATTTTAAAACTGTTCACCTTAAAATATTATATTGCAAATTAAAACCAGCTTAAAATACATCACACATTCAATCTTTAATTTACACCCTCCCAAAAAATAAATCTACACATATATCGACCAGCAAGATCAGAACTAAAAATACTATGCGCAATTTACTCTTTAATACAAACAAAAGACATACTGTATACTGCAGGTACATTGGTAACAGATGCCAAACTCTGCAACCTGTAAAGATTAACATCTAGGTAGATGTGCAGAAAAAATCACTTAACATTGCTCCAAGATCTACCTAAATACTTTTGGCGTTTTATTGTTTGATGTTTATAATTCCTGTATATCTACAGTGCTCTAAAAAAATAATTACATATGCCAATGTTTAAAGATGTTATCGGTCTGGGACTGTAACTACACGACACACCATAAGGTCACACATCTAAATCAGCAATCTTTTTAATGAAAATACTCTAACCATACGTATGGTGGAGATTTGGCAGCTGCATACAATCTTTATGACGGTATTTTTTGGTCTGCCTATAGGTCTGGCACTCTATAAAATTCGCAAATGGAAGCGTAACGGCAAATCCATAATATCTCAAATTAAGAGAGATCTTAATATGGACTTTTAGGCGTTATTATATCTCTTACATGACTTGAGCACTTGTGCAGGTCCTTGAAGGAGTCTATTGAATACCATTTGGCATTGGGAAATTTAGCTACTTTTAATTTGCCTTTTTGAGCCCATACAGGAAAGAGTGTCCTTTCTATATCTCCTTTAATGGGAAGATCTTTTAAGACATCAGTTCCAAAATGATATATTCCTGCATTTATCCATCTGTCTTTAATTATCTGTTTCTCATTAAATTCGACTATGCTGTCACCTTTGATATTTAATGTGCCAAATTGCGTGCGCAAAGGAACTGATGCAACATGATTATGTTTTATTAAATTAATATCAATATCTGTTATAATATCGCCATTTAATACATAAAATTCATCATGTATGTAATTGGCTGCATTTTTTATGGCGCCGCCCGTCCCCAACGGTTCACTCTCTACTGATATGTTGACTTGACTATATCTGCCCCGATTCAAAAAGTTTTGAATTAGTTCTGTTTTGTATCCGGCACATATTACAACATCGTATATGTCAAATTGTTGTAGGTATCGCAACTGCCACTCCAGTAATGGTATGTTGTCTAATGGTACCAGAGGCTTTGGCACATAATCTGTAATTGGGCGAAGCCTCTCCCCCCTACCTCCAGCTAAAATCAAAGCCTGCGTCATGTTTTTTCATTATCTAATCATAGTTATATTCTTAATTAAATACAAGGGAATTTATTCTCTTTTTTCTATCAATTATACATGCGATTATACATCATAGTGGCGATTGCTGCCATCATACCTGTAATATATGTACTAAATTTAACTACACAAGATAACCCGCCCACAAGTGATATCATTGATTTGCAGGGTTCAATCCCTTTGGGAGATGCAGATGCGCCACTAACCCTATTGGAGTGGGGCGACTACCAATGTACGTACTGCTATAGATTTCACCAAAGTACACTGAACACACTAAAAGAGCAGTATGTGGATACTGGCACACTACGTATAATATTCTACGATTTTCCTTTAAATGGCGAGGATTCTGCCTTGGCCGCTCAGGCATCCCACTGCGCAGCAGATCAGGGATTATACTGGAAATACCATGATGTGTTGTATGACAATTGGGCTGGTGAGAGGACCGGATGGATAACTCCACTATCTCTGTATGGTTTTGCGCTCGATGCGGGTCTTGACATATCTTTGTATAATGACTGCATTAACTCTGAACAACATCTGGAATATGTCCAAAAATCATATACTGAGTCACAAAATATAGGCATAGATGCCACACCATCGTTTATTATTACAAATGGTACTTATCATGTCAAAATAGTAGGCAATCAACCATATGAGACATTTGTCAATACAATACAGAGTATCGTTAGATAGCCACATATTGAGTGTATTGAGACTTGTATTTCATGGGCGCAATAAAAGTAGACAAACGCGATTCGGTCAAGATGTATCGTATACGCAAACTCCTCGCGGAGCTGTCCAGAAAGCGCGGACGCGGTACCGAACTCATATCTGTCTATATACCAAAAAATAGACAACTGCATGAGGTTATTAGCACGCTTCAGTCTGAGCAGGGTACTGCTTCTAACATAAAGTCTGACTTGACTCGGACTCATGTTGTAGATTCACTGGCAAAGGTGGTACAACGCTTAAAATTATACAAAAAGACACCCGAGCGTGGACTTGTAGTATTTTGTGGTGCACTACCTCCTGATGAGGGTGCACCTATAGGCAGTGAGGTTCTTGAAATATACGAGATAGATCCAATAAAGGACCTTAGGCAGTACCTGTATCGATGCGATGATCACTTTCATACTGACATACTAAAGGACATGCTTCGCGATGATAATGCCATAGGGTTTCTAGCTATTGATGCCAAGGACTGCGGATGGGGCCTTTTACGCGGTGATAGACTAGAGGTGCTATCCCAAACTGGTTCGGGCGTGGCCGGCAAGCATAGGCAGGGCGGCCAGTCGGCAAAAAGATTTCAAAAACTTCGTGAGATGGAGCTGACATACTACTTTAACCGTGTGGCCAAGACTACACAGGAGCTGTTTTTAGATATACACAAAGTAAAGGGTATAATTGTGTCTGGTCCCGGCCCTACCAAAGAAGAGTTCATCAAGGGAAACCATTTGGAGTATAGGCTCAAGGATATGATACTCTCCACAATCGATTCGTCGTACTCTGGCGCAGAAGGTGTCCGCGAAGCGTTTGCAAAATCTTCTGATGTACTATCTGACTTTAGGCTCATGGAGGAGAAGAAGTTCGTCGAGAATCTATTTCGGGACATAAATCGACGATCAGGTTTGGCCGCGTATGGCATGAAGGATATTTTAAATCACATATCAAACAACGTGGCACAGACAGTATTGGTAGCTGATGATATAGACCTACACAGGATTGTTGCTACATGCCGGCGGTGCAACGCTGAACAGGTAGCCATGGTGGAGAGAGTCAAGGTAATCTCCACAAAGAATGGATTTGTGTCCAGCCCATGTCCTTCATGTAAGTCCGAAGATATACAGGTCACAGAGCAGGATATTATAGATTATCTGTCACTAGTATGTAGTAAGATAGGTGCAACCGTTGAGGTGATATCTGGTAAGAGCGAACATGGCGCCATGCTGTCTAGCTTGGGCAGAGTTGCCGCCATGCTGCGATATAATCCCGGTCACTAGCAGAATCCAAACACAACACTAGAATAAACGGTACATGTCATATATGACATGGCATCATACGGACTGGGATCTCTACTTTCTATAGATGATTTGTTGTGGTGCGCATCCAACGTAAGCAGAGATGACTCAATCTGGATACCTGAAACTTGGGGCATGGAGTGTTTTAGTGTGATGTCTGCCATAGCACATACTAGTAACTGTAAACGGATTGGCTCATCCATACTGAATGTATATTCGCGCAGCCCCGCCGTGCTTGCAATGGGAGCTGTAACCATGGATGTTATATCAAAAGGTCGATTTGTCCTGGGTCTGGGGGTCAGTAGCCCAAAGATTGTCCAAGGTTTACATGGCCAGTCGTACGATACGCCACTGCATAGAATACGTGAATCAATACAAATTATACGATATGCACTGGATGGCAAGAAGATTAATCATACCGGCAGCATATATGACACTGAAGGCTTTTCGCTGTTAGTCTACAAGTATAGCAAACATATACCACTATATCTGGCGGCTGTAAATAAAAAGATGATAAATCTAGCCTGGGAGGTTGCAGATGGTGTACTCTTTTATCTGAGACCTCTGGATGAACTGCACCATACAATAAATACAATGCAACAGAGACGTCGCATTCAGACTGCCTATCAGATTATTACCGCAGTCTCTGATGATGCCGAGGCTGCATACGGGCGTGCCCGGCAGACCTTGGCCTTTTACATATCTGTGGGGGATGTGTACAGAGAGTTCTTGGCCCAGCACGGATATCGTGACATAACTGATCGCATATACAACGAATACAGAACCAGTGGCCTAAAGCGCGTAGCGCAACTTGTACCAGATGATATGCTACATGCCCTTACGGCATGCGGAACTCCCAGAGAATGTAAATCTACCATACAGTCTGCGCAACGAGCCGGGCTAACCGAGGTCATAATGCAGTTTAATCCCGTGGGTGATGTGCGTGAGTCGTTTAAACTGTTGGCGACTATACAATGACTGACGTGGGAATAGCTGCAGCAGGACAGATCAAATTTACAATGGAATCTCGTCCTATTCACGATATATTATTTGATGCGGCCAGAACCATTCTGACTGACTTGGATAGCACAGTCATTGATGGCATCTTGGTCTCTACAAATGATACACATCGCTATTTGGGAGTCATTCTCTCTGAGATGTGTGGAATACAACCCCGCATATCTCATACAGTTGAGAGTATGTGCGGGTCTGGAGGCAACGCCATAATGTCTGCATACTCTCACATAAAATCCGGCCTGGCCAGATCAATTCTAGTGGTGGGCGCCGAACTACCAAACAGTCCCGGCGGCATACTAAAATGGGATATGTCCAGAGGACAATTTCAAAGCCCCATATACTGGGGTTCGATACTCACAAAGTCTTACAAGCGCAGATATGATATATCTGATGAATCTGTGTCGACAGTTGCAGCAAAGAATCACTCTCTTGCAGCAGACAACCCTGATGCCCTATATGGGTATAGGTGCACACCCGGAGATATTATGCAGTCCAAAGAGATAACTGCTGATCTACATCTTTTGGACTGCTCTAGGGCATGCGCAGGTGCATCTGCCATACTGATATCTGATGCTGACACATGTCGTACAGTGACAGATGACGCAGTCTGGATTCGGAGCATCTCTCAGTGTGTACTATCGGCAACATTTGGAAGATATTCCACATATGACAGAATAGAGTCTGCCGGGAGGGCTGCTCGTGATGCCTACAAAATGGCTGATATCACATCTGACATGATAGATGTGGTGGAAGTACACGACGCATTCTCTATATGTGAGATTATGGCAACAGAGTCACTTCAAATGGTCGAGTATGGACAGGGCGCTGCATACGCACATGACCTGTACGTTACAGAGAGTCGCAAAGTAAATCCCCGTGGTGGCATCTTGGGCTCGGGCCATCCATTGGGCGCCACGGGAATATCACAGATGGTGGAGATATTTAGACAACTGCGGGGCGAGGCCAAAGACCGCCAAGTTCCAGACGCATATACAGGAGTTACCCAGGGAATGTCCGCAGCAGGTACATCATCTCTGGTGGCGGTGATGCAAAGATGAGTTTTGAAGAGCGTCTAAAACAGGGTGAATTTTGTGTCGCATACTGTAACAATTGCGACACTGTTATGTGGCCACACTCTTCCCTCTGCAGTAAATGTTTCTTAAATACTCGACTGATACCATCTACCAAACACGGTACACTCTTGGAGTACTCTTCTCAGAACGGTGTGATATTTTGTGTCTGTCGCATGGGGGATATGGATGTCATGGGACGGCTACTCTCACAATGCGCCGAAGGCTCACCTGTATACTTGTCTAGATGTGGCATGCGTGATAATGCTCCATTCTTTGAGTTTACCCCAGAACAAACCTGAACATAATACATGCAACACTTGCAATAGTATGGATATTAATCACAAATGCAACATTACTACACAAATATTGATAAATTAACACTATATACAATATGGTATGATGTCTTCTGAGCAAAAAGTCAAGAGCGCCAGATTGCGGCGGCGACGTGGCTACAATTGGGAAGACTTACTGGTAAAGCGATTCAACTGTATGGATGGATGGCGTGCATTTAGACTGGGCTCCCCTAGCGTTGCATTGCCTGATGTATTGGCAGTAAACAATGATCAACGCTCTGTTCTTGTTATTGAGGCCAAGTCTGGTGCAAATACTAGCCTCATGGTACCGGCAACTCAAATAACTCGATGTCGGGATTGGTGTGATATTCTTGGAGTGTACGAGAATCGGCAGGTGATATTAGCGTTCAAATTTTTATCAAAGAAACGTATAGGAACAGACAAGTACCAATCTCGTACCTTACATGAATACTACAAGATATGGGATCCTGCTGTTGAGCCCAAAGACTGTGTGTGCTTATATGATGGCCACACATATACACTGACCAACAAAGTAAGGATTGATATGCCACTCAAAGACTACGCTTTCAATTAAATTTTTAAGAGATGTGCATTAGGCATACTTATTGAGTATATTCAGCAAGGATGCAGAAGATAATAAAAGTAACATGCCAGACGACATACCACAGGATGAAGAGCCTGAACTCGATGATAATGACATACCCGAAGACTCTGAACCAGTAGAGGATGAAGAGCCAACCGAGTACGACGAGCCAACCGAGGAGTCACCAAAAGTGATACAAGAGGACAATATCAGTAGTGGTGTCAAGAGTATACTGTCTACAGTCTCCGAATCCGAGCCCTCACAGCGCCGCACCAAATTTGAGGAGTTTGTGGATGAACGATTACTGGTGAGCATGGATGCCTTGGGTAACAAACAGATGAAGATCAAGGTTTTGGATGTATCTGATGAACACCCACCAGTACAATGGAGGTTTGGTGACCGTATAAAGATAACAAAGATACTAGTCACCATAAAACACCTCTCCACTCAAGAGGTGGAAGAAGGTGAGTTTGATATAGAGGCCATAGAACGAGAGTTGGCAGAGAAGCGCCACTATACATCTACCAATCGCTGGGTTCCAACCAGTGATATCAAGAACGGATATGTTGTTGGAAGTAGACATACATCGCTGATTAGCGATGCTGTGGCGCTTGATTATATAGTATTCTAGATGGTGTCGTGATTGGCCAGCCCTATGAAATAGACATATGCTGGCCAGTCGAGGAGTTACGCCACCTGCATCATCTTAAAACCTATATTGCATACACTAAATGAATATCATTATGATAGTAAAAGAAGTAGAAGTGAATGGTAGCCTTTACAAATTTACGCTGACAGGCCAAGTTTTGAGTCAAGTTGACAGACTCAAAAACCTGTATAGTCAGGCGTATGATGATCCTGAAGCATTTGAGCAGATCAGCTCCGATATTGCAGGCACCATATCAAATATTGCGGCCGCAATCGAACCTCCTGCCTCCGACAACGATTTGGATGGTGTGATTCAAGAGATAATCACCACCGTTGATAACCGAAAAGCTGAGATGAATAAACAGGTGACTCGTAAACGTAGGCGGAAGCGTTAGGTATACGGCACAGAACCACGCTATTATAATAGTGTCATTGACACATTAAATTGGTGAAGTTTAAATCACTTGCTTGTATATTAAATATATGGTAGCGATTAAAAGTTCTGGAATGAAGAGTAAATCCATGCAAAGTTGTCAATGTGGAATTTGTGGTCATCGTGATGCCGAAGAATGTATACGCAAAGAGTGTCCTTGCTGTTTTAACTTTCATATACGGTCTGGACCTGGTCGGCGAGACTTGTGAGAGTTGGTAGAGTAGGTTGTACTAAAATAAGACCGAACATCAATACACAATATAATAAACAAAAAATCACATGGTACGTATGGAACAGTCCATATAGTACAACTCAACCTTCAACCTAGTATGGTCAAGCTGTATTGTGAGCACATCTTGGTCCCACAAACAGTGTATGGACGGAGAGAAAAATTTCTAGATGGCAAACATAGCTCATTTGAGGACCCTAACCCTTCTAAGTGGACCAAGATGTACAAAAAAAGAGATTACCACAAGAGAATCATCTGAATATGCTGTAGTTTATGATGCTGTAAATAAACGCTGGAGGTCGAGCTAGAATTACTGTTGTATGATGGTGTGTCTTAATAGATCACTTTCACTGTGATGTCTTCAAGACGGCATGATATTATGTTGCCACACCAAAAAACGTATGGCCAGACCTCCAAGCATTGGATGTCGCCTACTTGTCGGTATGGTTCCCGTCGGCATAACAGCTACACTTTTTTGCAAAATGTCGAGCACAACCGATGAGTCTATGATCTTTACACCCACATATGACACACTTCATAATCTATAGCTCCGAGAGGATCTCCTCTATCTTCACTGTTAAATCTTTACTTCGCATTGAATCTAGTATTTTTAGGCGTAGATGCCGAATTCTTCCAGGATCATCGCCGTATAATGGCTCCATTATATCTAACTCCCTCTCAAAGTAATAGCCATCCAAAAATATGGACAATCGTGATACAAGGCCTGGAATATCGACATTTGGATAATCTCGTGGATTTATCTTGTTGACTACCACCTGCATTATGCCCTTTGCCCGGAGTAACTCTAGTCGGATGATGGCGATGTCACCAGGTTTGTCGCTTAGTCCATTTATGACATTGTACGATCCCTGTATCTTTTCGAGCATGCTTTGAAGGTACTCTGTTCGGGTGACCATTATGTTACATATTGTACAAATTACATCCTAAAAGCTTAATCCACCTGCGTTTTGTAGTATCTTTTGGGAATTATATACAAAAGTACACAACCCCGATTCTGAGAGTTAATGCCTGAACCA
>VYCS01000038.1:8202-10057 GCA_009843815.1 Cenarchaeum sp. SB0675_bin_21 | reverse complement strand
CGGTCGTTGCAGCATATGGGGATGACGGTGTCCAGATACTTGATCTTACTGATCCAGATAACATAGTGCCTGCCGGTGGGGCTAATGATGTAACACTCCGCCTACACCGTCCCGTAGATGTGGCGGTATACAGTATAGCTAACCGGACATACGCAGCCGTATTGTCCGAGGATCGACAAGGCAGCCTCCAGATACTCGACCTGACTGATCCATATGCCATTACAGCTGCTGGTACAATATCTAATGACTCGGGCCTTCGTTTGTTTGTATCAGAACTTGTGGTCTTTGAATCGGGTAATCGCACATATGCGGCCACAGTCACGTCATTCGGCGGGGTGCAGGCACTCGACATTACAAACCCATACAATATCATCCCTGCAGGCATTGTAGCCAATACTGAGGACGCACTTGTCTCCAACGCCAAGGATATTGCAGTATTTAGAGTAGATGGGAATATCTATGCTGCCGTTACATCATCAAACCAGGGTGTCCAAGTGCTTGATATGTCAGATCCGTACAACATAACCCTGGCTGGCCAAATAGCCTATGGAGCAAGTAACATTATCTATTCTGCAAAGACAATTGATACGTTTGAATCTGGCGATCGTACATATGCAGCCGTTGCAGGATATAACGGTGATGTCCAGACACTGGATCTGTCGGATCCGTACAACATAACCACCGCCGGCATTATTGAGGATAATGAAATGCTAAATCTTGATCGCGCATGGGATATCTCTGTCTTTGAAACAGGTGGCCGAACGTATGCGTTGGTTACATCATCCTATGATACGGGCAGCTTCCGTCCTCCTGATTACGAGGATGGCGTACAGGTGCTTGATCTGACTGATCCATACAATATTGTGCCTACCAGCGGCATCACCGACAATGCGGCCCTTATCCTATCGGGGGCACATGATGCGGCCATCTTCGGATCGAATGGTCGCACTTTTGCAGTAGTCACATCCTATTATGAGGATGGCATACAGATACTTGATCTGACTGATCCGTACAATATCATACCAGCAGGTAGTATCGATGGGGGCACAGTACCCCTTTTGGATGTGGGGAGCGGTATTGACATATTCGACTCAGATGGCCGCATATATGCTGCGGTTGCATCTCTGGGCGCCAACAGTGTCTGGACATTCGACCTGGCCGATACGCACAACATCATTCCAGTTGATGTAATCACCGATGATGTGGATCCTGTGATATCTGGTGCGCGCGGCCTGGCCGTCTTTGAGTCAGATGGCAGTACATACGTTACGGTTACCTCGGATGAAGGTATACAGATGCTTGATCTTACTGATATATACAATATTGCCGCTGCAGATAGCCTCATGTATAACCATATGTTGAGACCCGGCGGGGCATATGGTGTGGATACATTTGCATCAAAAGATCGTACATATGCAGCTACTGCCTTCCCTAACACGGACACCGTGATCGTGCTTGATACGACAAATCCATACGGGATTGTGGTAGCAAGCCACATTACTGATGATGAACAACTGCTCTTATCTGGCGTGGTGGCGGTCACCACCTTTGTATCTGGCGAGAGGACATATGCAGCTACTGGATCATTTGAGGGTATCCAGATCCTGGATCTGACCGACCCATACAACATAATCTCAGCTGGTGGTATCGGAGCCGATACTAGCCCGCTTTTGGGTGGTGCTCGTGATGTTACCATCTTTGAGATAGATGGCCGTACGTATGCGGGGGTCGTCTCATTCAACGATAGTGTATGTATAATTGACCTGACCGACCCATACAACATCACCCTTGCCAGCAGTTTAATACATCATACTGGTTCTAGATATGGTGGCGCATTTGGTATTGCCGTCTTTGA
>VYCS01000038.1:0-8102 GCA_009843815.1 Cenarchaeum sp. SB0675_bin_21 | reverse complement strand
TGGCGCATTTGGTATTGCCGTCTTTGAATCGGATGACCATACGTACGCAGCCGTCACGTCACCAGACGGGGTGCAGATACTAGATCTGACAGATCCACACAGTATTGTGCCGGTTTATGCCATTGCAGACCAAATGTTCCGGCCCCTCTCTGATGCGCGGGATGTTGTAATATTTCAGTCCGACGGCCATACCTACGCAGCCGTGGCCTCGCATGCGGACGGGGGAGTTCAGATACTGCAGATTTCCACAGGTGATGGCTCCGGCAGTTGAGGTGTGGCGGATAGTTTGGGCATGCTTATCCAAATTATTATTGAAAACCCTGTGCGGAGGTTGCTCATAGATGACGTATGGTAGCGGAGACACACTGATGTAATTCTATTACAAACGTGATATGGATTTTATATCTTGTTCTTCTTGTAGAGCATCTCAGCCAATAGTACGGCCCCTTTGGCAGAGCCCATCTTTTTGTTGTGTGAGAAGAGCATGTACTTAAGCCCATTATCGAAGAGTTCCTCTCTCTCCAAGCGGCCAATTGTAGTTGTCATGCCATCACCCACGGCTCTCTCCAGACGCGGTTGTGGACGTGTGGGGTCTTTGTGAACGGCAAAGTATTTCTCTGGTGCCGAGGGCAGTCCGATTGTTGATACATCAGAGTTATATCTGTCGTATGTCTGCTCAGCAGATTCAGGATCTACATCCTTGGAGGTCTCTACAAAGACAGACTCGGTGTGACCATCAAGTACAGGAACCCTAGTACATGTACAGCTCACGCGTATGTCAGCCTCATCTATCTTGTCTCCGTTTAATTGACCCAGTATCTTGCGGGTCTCAACGCGCACCTTATGCTCCTCCTTTGGTATGTAAGGCAGTATATTATCTGTAATTCCCATGGCGGCCACTCCGGTCATACCACCACCAGATATGGCCTGCATGGAGGTCATCATCACCTTCTTGGCGCCATACTCATCCAAAAGTGGTTTTAGCGTTATAACTAAACCCGTAGTTGTGCAGTTAGGCAGAGGTGCAACCCAGCCATTCCAGGAGCGGTTCTTCTTCTGTGTTTCCAACAGCTCTGCATGGTCATCGTTAATACCAGGTATCAGTATGGGAACATCATCCTCGTATCTGTACGCAGAACTTGTAGATATCACAGGCAAATCCTTAGCAAACTTTGTCTCTATATCTTTGGCAGATGCATCCTCCACTGCAGAGAATATCAAGTCCAGTGTCGAGACATCTACCTCATCAACGGCTCTAACCTTCATATTTTTTATATATTCTGGAATCTCGCCATCCATATCCCAAGATATTATGCCAGTATTGCCATCCCGTATGGCTTCCACGTAGGTTTTGCCCGCAGAGCGTTCAGAGGCCGCAATCTGTGTTACTTCAAACCATTCATGTCCGTCCAGAGACTGGATAAATTCCTGGCCAACAGCGCCCGTGGCACCTATGATGGCTACGCGTTTCTTCATAATATGGTAATTAAAAAATCGTTTAATAATTCTACTCTTTTCTATAGCATTGTATCTGCGCCTGTACAGTGTCTGTACAGTGCCATGCGCAATTACCTTAAAGCCGATACAATACGTACACAACATATCATGACAGGGACTACACATGGGGGAGCACGTAGTATGGGGCTGGAAGATATCACAGACTACAGCACCAGTGTGAATCCGCTGGGTATGCATCATACAATATACAATACATTAAGAGATGTATTAGATCAATCCACCGAGTATCCGGATATTTACAATACATCATTGGAGCAAGATATATCCAAATATTTGGGCATAAAACCCGAGTATGTAACGGCAACAAATGGCGCCACCGATACAATATACAACATATGTAGACATATGACACAAAAACCTGTCCTGATACAGTTCCCCATATTTGGAGAGTACGTAACTGCTGCCAAATTATACAACTGTAACACAATATTACAACAGACAGACAACATAACAAGAGACAAGGATAAATTTATTCAGGCAATACCGCAAGATGGCTGCGTCTTTGTCTGTAACCCATCAGCCCCCACAGGCAGACTGGCATGCCACAGCACCATACATGACATAATAAAGGCAGGTAAGGATGCCAACTGTACAGTGGTAGTTGATGAATGTTTCATAGAGTTAACTCCAGACAGAGATGAATCCGTACTGAAGTATGTAAAACGTTATGCCAATCTAGTCATAATACGGACAATGACCAAATCATTTGGTCTGGCAGGACTAAGAGTCGGATACTGTATTGCAAATGATACGATAACAAAAGGGATACGACAGTATCGCATACCCTGGTGTATAGGTACGGTTGCGCAGACAGCTGCCAAAGAGGCACTAAAACATCCAGAACATATTACAGACGCACATCAAATAATACGCACGCAGATGCCGTTTATGTATAATATATTATCTGAATCCCCATACATGGAACCCATACGCTCAGATGCAAACTACATGGTCATTCGTACCAAACAGCTAGCCACTACAATACAAAATAAACTCCTCAAACGCAAAATACTGGTTCGGGACTGCACTAGTTTTGGCATGCCGTATCATATACGCATATCCACAAAGACCCATGACAAAAACAAAATACTATGCGAGCAATTGATAGAATCATGCCGTGTATAATGATACAGGGAACCATGTCTGGGGCCGGCAAGAGCACACTGGTAACGGCGCTCTGCCGCATACTATCAGACATGAATTATGATGTAGCACCATTCAAATCACAGAACATGTCCTCATTCACGTATGATACATTAAAGATGTCTCGTGCCCAAGCCATACAAGCACAGGCGGCGCGTTGCACAGTAACACCAGAGATAAACCCCATACTATTAGTACCATATAATGAGACATCAAGTGAAGTCTTTCAGATGGGAGAGAGTAGAGGCGTTATGGACACGCATACATACTACAAGTATGCAGAGGCCGAAGGTATACGGGCAGCCACCGCTGCTTTTAAAAGTCTACAACAGAGACATGATGTCATAATATTAGAGGGGGCCGGCTCGCCGGCCGAGATAAACATACCATTTGACATGGCAAATATGACCATGGCAGACATAGCCAACGCCTCTGTGATAATAACCGCAGATATTGAAAGGGGAGGATGTTTTGCGCAGATGATAGGTACAGTGTCACTACTACCCAAACATCACGCCAAAATGGTGGCGGGTTTTATAATAAACAAATTTCGAGGGGATGTCAGCATACTAGATGCCGGGATACAGCATGTCAAAAGAGTCACCAGTATTGATACCATAGGAGTAATACCATACACAGACGTACAACTACCCTCCGAAGACTCTCTGGACTATCATGATACCACAGTATCTACAGAGCAGGCCATCAAGTCCATATCAAAGACTATAAAAGATAATATCAATATGCAGTGTATTCTGGACTATATAGCATGATAATAATACCAGATGTATATTGGCCCATACCATGTGGCATAATATTAGGAGCAATACTGTTAGATATTACACTGGGTGATCCGCCAAATAGGTACCATCCAACTGCCTGGGTGGGCAAAATAATAGCAGTAATGGTACCCTACAGACGGCAGAGATATTGGGGCGTAATAGTAGTTGTAGCATCGTGTTGTATGGTGGCAACGGCGGCAATCATACTTGTATATATTGTCGAGTTGTTGATACCATTCTTGTACATTATAATATCCATACTTATACTGAAGAGTACGATATCAATACGAGGTATGGAGAGGCACGCCATACTAGTGTATAATCGTGTTACAACCAATGATACGCAGGCCAAAGCTGCTTTGGCATGCATAGTAAAGCGAGACACTGCCAATCTATCCGCCAGTCAGATATGCTCAGGGACCATAGAGAGTGTCGCAGAGAATACAACAGATGGCACAACCGCCCCACTATTCTACATGGGACTCTTTGGTGTGGTAGGAGCCCTCATATCTAGAACCATAAACACCATAGACTCCATGGCGGGATACCGCTCATATATCTTTGAGAAGGTAGGATGGTTTGGCGCCCACTGCGATACAATACTAGGATGGGCCCCAGCGCGCATAACCGCATATGTCATGGTCTTGTCGGCCCTCATACTACGGTACGACTACAGGGGCGCGTACAGCACAATACGTACACATCACAATAAACCAGATAGTCTAAACTCCGGATATACAATCTCTGCCATGGCCGGGGCGCTGAATATTACACTGGAAAAGCCAGGCAAGTATTCAGTTGGTTCTGGCCGGGAGGCTAATGTAAAAGATATCAGAGACTCCATTCGTATAATGAAGTGTACGTCCTATATCTTTGGCGGCATAGCCTGTGGTATAACATATGTAATGGCTCAGGTGTGGCAATGGGTCTTGTAGATGCAATCTCATTTCTGAGTATAATACCTGTGAGACATGGTAGTTTAGAGAAGGTATCAACATCGCAACACTGGTTTCCGGTGGTCGGACTACTATTAGGTGTCATAAGTGGGGGCGTCGGATGGATAGTATCATTGTACGCAGAGCCTCTCTTGGCGGCAGTTGCAGCTCTAGCAACACTCTCCATAATAACCGGGCTACACCATACAGATGGCTTGGCAGACTTTGCCGATGGTTTGATGGGCCGGGGCGATTCCAAGAAGAGACTACAGATAATGCGGGACAAGATGGTGGGTACTGGTGGCATAACCGCAGTGATACTATGCATCGCTTGTTTCTTGGCATCAGCATCACAGGTAGGCGGCATGGAGATATTTGTAGCCATAATTGTAGCTGAGGTGGCCGCCAAATACTCCATGATAGTAGCATCGTATTTGGGAAGGCCTGCAGCTGGAGGTTCAGGGGCCACATTCTGCGCAAATATGAACAGACGGCAGTTAATCATATCTACGGCATGGTGGGTCGTACCGGTCATATTTGCGCCACATATGGTATTGCCCATGCTCGCAGGCGTACTGACATCTATTACAATACTATACATAGCAAAACGCACCATACATGGTATGACCGGCGATGTATTTGGCGCCATAAACGAGGCAAGTAGGGCAGTCTCGATAGCAGTGGTTGTCTCAATATGATCGGTCTAATAATGGCTGGAGGCAGTAGTACACGAACAAATAACCTTGAAAAGTTATCCGTACCCAAGGATAGGCCCATCATATTACGTGTGGTTGATGCCCTAATGCAGTCTCCACAGATAAGTACCATATATGTAGCGGCCAGCAAGTGTTCGCCTAGAACATATCAGATACTACAAAAATATGACATAGATGTCATAGAGACCAGAGGTAAAGGGTACTCTGTAGATTTATCATATGCGCTTGATCAGTTGTTATATCCAGTGATGATACTTCCTGGAGACTTGCCGTGCATAGATGCGGATATAATATCACATATGTCAAAACTATACGATGAGTGTCACTGGACAGAGATACTGATTACAGAAAAGTATGCGGCCATGCTGCGTCTCTCGCCGGGTATAACTATTACACATAATGATACATTATGTAGATACACAGGAGTATCCATGGTCAAGCCTAGTCGTAGATTCTCCACTCCCACAAGACGCATAATAATAAATGACATGCGTATAGCCGCCAACCTAAATACACCACAAGACTGGGCGTTACTCGACGCTACCCACAATCTGGCCGAATACAATAGTCTTGGAACCGGTAGATTTTGTTAGTGCGTTGCCACAAGAGTTACATATCACCGGCGTAGTGGCATGTGAATATACCACTTGTACCTCTTGGCATTCCTGACATGACACCTTCTGAAATTTACTGGAAGGTTTGGGAATAAGTTGATGATCTTTCTTCATGCGGCCACCAACTCAAACTTTTTAATGCGTATACCATACGTGTTGAACTTCTTTTTACATATAGAGCAGGTTAACAGGGGAGTAACTTTTTTTGTTACCTTGGCAGGCTTTGCTAGTTTTGGAAACTTTTGCCCGCCATACCCATGCTTGCGCTCAGCGTGGCGTCGCTCTCCTCGCGCAGACCCTCGCCTCTTACCTGCCTTATAGATGGATATCTTTTGTTCTGTGTGCGTGTCGCATTTAGGACAGTAGCGGCGGATGGTCTTTGGTATGTTCATAATACACTCTGTTTAGAAGAGTAATTTAAGCATAGATGAAACCTATCACATACCAAAGTCAACTCTGCATACTTTTAAGTCACTGTAACGAGTCAACACTGTAATTTTTATAGGTCTTTCCATATAGATATAGTATGGGCATACGCACAGGTGCTGACTATATAGAGAGCCTGCGTGGACGCAACCTGAAAGTACGTATTTTGGGAGAGTGGGTGGATGAACCTGTGGACCACCCCATGGTACGCCCCTCCATAAATGCAGTCGCTGAGACTTATGATTTAGCAGTTCGGGAGGAAGAGTTAGCCACTGCCGAGTCCAAGATAGCTGGGAAGAGGGTGAACCGCTTTCTACACATTGCAGAGAGCGCTCAAGATTTGGTACGACAGAATTTAATGCAGCGTAAATTAGGCCAGAATACTGGTACGTGTTTTCAGAGGTGTGTGGGTATGGACGCGCTCAATGCATTGCACTCTGTAACCTATGAGATAGATGAGAAGCACAACACCAACTATCACAAACGATTCTTGGACTTTGTGCGCATGGTGCAGGAGACAAATGAGGTCATTGGTGGCGCCATGACAGATACAAAGGGTGACCGCAGCAAGACCCCATCCGAGCAGGCCGACCCGGATATGTATACGCACGTAGTAGATGCAGACGAGAAGGGCATATACGTGACAGGTGCCAAGGCCCATCAGACCGGTTGCATTAACTCACACTGGATAATAATAATGCCAACCATAAGGCTCGCCGAGGATGACCGCGACTACGCCATAGTGGGTGCATTTCGAGCCGACGCACCCGGCATAATATACGTATACGGTAGGCAGTCCTGTGATACCCGCTCCATGGAGGGTGGCGATATTGATGTGGGCAACGAGCAGTATGGAGGACAGGAAGCCACACTGATTATGGATCGTGTCTTTATTCCATGGGAGTATGTGTTTATGCATGGTGAGTGGGAGTTTGCCGCGATGTTAGTAGAGAGATTCACATGTTATCATAGACGTAGTTATGTCTGTAAGACCGGAGTGGGAGATGTGTTGATAGGTGCTGCGGGCGTCATTGCAGACTATAATGGCGTACCCAAGGTGTCACATATACGGGACAAATTGGTAGAGATGAACCATCTAAACGAGACAATATTTGGTTGTGGCACGTCATCCTCATTTCTGGCGCATCCCATGAAGTCTGGTGTATATCTCAATGATGACATGTTGGCGCAGGTCTGCAAACATAACGTCACACGGTTCCCGTACGAGATTGCACGACGTGCGCAAGATGTAGCTGGAGGTCTTCTAGTCACACTACCTGCTGAGCAGGACTTTAAGGATCCAGAGATAGGCAAGCTTTTGCGCAAGTACTTTGTTGGGCGCAAGGGTGTGGATGTAGAGAGTCGCGCCAGAATACTTAGATTGATAGAGAATATGACGATGGGCAGAAACGCTGTGGGATACCTCACCGAGTCTATGCATGGTGCTGGCTCCCCACAGGCGCAACGTATTCAGATACAACGTCAGATGCAGCTTGGCTACAAGAAGAATCTAGCCAAGAAGCTGGCGGGCATTGATGATACTGAAGAGCCGCATGAGAACTCGGAGTACTTCCGGCGTATCTTTGGCATAACAAACGGCAAATAGATCATATCATACCCCAACCACTCATGGGGTTGACAAGTCATCCCTCATAAAAAAGTGGGGTTATGTATAATTATACAATATAGGTGGCCCTATCCCGTTCTGGCCAGAGCAGTCCAAATTATGTATGTAAGGTCATGCTACTACATTTACAGAATATTTTTGTCACTACATTATGGCATATTGACTTGCTTTTGAACAACATTTTTGTTGCTTATTTTGGCTTTATTTTGTAATCATATACATGATGTATCAAAAGCAAACACAGCATCGCATCAGGAGTATGTTCAATAACGTCTTAGTTCGTTTTTCACTATTTACTGGACATTATAACAAAATTAGTATTTAGTGGTATAATCTTATCC
>VYCS01000046.1 GCA_009843815.1 Cenarchaeum sp. SB0675_bin_21 | reverse complement strand
ATGAATTAGACATGACATTCACATGTAGTAGTGATGTATTCTTGGATACTGCAGACATGATCCAATCCAACCCTAGTGATCGTACTGGTGACAGCGCTAATGCAAACGCTGTACAGTATCTGTCTCGACAGTTCCCCGCTGTTTCTGGTACTGATAATGCTGATAATCTACGCACATACTCTCAAATAAACTACATAACTGTAGATGGCAGAACATTATACAACAACAACTTTGTGATTGGTTCCGGCAATAATGATGCTGACTATGTTGAGTATGATAGGCCTGAGACATTTGAAAATAGAAAACTTACAGCTGGTATGGGTCTACAGTTTGAGACCCAACTATATGATGGGGAGTTTGGTTTAGCAAACGTCACGGCTGCAGCTAACTTAAACAACCTCCATGGTACTACTCCTTTTGGTGCTGATATTACTGATTCTACTACTAGAGATGCCTTAATTGAAAATGCTACAAAGGACGACCCAAAGACTGATGCGAACGAAGAGATCGAGCTATACACGGTAATGGTAAACTGGAATGCATATAGTGATACTACGTGTTCAATCAGTATTGGCGGTGCAGCAAGTGCCGTAGGTGCAGACACACCATACAGCAGGACATTTGGTGCAACGATATCTGGTGATGGCATACTAAAGACGTACGAGGACACTCTGGACTGTGGCGGAAATCCATTTACGATAACCGATATAATCGGTGCAAGTGGTGATGATGACAACCTAGCAAACTTTGGTACTTTAGGTTTGACCATACTAGACGGAAACAATGATGATACCGCAGATGTTATGTACACGTTTGGCGATGACTGGGAACTATCAGAAGATGATAACAGTCCCAAGACTCTGCCTCTGACAGTCAGTGGTCATGATGTAAAGATTAGCGGAACATTCCCAGGAAGCTCGCTTATAATTCAGCTTGACTATAACAGCGTACTCAACGCGGGTTGTACGATTAAATAATAGTCCATTTTTTTCAATTTTTTAATATTTATGCTGCGCATTATAACAGCATGTATAAGCTTCTGTACAGGTTATAGAAATAGTTCATCCCCCAACATCATGAGAGTTATCGGTATGAAAATCATGTTAGGTTGTTACACTGTATTACGTTGATGGTATTTTTTTCTAAGATATGTGATAAAACATATTGTATAATATTACACGATCTTTATAGCATGCCGATCAAAAAAGTCAAAAATTTATTTCCCATACTATACAGTATGGTATATGCCAAATTGTTACAACAGGTCCGTAGTTCCGAAAAGTCAGGACGCGTTGCATGCAGATTAGGCATGTTGCTAGTGTTACTCAATATGAAGAGTGTCTTTACAGCAACGGTCATCACGCCTAGGCGATTTTCAATTGTGTAGGAACTTTTGCGTGCCGCCATAGAGGCATATCTACTGAATTTAATTATATACAATTCACACATAACATATACGAATGTCATATTTTGTTGCGGTAGCCGTCCTGTGTATGGGGTTTGGTGTTTGGAGTGCGTATGGTGAGTTAAGCCTAGAGCCGGTACTGACTGATCTGGATACTCCCTGGGATGTGGCGTTTGGTGATGAATGGATGTATGTGACCACCCGGCCCGGTATACTGTATGGCGTACATGAGGGAGAGGTCACACCACTGTTGCATATGCGTGTGAGTGGTGGTGAGGGAGGAATGCTAGGAGTTGCCACACATGAGGGAATGATATATGTGTATTATACTGATATAAACAATGGAAATCGTGTGTCTCGATATACGCATACTGAAGATGGTCTCAAGCACGACATAGATATCATACAGGACATACCATCTGCGGCAATTCACAATGGTGGCCGCATACGGTTTGGCCCAGACGCGATGCTTTACGTGACTACCGGAGATGCTGGAAATCCCAACCATTCACAGGATGTAAACTCATTGGCTGGCAAGATACTTCGACTCAATCCTGATGGAATCATACCTGCCGACAATCCTGTACCGGGAAGTCCCGTATATGCATACGGTCTGCGCAATCCACAGGGAATAACATGGGATACCAACAACACAATGTATGTTACGGATCATGGTCCTTCGGGGCTCTTTGAGAATGCGCATGATGAAATAAACCAAATAATACCGTATGGTAACTACGGCTGGCCGGATTCTGTAGGTGACCGCGTTACGTCTGGAACAATAGCCCCTCTGATACACTCAGGTGCGGTAACCTGGGCGCCGTCTGGCTTGGAGTTTATCAACGGTTCTGGTATATTGGAGTGGGAGGGGATGCTGCTGTATGGTGCCCTGCGCGGAGCGCATTTGGGCACAGTAAATATAGATGGTTCTGGCCACGCCACATATCTAGATGGTGAGATTGGCCGGATACGTGCCCCCATACAGCATCCCAACGGAACCGTATACGTGATAACCAGCAATACTGATGGGCGCGGGTTGCCTTATGAGGGTCACGACATGTTGTTGCGCGTGACCTTTGACATGTCTATACCCGACAAATACGAATACCTAGCCGACATTCTGTGGAATATGTACCGTGATGGACACCTGACCGTGCAACAACTGCATGTGGCACTCGGGTATGTATCTTCGCTCAGTTAGGTATAGCGGATACGTTAGATGATATACAGTTTGAAGTCAAACTGCACTTTGAGCCTCTCCTGAATGTTGCGCAGACTCTCCAAGCAGATACACAGTATTGCCAGATATTACACCAGGGTATTCCACGCAGATGTAAACGCTGCGTCCAACATCCTGTATCGGGCGGCGGGGAACGTCGTCCTAAGACGGCCGGGGCATAAAGAGGGCTACAAACCAACACCCGCCATGCTCCGTTCCATACAACAGGGCCGTCAGAAAAGGCATGGTAACTCATGTATATAATTCCCTAGAAAAGAACCTTATAGTCAGAATATCGAGGTTATAACATTGAGTATACGAGCCGAGTTACACTGTCATAATTCATTCTCCAACTTTCATGTAGGAGAGGATGAGCCGCCGTACGACTGTAACGTATCTGTGAGGGATCAGTTAGAGAGGACATTACAACAAAATTTAGATGCCATATTTGTGACGAACCACAATACATTATCTGGGTATGATGCCATATTACAATGTAAAAAGGATCATTCTAAATTCCAGAACATTATGGTGTATCCCGCAGAAGAAATAACAACTGATACGGGCGCCCACATACTGGCTTATGGAATATACGATGAGATACCACCTAATTTACCATTAGACGAGGTTCTTGATGAGATACGCAGACAGAATGCCATATCTTCGGCGCCGCACCCATTCAGCCTGCTTGATGCCATGCGACAAGACGCCATACAGTGCGACATGATAGAGGTGTTCAACAGCAATAATGTAGATGTAATATCCAATGACCGCGCAGCAGAGTTTGCTGCTACACATTCGATGACATGTGTAGCAGGTAGTGATTCGCATGTATCAGATACCATGGGCCGCTGTGTCAATACAATACACTCATCAAATGATTTAGACTCGATACTAGAGTCCATGCGACATGGCCGCATCACAATAGAGCAGACCGGCTATGCCAATCGGACAGAGACGCTGGATCATCTGCAATACAAGATACGTAACTCGCGCCAGTACTTTGAAGAGTACATAACAGAGCACTATTCAAATTCGCGTTGGTTGCTTCGATTGTTGTTGCACACGTATAGTTCCAACCCAAACAGCATACTGTGGACGCAGGTATACAAGTTAGGCGTGTACTTGATGAGTAGAGTCTCATCAAAGGTGAATCAAAAGGGTGCGGATCCCTCTTTTATGAAGAACCGGGATTTGTGCAATATGTTGCGCATGGCCATTTAATGCCGGCAACTGCCATATGTCCAGTCTGCAAACTCAAACTCTGATCTGTCGCACCAATAATCGTTTATCCACCCTAGACCAAACCCAATCATTATCTCACCTAGATGTAGTTCTGTATTGCAGTATACAACAGCAATTGTCCGTTCGTATTTATCCTGTCTCTGTTTATCGTCTATATCGTACTGTGCAGGCGAGCCTACAGGGCAGAGTAGTTTGGCTAGTACAGCATGTGGTTTGGTATAATTACCACTATCCTCTACATCCACCAATGGTATGCGTATAATCACATCATCAATGTGTATGGTGTTCCCATCCACGTTTCTTGTAACAGTACCATACACAAGTTCGGGATTGTCTGTTTGTGGTGGCTCTCCCAGATATATTATGTCTTCATCTAAAAGATAGCGAATCGCCGTTGTATACTCATCAGCAGTTAACAGACCGTCTGTATAATATTGTGTAAAGTCGGGTATCCATTCTGGTATGTGCGGCTCTGCCTCATCTGCATATGCTGTTACACTTGCGTATGCTGCAGTTATAACAAAAAGGATTACTGTAAATATCATTATTAAAAAATGATTAATATCTACTGTGTAATAAGTAGCGTAGCTGCTAGATCATCACCCGATTTTGCACGGGGAGTCGGTACCGCGGCAGTACACGGGGCCGGTCCGCTCTTCAATGCTTTGATATTGAGACAAGGACACGCTGGCTGGTGCATGGCCGTCAAGTATGATCATGCCGTGCAAGCCGCAAGGCGGGTTGTGGCCAAGTCGTCCGTTCCTGCGGGAATAACCCCAATCACATCTTTCGGAGAGGCTCCGTTGACTATCGCTTGTAGAATCGGGTGGATGCCAGTTGTGCCTTGTATCTCTTTTTGCCAATGCCCACTGCAACGTGGGCCCCCACCTTATACTCCGGCAAAACATAGCAGTATCCGATGGGCCTGCCCAGCGTGGGAGAGAAGCCGCCGGAGGTGACCGTGCCCACCGGCTTCTCGTTGTCATATATGGTATCACCTTTTCTTGCTACGCGTCCAGAATCAACGACCATAAAGCCTCGCAGCTTCTTTGTTATCTTCCTTGAGAGCAGTACGTCTCTGCCGATAAAATCAGTCTCCATCTTTACTGTCCACCCCAAGGGCGCCTCCAAGGGGGTGGTGTCCTCGTCTATATCATTTCCATATAGCATCATCCCCGCCTCCAGTCGCAGGGTGTCGCGCGCCCCCAGACCTGCAGGCATTATGCCGAATGCGGCGCCGCTCTCCAATATCACATCCCAGAGGTGGTCGTGCCCGCCATCAAAGAACAGCTCAAAGCCGTCCTCGCCGGTATATCCTGTCCGGGATATTATACAGGGGGCGCCGTCCAGGTCCATGTGCACAAGCCGGAAGGGCCTCACGCCTCCCATCTCTGCACCCATCTTCTCAAGTATGCGGGACGACTGCGGGCCTTGCAGGGCCAGCAGGGATGTCTCGGCCGTAACGTCTTTTATCTCGCACCGGCTCATATCTGCACCGGCCATTATCCAGTCCATGTCCTTTGTCCTGTTGGACGCGTTAACCACCATGACAAAATCGCCGGGACCCAGCCGACTTACTATGACATCGTCCACTATCCCGCCGCTGTGGTTGCACATCGGCGAGTACAGTGATTGGCCGTCTGCCACTTGACGTATGTCGTTTGTTATTACACGCTGTATCAGATCTTGAGCACCCGGACCGCGTATCTTGAAACGTCCCATGTGTGACACATCAAAGAGGCCCGCACTTTCTCGGACACCCTTGTGTTCCTGAATTATACCCGAGTATTGAAGGGGCATATCCCAACCGTAAAAGTCCACAATCTTTGCACCCAGCCCGAGGTGTCGCTCGTAGAATGCAGTTCTCATGGCACAGATAGCGTTACCATTATAAATATATCTTGATTAAGTTTTTGGTATGGACGGCCCTGCTCTCATACGTCCGCGCTGGCTGAAGACTAAGATACCCTCAGGCGAGGCATACGCCAACGTACGAAGAACCATCAAGCGGCACAGCCTGCATACAGTATGCCAGGAGGCATCATGCCCGAATGTAGCCGAGTGCTGGGGCGCCGGCACTGCCACCATAATGATAATGGGCGACATCTGCACCCGGGGTTGCGGATTCTGTGACGTGAATACAGGCAGGCCCGGAGCTTTGGATGTGCGGGAACCGGGCTCCGTGGCAGAGGCAATACTAGATTTGGGCCTTCGGTACGCTGTAATAACATCGGTGTGCAGGGACGATCTTCCCGACGGCGGGGCGGGGCATTTTGCAGAGACCATACGGCACATACGGCACCGGTGTCCCGACACCATAGTGGAGTCTCTGATTCCGGATTTTGCAGGCTACCATACCCTGATAGATGCGGTGGCCGATGCAGGACCCCATGTGGTGGGCCACAACATAGAGACCGTGCGCCGGCTCAGCCCGCAGGTCCGGGACCGTCGGGCTGGCTACTCCCAGTCGCTGCAGGTCCTGCGCCACACCAAAGAGAGGCATCCTGGAATATTTACAAAGTCATCCATGATGTTGGGTCTGGGCGAGTCCACAGACGAGATACTTGAGGCGGCCACAGACCTCCGGGAATCTATGGTGGACTTTGTCACGCTGGGCCAGTACATGCAGCCTTCAACACGACACCTTCCGGTCAAAGAGTACATACATCCTGAGAGGTTTGATCAGCTAAAACACATGCTGTGTGATTTGGGGTTCCTGCATGTGAAGGCCGGGCCCTTTGTGCGGAGCTCCTTTCGGGCCTCGGACATAGCAGATATCGTATCGGGCCGCCGGGGCATGCGCCCCACCACATAGTATCCTATAGTGACATTCAGTATTTCTGGAGCGGTATGGCGCTAGACTAGTTTGAGAAAAATATTGATCTCACCTTGGAGTACTACACATCATGATATTCTCTCAAAGGCAAAGGCGCCCGCACCCTCCCAGCCGTAGTCTATGAAGCATCCCATGTTGCCCTTGTATATTGCATCCTGCCGAATACATTCATCTACAAATTGTATGGAGCTCAGGGCGCCCATGTTGCCCGTGCTGCTCATTATGTCATGGCTCATGCGGATCTTTGAGGGATCCAGACTGCAGCCTTCGGCTACAGAGTCCACAAATTTTTTTCCCGCAGTGTGTATGCCAAATACATCTATTCCTTCTGGGAGTACCCTCTGCAGCCGTGTGAGGCTCTTGGCGGCCAAACGCACAATGTCGTCCCGTAGGCCCCGCGGGTCCAGGCTCATGTCAAATATCACCCTGCATCTATTGTCCGGTGACATCTTTAGCGTGGCCGCCGGGACTGGCCTTGCACTCCTTGTCACAACCACGTGGCGTGGGTCTATGCGCACCTGCGCCCCATCCGGTTCTGGCGATATTATGGCTGATGCGGCGGCATCGCTGAATATTAGAAAATATATCATGCTGTAAAAGTCTCCCCGGCTCTTTCGTGTGATGTTCTTGATCTGCTTTATCCTGTCCAAAAACCACTCCGTATAGCCGGACCCCATGATTAGCAACACATCTCCTTTGCCACCCATGGCAAAATGCCCAGCCGAGTTCAGAAGTGACTCCGGAAGCGCCGAGCACGCAAGCCCCTGCAGGTTCTGCGCCCTTATATCCTGACGCAGGGAGAGCTGCGGCACCAAACCCGCGGTGGGAGCCGGATCCAAATATTGAGGGTTGTCGTTGACAGTGATCAGCATTCCTATGCCGGACCGGTCCATTCCACCCATGGATACGCTGGCGGTCTGCCGGTACAGCTCGTCCATCGCAATATGGGGCTCTACGTACTGGTCGCTCCCAAAGTCCACCTTTGATAGATCGTATGACTTGTAAACATACTCAATGCCCAGCTGACTCTTGGCATACTCCCTTGCCTCCCTGTCCATCTTGTCCCGCAACATGTCATCCACAATCTCCGATATGGAATAGCGGAATGGGGCCTTGACTACCGAAATGCCCGAGAGCCACACCATGCGCCTACAGCCCCCGCAGCAGTGTGCCCAAATCCTCAAAGAATGCGTCATCATACCTGTCGGGCGGGAGATCAAAGCCCAGAACCAGTACGTCGGCCTCCGACTTTCGGGCCATGCCGCGTATCACACGGGCGCAGGACCCAGGTGTGCCCCATACCGCCTGCACTTCGTCCAGCATGCTGTCGCATACCATGCGTGCCCCGCCCCGCACCCCCTCTCTGCTGTATGCGTCCCGTATGCCGGCAACGTCAAATCCCGCCGCGGCCAAAGGCTCGCCATAAAAGCCGTTTGCGCCCACATATCCGGCAACGGTCATGTTTACATCCATGCGGGCATCATGCGCCGTACTGCTACTCACGGATACGGGAATGATGGACATTATACCAAATTCCGGTGACGCCCTCTCCCGGATTACCCTGATGTGCTTTGGCATATGTGAGCGCGGCTTGAGAAAGAAGATGATGCCGTCGGCATTCTGTATGGCGAGCTGCAGCACCCTCTCGCCCACTGCGGCCCAATATATCGGCCCCGCATACCCATGTACGCGGAGGCTCTTGGTATATGACACAAGACGTGATACGGGCCTGCGAAATGCCATCTTCCACATGCCCTCTACGACTACCGGCGCGCTTGTACCAATTCCCAGTATGAACCGCTCTCCTACGGTACGGTGGATGCGGAGCGCCTGATATAAC
Source organism: Cenarchaeum sp. SB0675_bin_21 (assembly GCA_009843815.1). GTDB lineage: Archaea > Thermoproteota > Nitrososphaeria > Nitrososphaerales > Nitrosopumilaceae > VYCS01. The sequence goes on along the minus strand of VYCS01000046.1, from coordinate 45,758 downwards.
ATGTCTTCACGGGTGCGAGAAAACACGTTGATTACACCGGTGCCCATGCGTGCTCGACTTGGGAGGCCTGCCGATACCTCCAGTATCATGTCCAGCGCGTCGACACCCATTATGCGTGGGTGGGTCTCTGGAACTAGAAAGTATTCCGCATAAGATCCTGCCAGTTCGGCCGCCCTCCTCACGGCCTTTGCGGGGGCCCGTATGCCCAGCTCTATCCCTATTCTGGCCCCGGACATGCTTTTTTGGCCTCCTGCATGCGCGCTGCGGCTGCTGCCGCGTCGGCAAGGGCTTCCGGCAGGGTGGGGTGTGCATGTATGGTATTGACCACATCCTGGGGTCTGAGTCCCAGCCTTATGGCCAACGCCGCCTCACCTATGATCTCGCTGGCATGCGCGCCCACAATAAGTGCCCCCTGCAGTGTACCGTCTCCGGTATACACACTAGCGAATCCACGGGTCTGCCCCATGCAGTTTGCCTTTGCGTTGGCGACCATCTGCACTGTAGCCGCCGAACCATCTAGCCTTCCCACCATTGCCACCTCAGGATACGTGAACACACAGTAGGGTATTGTGGTGTAGTCTATACGGGTGTGCCGGCCCAGTATGTTATCTGCTGCGACCTCCCCCTGGCGCGTGGCCACATGCGCCAGCTCGTACACCCCAGTGACATCGCCCACCGCGTATATACTGTCTGCGCTGGTCTGCATTCTTGCATCCACGACTATCCCACTGTCGCCATATTTGACACCCAGCATATCGAGCCGGTCTGCATCCAAGGCCGGGTATCGTCCCACACTGGCTAGTACGACCTCGGGGTCCATCTCTTCTCTCCCCACAACAATGCGGCCGTCATGTACGTTTGCCGTGGCGCCGGTGAATACCGATATGCCGTCCAGCTTCATGTACTTTTCTACTGTATCTCCTACAATCTTTGGTTGCCCCGGCAGTAGGGACCCTTGCGCTTCGGCCAGCCACACCCTGCAGCCCAAGGCATTCAATATAGATGCAAACTCGCATCCGCTATACCCACCTCCTATGACCAGTATGGATTCGGGTAGACTCTGCAACTCAAACACAGAGTCGGTGGTAAGCGTCTCATAGCCCGGCAAATCTATAGTCTTGGGCATGCTCCCTGTCGCCAGCACCACATTGCGGGTCTCGTATCTTGCTCCGTCAACCTCTACAATACCTGGCGATATCACGCTGGCCTCTCCGGATATTGTGTCCACATTGTGCTGTCGGAGCTGGAGTCGCATCCCCGAAGCAATCCTGGATATTGTACTCTTCATGCCGGCGCTCAGCATGTCATAATTGATGCTTATGGTGCCGTCCCCTATGCCGTGCCTCTTTGAGGCCCTCACTCTCCGGGCCAAGTCGCCCATCGCATGAAGATACTTTGTGGGTATGCATCCCCTCTGGGTGCAGGTGCCGCCAAGGCCGTTCCGTTCTATTATGCACACATTGGCACCGCCTTTGGCCAGGCTTATGGCGCATGCATAGCCCCCGGGCCCGGCTCCCACAACTATGGCATCATACATGGTAGGGAGTATGTACTATACACAATAAATATCGCTCTTCTGTAGGATGCTGGAAATGCAAAGTGATCCATCTGACGATCAAAGTTGTGTCAGATTGGTGTAACTTTACATCCCCAAGAATCAGACACTGCGCCACCTAATGTATAGCCAACCCTCGCCGCACCCAAGTGTGTCATCCAAGCCCATACTGCCGACTGCACGGGGGATCTGCCCATACAGGCATGTTCCAGTTTATCCATAAAGTTAAGGCAAATTTGCCATCCCCAATGTTTCAGTGATAATTTTTAATCACGTATATGGTCCCCCGCGTGGCGGGAGCACCTGCGGGTTTTGGCTTCCGACAATGCCGGGTAGGGCAACCTATGCTTCCATATCATCTTTTGTGCGTCCACGACCTTTGGGAGTATCTTGCAGCCATTATCCTCCTGCATTCTGCAATGTCCTTTCCGGACAGCGACATGGTGTCCAGCCCACAGCCAAACGCATCCTGCGCCCCCCTCTTTAGTGCATCAACGGTCTGTTCGAATGTACGGCCAATGCCCGCCACCCTCTCCTTCACGCCCGCAATGGCCTTGTCCCGGATCTTTGCAGTGGGCACGTTGAGCAGCGAGAACATCTTTTCCACATCCACATCCAGTAGTATGGTACCGTGCTGCAGCAGAGCACCACCCTTTCTTGTCTGGGCGTTGCCGCAGACCTTCTTCCCATTTACGGTGACATCGTTGAGGGGAGAGAATGACGCGTCCAAGCCCATGTGGCCCAGCCCCAATACCACCATGTCGCATATGCTCCGGTATGATGCCATTATATCTGAATGAAACCTCTTGGTGACCAGCGAGTATGTGACCTCCATGTCGTGAAACACCGCACCCCCGCCGGTGATTCGCCTTACGACATCCACCTGGCTGTGCTCGCACCGCTCCAGATTGACCTCTTCGCGCACTCCCTGAAAGTAGCCTATCGTTATGCAGGGCCGGGACCAGCCGTATAACCGTAAAACAGTGTCCCCGGCGGCGCCATACCTATACAGGAGACACTCATCCACGGCCATGTTCCACGGGCCCGCGCCCAAGCCGGTCTCCAGTATCTTGATGCGCTCAAACCTTATGGCGCATCGCCTCCCGCGTCCAGTATTGCCCCCGTCAGCGATTCGGCATCAAACCCAAAGCATCTGGTACCGGCAAGGGCCGAGGAGATTCTCTGCCTCAGGGCATCCCTTTCCAGCTCTGTCCCCAGTAGCCCCTCCTCTAGGCCATCTATCGAATCCTCCGGATGCATGAAAAAGTCTCCTGTGATCCTTATGTACCTTATCGTACGTGATTGGCGGGAATAGTCCAGCCTTATTCTCACCATCTTCTCCAGCTTTGCCACATGTACGGTTACGACCGTGCTGTCCCGGTCAGGGTCCATGCGTTATTCCTCCGGTGGTCTCCAGCGCAGGTCAAGATGCCGCGCGGCCATCACCTCGTCCAACCGTCTGGTGGCCGTGGTGTGAGGGGCGCCATCGAGCATGTCCGGATTCTGCTCCGCCTCACGCGCTATCGCAGCGAGCGCACCGGCAAGCCGGTCCAGCGTCTCCTTGCTCTCCGTCTCAGTGGGCTCTATCATTAGAGCCTCCTTTACTATAAGCGGAAAGTATACGGTAGGTGGGTGGAAGCCGTAGTCGATCATTCTTTTTGCCATGTTCAGGGCGCTCTTCTCGCCGAACCGCCTTGTGGACACCACAAACTCGTGGGCGCACCGCCGGTCATACGGCACATCAAATACATCCCTTATGAGACCCAGAAGGTAGTTTGCATTCAGGAGGGCGGCCTCCGAGACATTCACAATGTCGGATCCCCACGATTTGATATACGCCAAGGCCCTGAGCATGATTCCAAAGTTTCCATAAAACGAGTGGACCCTGCCGATGCTCTTATCGTAGTTATAGTCTAGATCAAACGTGGAATCACTATCATGCCTCACAATCCTCGGCACTGGCAGGTACTCCTCTAGGAATGATCTGACACCCAAGGCGCCGCCACCGGGACCGCCGCCACCGTGCGGGGTGGAGAAGGTCTTGTGCAGGTTCAAGTGCATCATGTCAAATCCCTGCTCCGCAGGCTTGCTGATTCCCAGCATCGCGTTCATGTTTGCCCCATCGCAGTACAGAAGCGTTCCGTGCTTCCTTGATAGTTCAGTTATCTCCTGAAGGTGCTCCTCGTAGAATCCCAGTGTGTTGGGGTTTGTGATCATCACCACGGCCACGTCGTCCCCTATGGCCTTCCGGAACCCACCTAAATCCATGTTACCGCGCTCGTCGCTACGTACCGTTACTGTCTGGAACCGGCATGTGGCGGCAGTGGCGGGATTCGTTCCGTGCGCCGAGTCCGGAATTATTATTCGGGTGCGCCTCTCGCCCATCTCTGCAAAGTACCTCTTGGCGATCATTACCCCCAGCAGCTCCCCCTGGGAGCCGGCGGCAGGCTGCAGGCTGAATGCATCCATACCTGTGATCTCCTTTAGGGCCTCCTGCAGATCCCACATGACCTCCAGCGCGCCCTGCGCGTGGGGCGGTGGGGCGTGGGGATGCATGCCTGCGAATCCGGGAAGCCTGGCCAGATCCTCGTTTACGCGCGGGTTGTACTTCATGGTACACGAGCCCAGCGGGTATATGCCGGTGTCTATTCCATAGTTTTTTCTGGAGAGCTCCGTATAGTGGCGGATCACCTGCATCTCGCTTACATCCGGCAGGGGCAAGTAGTCCCGTTCGGGAAACTGGTCTTTTATGCCATCTTCATCTGTGCGGATGTGTCCGGTGTTTGCTTGGTCGTAATCAAAGATAAGATTCTCAGGTGTGTTCTGGTCTTGCGCAATCATTGCATGGATACACCCCTCGCATACGTCTCCATGTCTGGTACGGTATTCTTTTCTGTGCAGCATACAAGCAGCTGGTGGTCGTCCACTGCAATTCCGCCCAGTATGCCGCACCGCTGTAGGCGTTCTAGTATGTCCGTTGCGGACCTTGGTGTCTCTACAAGAAACTCGTTGTAGAATGGACCCGGCGTTATGGTTCGGAATCCCCTTGTGTGAAGCATCTGCTGCAGCCGGTGCGCCCGACGGTACGAGGTATGGGCAACCGACCGAAGGCCGGTCCTTCCCAGCAGGGCCAGGTATATGGTTGCAGACAGCGCCAAGAGCGTCTGGTTTGTCGTTATGTTGCTGGTGGCGCGTTCCCGCCTGATGAACTGCTCTCTTGCCTGTAGCGTAAGGACAAATCCCCGCCTGCCGGACCCGTCTTGAGTCGCGCCCACTATCCTTCCGGGTAGTTTCTTGGTAAGCGCACTCCTGACTGCCATGAACCCCAGACACGGGCCCCCAAAGCTTTTGGGTATTCCGAACGACTGCCCCTCGCCCGTTACCATGTCCGCCCCTGCCTCTCCGGGGGGACGCATGATGGCCAGCGATGTGGGATCCGATATGCAGCTTATGAAGAGAGATCCATTCCGGTGAGCCTTCTCTGCCATGTGTGTAGGATCCTTTATAGAACCATCAAAGGCAGGCACCTGTTGTATGACGCATGCCACATCGTCGTTTATGGTATCTGAGATGAAGATGTCGGCTCCCTCACAGTATGTCCTGAGAACCTGAAGGTATGCTGGATTCAATCCCACATCCACGAAAACTCCTCTTCTTTTTGTGTATGAGTGGGCCAAGAGTACGGCTTCTGCCAGGGCCGAGGCTCCGTCATACAGTGACGCGTTGGAGACATCCATTCCGGTGAGCAGGCATATGTATGATTGGTATTCATATAGAGCCTGCAGCATCCCTTGGCTTGCCTCTGCCTGATACGGGGTGTATGCGGTGAGAAATTCCCCCCTTAGAACTATGTGACTTATGGCAGAGGGGATGTAGTGGTCGTATGAGCCGCCCCCGGCAAAGCACTTGGTCTGTGTGTTCTTTGCTGCAAGCGACTCGATATATGATACCACATCCATCTCGCTCATTGGTTCGCCGAGGTCCAGCCTTGCTGCCCGGGGAACCTGATCCGGTACAAGCTCATCAACCGTCCGGCAGTCTATTGCGGCGAGCATCTTTGATATGTGCTTACCTGTGTGCGGAATGTAGTTCATTTATTTCTCAGCGTTCCCAACCGATTCGTCGTACTGATCCCGAGTGAGCAAAGATTCCAGCTGGGCCGAATTCTCCGGCGCCATCTTTACAATCCACCCGTCCTGGTATGGCGACTTGTTGATCAGTTCGGGCTGTGATAGCAGATTCTCGTTGACATGTGTAACCCGCCCATCCACCGGACTGTATACATCCGTTGATGTCTTTACGGAGTCTATTATTGCTATGGCATCATTATGCCTGTAAGAGATACCGACTTCGGGCAGCTCAACAGAGACCACATCTCCGAGCTGATCCTGTGCAAATTCCGTAATTCCCACGATTATGCCGTCGTCTGCTGTGTCCACCCATTCGTGCTCCTTGGTGTATCTCCTAGCCAACAGGTCAGATTTGGACATCTTCTTTAAAAAGCTATTCGCTCATATTCCAGGATTTATCCTTGTTAGGAATTGGCAAGTTCCATCTCTGCATCTTGCGCATGTCACACATATGGCGTACTTGGTCAGCTAAGTGTAACGTTTACGCATAAAAAGTGGTTTTTTACTTAGAAAAATAGGCACGACCTGACCAAATACCGTATGGCATTAAAATCGTCATTGAACTCTTGAGCCGTACCATCATACCTGCGCGGTTGTACTAATGGCAAACATCTTGCCCTTGCCTGAATACTTTTTACTCCACGTTTAAGTAGCATTATACAGGCCACAACATATGTTGGAGCTGAGGCAGATATTGGAGTTATCGTCCAGTAATGTGGTGTATATATCGGCCATCTGTGTTATAGGCTTGATCATGGTGTTGGTGCCCCTGACGGCTCAGGCACACCTGTCCGAGATTGAGACAGTATCTCTCAAAACCACGATTGGTGATGCCGCCTACAGTGCCACATATAATGTGGCCGTAACCTGCACAGACACGATTCTGGCGTACGGACTAAATCTTTTTGTACCGCACAATGATCCATCAGACCACTATGTGATAGACGGAGGCTCTATACGGCTGGGCACCACCACCTTGGCCCACGCATCCTACACGACAGAGAAGGAGCATATGAGCGTCAACCTGCTGGGTCGTCATGATGGCATGAAATACCCGCTCCTGATTCCGCAGTACAGCCCCCTGATAATACCAATAAGCGTAACTGACAGCGAGCCGGGATTGCCCGCCAAGGCCACACTAGACATCACATACGAGGGAAACCCCGATACAACATGTCGGACATCTGAGATTCGCGGACCCCAGAATATCGGTCTGATGGTACGGATGTCCTTGGAGAGGGGGATGGACAGAATAGTGGCCGCGAACATGGCAGTCAGCGACTACAACCAGTATCTAGAGTCCATTGGCGAGCAGTGGCGGCTGGAGTTGGTGGTAAAGGACTCTGGACTGAAGGCAGACGAGGCGCTAGAAAGCATACAGGAGTTTACAGATGAGGACATACGTTTGATTGTGGGTCCGTCGTCCAGCGGCTCGATAAGTGCGATCCGGGAACATATACATCACAACGACATGCTTGTAATATCCTGTTGTTCTACGGCCCCGTCACTGTCATTACCAGACCACATATTTAGAATCACGCCAGATGACACCAACCAGGCCAAGGCGCTGGCAAGGATTATGGTAGATGACGGCATAATCTCCGTGGTTGTCGCATACCGCGATGATCCTTATGGGCAGGGACTTTATCGCGCATTAGCCGTGGAGATGGAGAAGAGAGGTAGCGTAGTGGCGGCAGGCGTCCCCTACCCCACAGACACCACAAACTTTGATGATGTGGCGCAGAGTTTGGCGGATGAAATCGACGGCATATCTAACGCGGCCATCGTGGCGATATCATCCTCGGAGGTGGCAAGTCTCATTGAATCGGCCATGAAACATGACATACTAGACGATGTCAAGTGGTATGGTTCCGAGGCGGTTGTAAACCATCGGGATGTAGCGCATGGCGACATGGGCGCCTTCTCAGAGAAGGTGGCGCTATCCGGGGCGATAGTCGCTGCACCCTCCAGTCCGCTGAGGAACGACTTGGAGCCGCGGCTTGTTGCAGAGCTAGGCCTGCAGCCTGGCGAGGCGCCCAGTACATTCCTGTACTCCATGTATGATGCGATACTGATACTGGGCAAAGCAATACTGTCCACCCAGAGCACCGATACGGAGAGGCTTGTGGAGGCCATACCATACGTAGCTGCCCATACCCACGGAGTGTTTCCCGACAGACTAGACGAGAACGGGGATCTGGCCATCACAAACTATGGCATATGGGAGGTCAGAGATGCGGCCTGGGTGCGCACCGGCACCTTTGTGCAGGATACAGATGTAATAGTGCCATACTTGCCCTAAACGCATCTGGGCCAACGGTCTGCTCAAATGGCGTGACACCTCAGAGGTGTACATGCGGGCACATACGTTCGCATGACTGCAACAGGTATCTTACATCATTACAATGGCACATACTCAATTTCTCCCCTGTTTTAGGTGTGGGTGATGACGTTATGCCGCCGATTTACGCCTGAAAAAAGAGTGGTTGAGCATGTACGGGTTCCACCTTGATTAGACTTTAATATACTATACATGGTGTATAGTATGATATGTCGGATGTCACACTAGACGCCACAGGACTCTTCTGTCCAGAGCCGGTATTTCGCACAAAGATCGCAATAGAAAAGATGCAGGCAGGTCAGACCATTCAGGTGTCTGCAGACGACCCCGCTGCTGAGGAGGACATATCCCGTTGGGCCAACCGCAGTGGTCACCAGCTACTGAACATAGAACGGGACGGGGAAAGACTAACCTTTGTGATAAAAAAGGTGAAGTAAGTGGCTAGTGTTGTATATAAGCAAGATACAATATCCCGTGTAGGGAACACGCCACTTGTACAATTAGAGTCACTACAAAACAGTACAACCTCATATTGGGCCAAGCTGGAAGGACACAATCCATTTGGTTCTGTAAAGGACAGGGCAGCACTATACATGATACGAGATGCAGAAGAAAGAGGCATACTAAAGAAGAACAAGAGTGTCATAATAGAGCCCACATCTGGAAATACGGGGATAGCCCTTATGGGAATAGCCCGAATTCTAGGGTATAAGGTCGAGATAGTGATACCTGAAAAGGCCAGCGAAGAGACCAAACAGATACTACGTAACTTGGGTGCCAAGATGTATGAGACTTCTGATGATCTCTGCCCAAAGGTAGGAGTGGGTACGGAGCAGAGTATTGCGCTTGCCACATCCATAGCAGCATCAAGACCAGACACATACTACTCGCCAAACCAATACAGCAATGATGCCAACTTTAAGGGCCATTACACTGCTACTGGTCCGGAAATATGGAAGCAGACTCAGGGTAAGATAACACACTTCTTTACGGGTGTGGGTACAGGAGGTACGATAACTGGTATAGGCACATACCTCAAAGAGAAGAATCCAGACATACGCATAATTGGTTGCCAGCCACAGTTGAACCATCTAATACAGGGGTGGCGCAACTTTGAAGAGTCCGCAAAGCCGGACCTATTCTTAAGAAGAGAAGGTGTAGTAGATGACTGGGTCGATGTGACCAATGATGAGGCATTTGGTGTCGTACAAGAGATATACAAATCTGACAACCTGCTTGTAAGTCCTTCATCGGCCGCCGTATACGCCTGTATGAAAAAGTATGACGTATCATCAGGTGTAGTGGTGGGCATATTTGCCGATGATGGGCGCAAGTTCGGCAGCATATACAAAGAGAGAGATATATTCACAGAGAAGCAGTTCCAGCAGGCAGTACTTGACTCATCACATATGTCAAAGCTGGCATACTAGTTTAGATACTTGTCCACATCAATGGCTGCCTGACAGCCAAAACCTGCAGCAGTAACTGCTTGACGGTACTGCCTATCATGCACATCGCCAGCAGCAAAGACACCCTCCACGCTGGTGCGTGTGCCATTCATCACAATGTACCCCTCATCGTCCAGCTCCAACACGTCCTTAAACAGTGATGTGTTGGGGTTGTGTCCTATTGCCACAAATACAGCTCCGGCACTCAAACGAGTCTCTTGGCCCGATGTAATATTCTGTATTGTTACAGACTCTACTTTATTCTCGCCGGATATGTCAACTAGTTTTGAGTTCCAGTGGAACTGTATCTTTTCATTGGCAAAGGCGCGGCTCTGCATCGCCTGACTAGCGCGCAGTTTATCGCGTCTGTGTATCACGTGTATCTGTCGTCCAAACTTTGTAAGGAATAGAGCCTCCTCCATGGCAGTATCACCTCCGCCAACTACAAAGATGTCCTGGCCTCTAAAGAATGGCCCATCACATGTAGCGCAATACGAGACCCCATGGCCGCCCAGGGTACTCTCACTTTTCAGACCCAGCTTGCGGGGATCTGCACCTGTGGCTATAATTATTGCTCTGCCCTCAAACCACTCATCTGTCCCTTTGACGCGCAGGGGGCCACCAAAGTCCACCTGCTGAACAGCATCATCGATTATCCTAGTTCCCATCTTGGCTGTCTGTGCTCTCATATTTATCATCAGGTCAGGGCCCATTATGCCATCTTGAAAGCCTGGATAGTTCTCCACATCTGTCGTGTTGACCAGCTGCCCACCCGGCAGAATTCCAGACAGTAGTAGTGTGTTGTGGCCGGCTCTAGAGCAGTATATGCCGGCAGTATATCCGGCAGGTCCCGCTCCCACAATTATTACATCATATCGTTCTGCCATACTGTGCAACGATATTTTTTGGTAAATTAAAGGTACTGAAACTTTGAATCATGTCAATTAATTATACTTGTAGAACAATAGCGTAAAATATAGAAGAAACAGAGCACATTCGCTGCAATATACTATCAGGGATAATCACAAGGGGAATCGCGTATTATGATTTGTAATGTCATGACTTGGAGCGTTAACAGCATGGCTTGATTGTATCTGATGTACACAGGATATGCTTTGCTGTCATACACATATGGTCAACTCAAATGTACGATTAATTTCAGATAGTTACATCATACTTGAAGTTAAACTATACATCTACATCTGCCTGAAGAGATCATTATTATGTCGTATCAAATCCTGAACACTGCCATCACCCATCATATCATCAACACCCCGCAGTATGGCCATAGGGACATAGTCTGTCTTTCCCATTACCAGCTCAGCAGCGCCCGCCAGTTGGTCAGCAACAGCAGTCACACTGACGCGCAGCACCCTCCCATACACATCATGATTCCCGGTGTGATCCAATAGAGGGGCAACTCCCGAGCATCCCACACATACATCAGTCTGGCCAACTCTAAAGGGCCTCCCCAAAGTATCAGATATTATGACGCCCACATCCATCTGCATGTGATGTCTTATCTTATCGCGTATGTGTTGCGCACTGGTATCACTACTCTTTGGCAGCAATAAAGCATGATCTGGGGGCACATTACTTGTATCCACGCCCGAGTTGGCACATATATGGCCATCATATCTTTGTGTAATTATTATACCATTATCCATGCGAACTATAAACCGGGCCTCCTGCAGTACAAGCTGTATAACTCGGGCATCCTTGCCGTATTCGCCAGCTATGCCCCGAGCCAGCTCCGATGGAGATACATCAGATAGTCGTATCAGTTGCCCCTCGGCCTTGGATACTACCTTTTGCGCAACAACTATGATATCATTTGGTTGTAGTTCTGCATGTTCTATTATGATATCAGATATGTCGTCTCTGTGTTTGACATCTTGATTCACATGTATGGGTATTACTTTTATCATCATGTATGGCCCATGTGGGCATCTATAAGAGGAATTATGCGGACAAGATTCTTTTCATCCAAGATTGCAGTCGCCCTATCCTTTACCACATCCTGAGCCCTAAAAGCTATGCTCATGCCAGATATATCAAAGAGTTTCAAATCGTTGGCACCATCAACCACACATATAATGTCATCCTTCTTCTCTCCCCACTGTTTAATTATGTTTTTAGCGCTCTTTGACTTGTCCGAGTCCACATTTATGCGGACATCATCTAGTCTGCCATCTGTGAATATCAACTCATTGGACACCACATAATCTAGCTGCAGTTCTCTCTTTAAACGATCCGTCATTATGGTAAAGCCTCCAGATACGGCAATTATACGATATCCTCTACTCTTTAGTATACGGCATGCCTTTCGCGCACCGGTCATTATGGGTAGTGAGTCTGCCACTTCACGGCATGTTGCATAGTCCAAACCCCGCAGGGCACGTATCCTTGTACGGAGGCCATCCTCCCAATTTATGACTCCCTGAATACCCTGCTTTGTTATCTCCCATATCTCATTCTCTTTGTTTACCTTTTCGGCCAATATGGGCAGATACTCGGCGTCATACAACACTCCTTCCACATCAAAGATTACTAGCAATCTAATTCACATGAAAAAAGCTAAATATATTAAAGTTTGAAATATTACTCGATAATACGAACAGGTGTAATGATGAAAGAACTAGAACACAAATACGAAGTAAAAGTACAAAAACGAGATAAAGCCATGCGTTTTGATGCGTCAACAAAACAGGCCCTACGGGAGGCGGGCATGTTAAACGAGAAGAACAAGTTCAAGATAAATGGTGTAAGCCCAAAGATGCTCAAAGCCATGAAACAAGAGTATGTAGACTGTCCAATCATGGAGCGGGAAGTACAGTTTGTACAGTGCTTTGCATGCCCCAACTTTCAGAGCAGATCAAACGGTGTCGTCCTTTGTAGAGGAGACTCGTTATAATAAAATGTCAAAAAAAGAGCACATCGGCATAACAGAGTCCAAGAGTGGCAACTTTAGCGAGTGGTATACGCAGATAGTACTAAAGGCAAGACTAGCAGACTATGCCCCCGTAAAGGGCATGATCGTACTGCGGCCGGACGGCTATGCTATATGGGAGACGCTCAGAGCTGCATTAGACAAAAAGTTTGCACAAGAAGGTGTCAGTAATGCGTTCCTGCCAGTTCTCATACCAGAGTCTCTACTGGTTCGTGAAAAGGCACACTTTGAAGGATTCAACCCCGAGGTATATTGGGTCACGCATTCAGGAGATACGCCCATCGGCGACAGATTGGCTCTGCGGCCCACTTCTGAGACGGTACTGTATCACATGTACTCCAAATGGGTCAAGTCCTGGCGCGATCTGCCACTAAAACTCAACTTTTGGAATACAGCTTTACGCGCAGAGATAAAGTCCACCAAGCCATTCCTGAGAACCTCGGAGTTCCTATGGCAGGAGGGGCACACTGTACATGAGAGTCGTCAAGAGGCCGAATCTCAGGTGGAAAAGATGCTAGACATATACAGAGAAGTGACAGAGCAGTATCTAGCAATACCAGTACAGTATGGTAAAAAGAGCGCCAAAGAGCAGTTTGTTGGTGGCGAATATACGCTTACAATAGAGTCCATAATGCCTGATGGTCGGGCACTACAGATGGGCACCAGTCACATGTTGGGTCAAAACTTTGCCAAACCATTCTCTGTAAAGTATGCAGACAGTAACAATGTAGAACACTACGCCTGGCAGACATCGTGGGGAGTCTCATGGAGGCTGTTGGGCGCAATGATAATGGTACACGGTGATGATCATGGTCTGGTGCTGCCGCCTAAAATGGCGCACATACAGGTAGTAATAGTACCCATATTATTTGCAGATACCGATACTGTAATGAAGGCTGTACAGTCACTTGCCGAATCATTGTCAGGTATGGGTGTGCGTGTACACGTAGATGCCCGAGAGAACGTCTCGCCGGGATTCAAGTTCAACGATTGGGAGTTGAGGGGGGTGCCTCTTCGTGTCGAGATGGGTCCTAGAGATATAAAGGCAGGCACAATGGTCGTGGCACGTCGGGACACTTTATCAAAGGATACGATACAGATTGATGGTGCGCCAGATATGATACAACAGATGTTACGCACAATGCAGGATGACATGTTAGAGAAGGCCAAAGAGCAGGCATCAAAACTCACCGGTGAGGCATCCGACTATATGGCCCTCAAGGAGGGCATACGAGCAGGGGGGTTCTGGTGGGCCGACTGGTGCGGCAAAGAGTTATGCGAGGATACAATAAAAGAGGAGACTGGAGCCGACATACGTCTGTTATCACCCAAGACCGGAGGTACATGTGTAGTCTGTCAGAGTGGCAATAGTACCCGGGCATTGTTTGCGCGGGGATACTGATTATGTATACAGCCCGTACGGACGTGTAATTTCAAACTTGATTGCATAGTAGATCGTATCTTCTACAGATATGGTACTGTATTGTCTCTTGGATACAACACCAAAGCCCATATTAACAGATGTGTCACATGTTATCATGTGGTCTACATACGATGGGTTAGTGGGTTTCACAGAATTGCGTGGACTCATGAAACCGGACGGTTGGTCGTCTCGCCAATCTTTGAGGACAAAAAGATGGCCGTATCACTGGCAAGGCATATGGAGTTGTGGAATGATCGATTTACAAAATTAACCATAATAGAGGATGAGAAACATTATGCCGTATGTTGTTATGAGGACCCTCTGGTCTCTCAAGGCGAGTCGGTAGGCATACTCAGACTTAATTTACTCCGTATAGCCGGATATGATCAAGCCAGACCGTTATTTTTGGAGCGGTCACCACTCTTTCAGGTGTTGTACACATCAGACTATACCAGATTGGAGACGTACGAGCAGATATCACGTCTTGTAACGCCGGCGCGCTGCCGAATCATTGCACATCGAGATTTAAAACGTCAGGAGTTTTACTATGAACGGTTGGCCATGGCATCGTTATAGCGTGTCATGTAACCAGCGTGGTTCAAGGAACCAACTATGATAATATGTGCCAAGACGATGATACATTTGGGTAAAGATTGAACATTCCACGTATTTTGCAAAATACTAACATCTCCATCGAATAAATAACAGTGAGGTAATATACACACATGTTGTATGCGACTATTCTGCCACATATACATAAAAACGCCCCCATACTATTTACCGTATCAAGTACGGGGCTTGCGTATAGTGACATTTTAGAGCGGCACATCACAGATAAAATATACCCATATGTGAACATTGCACGGAAGGTGATGTAATTGGATGTAAGCTCGGCTCTCAAGGTGGTTAGCGTTAAGCAGTCCCCGCCACCCATGATAATCGGTGAGAGGGTCAACGCTCAGGGGTCACGTAAGGCCAAAAAGTTGATACTGGCCGACGACTACGATGGCCTAGTAGACATAGCACGACACCAGGTCGAGGACGGCGCTCATTGTTTAGATGTCTCTGTGGCCGTCACCGAGAAGGACAATGAGAATGAGTTCATGACACGTCTGGTAAAGAGGCTCAGTTTGGAGGTGGAGGCGCCCCTTGTAATAGACACAACCAGTCCATCAGTTGCAGAGTCGGCCATCAGACAGATACCAGGCAAGCCCATCATAAACTCGATAAATCTAGAGGGTGATGGTAGCAGGTTTGCTGGTATGGCACCCATAATGGCTCAGTATGGTGTGCCAGCCATAGCAATGTGCATAGGGCCTGCTGGGATGGCCAAGACCGCAAAGCAGAAGGTGCAGACGGCCGAGTTGATTGTAGAGAGAGGCTCACAGTACGGCATAAAAGAGAGCCAGTACATATTTGATCCACTCATATTTACATTGGCTACAGGCCAGGAGGAGTTCCTAGATGCGGGCATACAAACCATACAGGGTATAAGATTGATCAAAGAACGATTCCCCAATTCATATACTGTGGTTGGTTTAAGCAACATCAGTTTTGGTCTTGACCCATACCCCCGTAAGGTGATCAACTCTGTATTTCTGTATCATGCCGTGCAGGCAGGACTAGACTGTGTGATACTAAACCCCAAAGATATTATTCCATATCACATGCTAAAGTCTGACCATAAAGATTCAGCAGAAGATTTGATATTCAACAAAAAGCCAGATGCGCTAGCATCATTGTTGAGTACCTGTGTTGCGTCAGATCAAGTTGGCAGAGCCACAACAGCACCAGTCATAGACGCACAATGGCCGGCCAGTAAGCGTATCAATAAGAGAATAATCAATCGCATACGGGAAGACATAGAAGTTGATGTGGTTCTGGCCATAGCAGACAACATAGAGAGTCCCATAATGTCAAAAGATGGCTCATCGATAGCCATGAGTCCAACAGAGACTCATGATGCTGCCATATCCGTACTGAACGACTCGCTACTCCCAGCTATGAAGACTGTAGGCGACAAGTTTGGGTCAGGTGAGATCATACTGCCATTTGTGCTTCAGTCGGCCGAGTGCATGAAGGCTGCAGTCTCAGAGGTAGAAAAATATCTGGTAAAGAAGGAGGGTGTCAGCAAGGGGAAGCTGGTGCTAGGGACCGTCTATGGAGATGTCCATGACATAGGAAAGAATCTGGTAAAGACCATATTTCAGAACAACGGATATACAGTACATGACCTGGGCAAGCAGGTGCCCATGCAGACATTCCTAGACAAAATAAAAGAGGTGAATGCCGATGCGGTAGGACTGTCCGCGCTTCTTGTGAATACATCCCGCGAGATGAAGCACTTTGTAGATTATGCGCGTACAAACAGCATGGATATACCAGTACTGTGTGGCGGTGCCGCCATAAACCTCAATTACATAAACAGGATAGCGACCGATGGGGGCGTCTACGAGCCGGGTGTCTTTTACTGCAAGGATATGTTCGCTGGACTAAAGACTATGGATAAGATAATGGGCGATAGAGACGCATTACTCGCAGAGTGGCGAAGTGGACTAAAAGAGAAGCAGGCACCCCGTATAGTCAGAACTACACCCATACCCCGGAGTGGTATAAAACCAGTGACTCCTCCCAATGTGCAGTACGGAACGACCATCATATCAGAGATAGACTATGATGAGGTCCTGAAAGAGTTGGACGTAAAGGCTCTCATTCTCAGGGGCTGGGGCGTGCAAGGTCGATCAGGCGGTAAATGGAAGGCAGAACACCAAAAACTCTTACAAAAGATGGCCGAGGAGGTGCGAGGCATACTTGAGCCGCGCGCAATATATGGCTTCTTTAGATGCCACTCGGATGGTGAGAGTCTAAATGTGGAGGGGGATTCGGGTACAGTAACATTCGACTTTCCCAGATCACTCAAGTCCAGACACCTATGTATCGCAGACTACTTTGGGGAGAATGATGTGGTGGCATTTCAGGCGTGCACCGCTGGAGAGGCCGCCAACCGCATGGTCACCGAGTGGGACGAGGCTGGAAGGACCACAGACTCATTCTATTTGAACGGTTTTGTCACAGAGTTCGTGGAGGCCATAGCCAGTTGGATCAACAGACTGATACGTCGTACAATGGGCCTTGATAAAGGATGTCTCCGGTACAGTTTGGGATATCCGGACTGTCCAGACGTCACACAACACAGGCTGATGTGGGACATATTAAAACCAGAGAGAATCGGTATGAAACTCACTACAACAGGTCACATGACACCTGACCTTTCAACGGCGGCCATAGTTGTACACCACCCCGACGCAAAGTGGAGTGGCTAGCTGTCAACTATAACTCCGCGCTCCTTTAGACGCGAGGTTACCACAACATCCTGCTCATACACCCGCTTTGTATCTATGTTATTGAAGAACTTTTCATAGTATTCGCGTCTAGTGATGGGCACTCCGGTCTCATCACGGTCAGCTATTAACTCATCAAGCCACTCCTCATATGTCGACATGCTCTATAATGCCTCCCTGTGTATGTAATATATAAAGACAGATTCAATGTGAGTGGTACTGGCCAGAAGGGAATTATATACAAAAGTACACAGCCTCAGCCGTACACTCATGCCTTTTCTGACGGCCTCGTTGTATAGTATAGAGCATGGTGGGTGTTGGCTTGTAACCCTCCTTATGCTCCGGCCGTCTCAGGATGACGTTCCCCGCCACCCGATACAGAATATTCCAGGCGGCATTTACGTCCGCGTGAAATATTCTGGTACAATTAGTGCAAATGAACTGGTCGCGTGATATACGCGACTCCGAATCTACATGACCACACACATGGCACGTCTGGCTTGTATAGTTGGCCATCACCCCACACAATGGAATGCCTTCTTTTTCGCATCGCTGCGCCAACTTCCGCAGGAACTCGCCAAGCCTATTCTCCCGCATGGAACGGTTCATGTGTTTTTTGTAGTTCCCACCATGTGCGGTCATGTCCTGTATGGATAGTATCTCGGCTATGACGGCATCCGTACCCTGTACAACACGTGATACAGTCTGGTTTATGGTATTCACGGCAATGCCGTCAGCCTTCCTGTATAATCGTTTGATTTGGTCGTTCAATACATGCCACTTCCGGCCATGCCGTACCTTATGGTCACGAAGGTTCTTGAGCGCGTCAATCTCCCGCAGGATTGCTCTATGGCGTGTGTTGTGTATTGTAACGTTGCCATTTGTGTCGACAGTAACTGCCAGGTGCTTGCCGCCAACGTCCACACCGCGTATTGTACCCGTATTACGGTGTGGTTTTACCGGTGTATACACGGCTATATGCAGCTCGAACATGTGGTCTGACGGCTTTGTATGCTTGTCCACCCGTTTAGTGACATCAACTATCTTGAATGACCGCATGTCCCACGATACATCAATGGGCTTGGCGGTCTCCACAATACCATATCCGGGGATATGTATGGTGTGCTCACCTTTTCGTACAGGCGGATTTATACAGCTAAGTATGATGCGGCCATCTTTGCGGCGGTACGGTGTATGGTTTGAATTGTCCTCTACAACCCTCCTACATGCAACCGAGGCATCCTGTATGGCACCGCGGCCAAACACCATGGGGCACTCGCGTAGCCATGTATGTTCAGCGCGCCACCCCGTAAGCTGCTTGAACATACCATACTTCAATGCCCTCTTTGACGGGCTAAAATCATACGCCTGATAGTAGTCATCCAACATACCTGTCGTGAAACTCGACTTACCGGGTAACTTGAACGGGTGTAGTATATCCACCACAACCCTCTTGAAGTACTTTTCACTATACAAATACTCCGAGACGGCGCGATTGTATACGTATCTTGACGCATGATTCGTGTGGTGCGCCCACTCTGCAAACAACACATCTCTTCGTAGCGGTACCTTGATTATCCGTATCATGATGTGTAATACGGTATATTGGTATTTAAGAAGATTGACGTAGTCACGAAACCCACCTGACTCTCAGAACCCCAAGGCTGTGTACTTTTGTATGTAATTCCCTATGCAAACTCTAACACATACAAAAGCAGCATATTTGTACTCTACCTAATTTTGACATCATACGGTATTGTAAATTTCGTAAAGTGTGCAATACCAGTGAATCAAAGTCTCTGCGCCGGGGGCGACAGTATCTTACATCTGGTAAACTCATCTCTATACATCAGCAGTCAATCAATGCCACGCTGGAGTTTTTACATATTGTGTTGTATATGGCAAAACCAAATATTATTGCGGCAAAGATGGCCAGTGGCAATACCACAAATATCTTTGTTCCAAGTCCCATTGTGTCGTTTGTGGTATATGCGATATAAAAGCCTCTTTTTTACGACTGTACGGCTATCTCCATAGTACCGCCCATGCCCCCCTGAAGGGACTGCACCATATGTCGGGGCATATCTATTGAGGCTGCATCACACCCTATGACTAATGTACGCGGGCAGACAAAGTCACTCTTGCGCAATACAATGTCCTGGGGATGCGTCAAGGTCAGCTCCGAGCTGCCTCTGCCATATACAGCAAATAGATCATCGCCCACCGTAAACAGAATACGCACCTTGCTAGAATCGCTCTGTAGCGCTCTTCGTATATTGTATGGTAGGCCAAAGCATCCCACATCAGATGCCACCCCCACAATACAGTCTCCGCGAGGGGTCAGGGATTCATGTGTGGTTATCTCTATTGTGGTGCGGTGTGTGGCCCTAACGTTTTTGTGACCAGAGAAAGGTACAACACATCTTGTGATATTGCACATTACACAGTGATGGCAATGGGCATGACTTAAATTAATCTCAAAGATAGGGATATCATAATGTTACCAGCACAGCAAGGATATGACCGGGCAATCACTGTATTCTCACCAGACGGCCGTCTATATCAGGTCGAGTACGCAATTGAGACTGTACGGCGAGGTTCAGTGGCTGTGGGAATAAAGTTTAAGGACGGCGTAGTCATAGCAGGCGAGGAACGCACCCGCAAACTACAGATCACAGAGTCGGCACAGAAACTATTCAAGATAGACGATCACATAGGCGTGGCCGCTGCAGGCTACATACCCGATGCACGTAGCCAGGTAGACAATGCAAGATTCTTTTCGCAGAGTAATCAGCTGATATATGATGAGCCAGTAGATATAGCGACAGTAGCCAAGCATCTGGCGGATCAATGCCAGCAGTTCACTCAGTATGCAGGAGTTAGGCCATTTGGTGTCGCATTAATACTTGGAGGCGTAAACAAGGACGGCTCGCATCTATACATGACGGATCCTAGTGGCACATATATCGAGTATGATGCCATTGCCATTGGAGCCGGTTCAGACAGAGTGACGTCATTCTTGGAAAAGTCTTACAAGACAGAACTATCCAAAGATGATGCAGTAACGTTGGCCGTGGCATCTGTCAAAGTGGCCAGTGACAGCAAAAATGTTGTAGAGCAGATGAGAATAGCGGTTATAGACAAAGATGGATACAGAGAGATAGATTCTGACGATATAGCCAAATATGCAGAGCAGTCAGATTCCGAATACTCAAACTCAGACTGATGTATAAAGGACTATCTGTGGCGATACCCGACTCTTCTCTCACTGATGAGAGCACAAAATTGGCCAAAGCCCGCAAGATATCCCAGTTGGCCCGCAGTATGGCCATCTTTGGTGTAAAAGAGGTACTAGTGTACAAAGACGGCAACAACTCTGGTGATAGAAGTCTACTACTCACAATACTTCACTATATGGAGACCCCTCAATTCATGAGAAAGCACCTGTTTCCTAAAATGTCCGAGCTCAAGTTTGCTGGTGTGCTGCACCCCCTTGCCATACCCAGTCATTCGTTATCATCAGATGTCAAGAGTATAAAACCTGGCGACATACGTGAAGGGTTGGCAGTTACGCTGCGCGGACGCAAATATGTGGATGTCGGAGTAAATCATCTGTTTGCGGTGGAGGGTACCAAGCGAGATGGACGAGTCACAGTACAGTTCCCACCAAATGTATCTGTGAATACGGCACATGTAATACCATCAGAGAATACATCACAGTACTGGGGGTACAAGGTGAGAGAACGCTCATCAGTCGCATCACTCTTACGGGAGTGGTCGGGCCGCATCATTATAGCCACCAAATCTGGCAAGGTGGCCACCAAACCTCGAATATCAAACGTATACAAAGATAATACACTGGTTGTCTTTGGCTCTCCCAAGAGGGATGTTATAGATATAGCAGGGGGCAGACTACAGGCCAACAACATGATACAACTAAACTTCTTTCCGCACCAGAATACACGAACCATACGTTTGGAGGAGGCCATATTAGGCACCCTATCTATACTAAACATATCATGAACCGCAACTTTTTGATTCTGTGTGTAATGGCAGGCGTGGCCGGCATAGCCATTGGTGGTATTGTAATATGGAATTCATTGGAGGTACTGCTTAAATGATCAGTTGGGATGTTGTATGTGTATTATAGTTGTGCAAACGTATAGTGTTCTGAAGGGAACTAGCAAGAAATGGTGACCCATAGTGGAAACGTAGATCTGTGAAAACTTGTACGTGGAGTGGAAATGATGCCTACACAGTTGAGTGGAAACATAGGTCGCAGTGGAAATCGTGGTCAGGTCAACGTGTCTTCCTAGCTTCCAGACCGCCATGCAAATGTAGTAAAGACAGTTGAGTAATAACCTCTTTAACAGATAAAATAGAAGTCAAGGAGATTTAGTGGGAGTCATGTATTAGTTCATAAAATCTTCATCATCTACGATAGACCGAGCGGGATGCTAAAACAAGATCAGATGGAATTACGCAACAACTCCCACCTCTATGTATAGCCGCTTATTATAAGATCCGACTCGCGCCATGCCATAACCTATGCAATCGATGTGATGATGTGCGCCATCTTCCTGCGTAAAGCACTTGTACGCCTTCGGTGGATGATACGCATGGTGATCATACATGGTTCCTCGGACAGCGAACGAAGACTGCTTGACAAGCTGCCAAACGAGGTGCGCAGCATGGACGACATGCACAAGGTCAAGGAGGATTTCAAGCACAAGCACAAGAATGCATCAGGATGGTTTGCGGGGCTAAAACGCTGGAACTACCGGCGCCAGATTGACAAGATAGACCGCGGAATGAAGGATCCGCTTCGGGCGGGAGCAGACGGAGAAAAGAACATGCTGGATATTCTGACTGTCTTGGATGACTCGTATCACGTATTCTGCGATTTGCACGTAGTGTTGCCTTATACTGTCCGGTACAATGGGCAAAAGAATCTCAGATCCGCCCAGATGGACCTTGTGGTAGCGTGCTTGAAGGGCATATTCCTCATCGAAGTAAAGAATTGGAGCGACAGGTATGCCATGAATCCGGGGTGGAGCCCGCATGAACAGACGGAGAGGGCCGGCAGAGTTTTGTGGATAGCGCTTCAAAACTCCGTTGGCGAGGTACGCGTGACCAATATTCTGCTATCCATGCGAGGCAACATACGGTATGATTCCAACTATCGTTCCGTTTGGGTGTCTGATCCGGACAGGATTGTAGGTTTTCTAGAGGGTAAACCTGACACGCTAACGCAGCCTGATTTGACACGGATACTAACCAAGTTAAATAAATTATGATGCTCGTACGTACCTATAGTAATCACATTGCTACAAACACTGCTTTATCGCCTGCGACCATGCAGGAAGTAAACTAACTGATGCGTACAGCTAATCTCAGTTGGTTGACTCTACCACTTTTAAAATGCTCCACGGAATTGTCCAAAAGTCCGGACTGGGACATATTTGGGAAGTCTGCCACTATTTCAAGTAATGTAACGGTAGCCGCCTAATGCAGAAATATTTCAGATGTGTGGATAAATGACATACCATTGGGCATAGAAAGGAAAGGACCTGAGCATATACAAAAACATCACACATACACACACATACACACACATACACACACATACACATCATACATATACACAAACACCAGTACATTTTGTGCACTATCCATGATGCTACATTCAATACTTGCACGTATAGACGTCTGAAATAAGAGTATACCTACTTAGTAAGTATCAAAATAGTATATTATATATGTAGTACAATGGCTTGAAGCTCTTATCATGGGACGCAGAAAACATAGCCAGCCTCGACGGGGAAGTTTGGCGTATCTGCCCCGAGGCAGGGCAAAGAGTATGGAGGCGCGTATTCGGGGATATACTCGAAGCCATGAGGGCGAACCCAAGATGTTGGTACACTGTGGATTCAAGGCAGGTTGCATACAGGTAGTCAGTATAGATGATCGTGAAAAGACTCCCAATGCTGGCAAACAGTTGGTGAGTCTAGGTACGGTCTTGGTCACACCGCCAGTTACGGTCGTCGGATGGCGGGGATACAGCAAGGATGCCAACGGACATCATGCAGACTTTGACATATATGCAGATACGCTGCCAAAGAAGATAACAAAAAAGATCAGTTTTGCCACTGGTGAGGACAAACAGAAGAGGGCAGAGAACCTAAATCACATACAACGAATCAGCGCCATCCTAGCTGTAGTCCCACAAGATATAGGTCTAGAGCAGAAGAGGCCCTACATATTTGAGGCTCCCATTGAAGGTGGCTCAATACCCGACAGGGCCAAATATGTACAGAATCTTTTAGGCAAGACAGTAAAGGTGTCAGACTTGTTCAAGGTTGGCGGCACAGTAGATGTAGCAGCCATAACCAAGGGCAAGGGTTGGCAGGGCGTAATAAAGCGATATGGCGCAAAGCGCAAGCAACACAAATCCCGAAAGTCTGTTCGCGAATTGGGCAGCCTAGGTCCCATATCACCACAATATGTGATGTATACAGTTCCCCGAGCAGGCCAGATGGGCTTTCATCAAAGGGTAGAGTACAACAAACGTATAATGATAATGGGTGAATCCAGTGATGATACACGACAGATAAATCCTCCAGGTGGATTCAAGCACTTTGGAGATGTACAAGGTGATTATATCATACTGCGTGGGTCGGTTCCAGGTGCATATAGACGCCTTGTAAAGATTCGAGCTCCAATACGAAACGCACCCAAAAAGATTGTAGAGCCTCGCATACTAGAAGTGGTACTATGAAAGCGCCCATGTATAGTTTAGATGGAAGTAAGCTGGGCGATGTTGAACTGCCCCGAGTCTTTGAGACGGATACGCGCTCAGATGTCATACACAAGGTGTATGTGAATTTAGATTCACACCGGTTCCAACCACAGGGCAGGCATCCAACAGCAGGTATGGATGTGGTGGCGCGCTCAAACGATCCACCCACCGGACGCGGAGTCTCCCGTATAGCCAAGATGCTAGGGGGCGGAGGCGGCCGTCAGGGACAAGCTGGTGGTGTCGCTTCGGTCCGAGGTGGCCGACAAGCACACCCTCCCAGGTCTAACAAGGTAATCTGGAAACGCATCAACAAAAAAGAGAAGCTATTAGCATTATGTTCGGCCATCGCCTATACCACCCGTACAGATGCCATACGCCAGCGCGGTCACAAGACTGGCTCGCAAGAGATATTCCCCATCATACTAAACAACGACATAGAACATGTAGACACCACCAAAAGACTCGTTGACATAATAGAAAGATTGGGCTTGTTTGAGGATGTGGAGAGGTTGCGGCCTCGTCGTAGTCGTACAGGCAAGTCGGCACTGCGTGGTCGAGGCAAGAAAGTGGGAAAAAGCATACTCTTTGTTGTATCGGGAAATACGCCACTAAAGAATGCGGCCGGGTCACTGCCAGGCATAGATGTCGTACAAGCCAAAAATCTAAGCGTACTGGACTTGGCTCCCGGTTCCAATCCGGCCAGATTGACGATATACTCTGAGGGGGCACTTGAAGAGCTCGCAAAACTAAGCTGCAAACAGTTGGAGGTTGCACAATGAACAAGACAAAGTATTACGACCATAACAAGGCGAAAAAGATCACAATGACGCCGAGTCAGGCCTCTAAAATAATAGTAAAGCCTCACATCACCGAAAGAACCTTTGATTTGGTAGAGAGCTTTGCGCGTATCTGCTTTATAGTCCACAAATCTGCTTCAAAGCCAGAGATTCGTGAAGCGGTATCTGTACTATATAACATAAAAGCAGTAAAGATAAACACCGCCCGTACCATATACGGTAAAAAGGCGTTTGTGGTATTAGAGAATACAGAAAAAGCCAGAGATCTGGCAACGGATATAGGAATGCTATAATATGGACTACAAAGGTGTATTCTATGGTTAAAAAATTTGATTATCGGGGCATTCCGCTGGAAGATTTAGAGAGGATGTCGTTGGATCAACAACTGAAACTATTCAACTCCCGGCAGCGTCGTACTCTGCGTCGCTATATGTCTCATGGCATATCTGATGATCGGCGTAAACTCATTGAGGATATCAAGGTGGTCAAGGCGAACAAAGAAGATACCTCAATAAGGACTCATCTTAGGGATTTGATCATACTGCCATACCATGTGGGAATTACATTGGAGGTATATTCAGGCAAGGAGTTTGTGCCTGTAAAGATAACAACCGAAATGATAGGTCATTATGTAGGCGAATATGTTATTACAAACAAGAGGGTTACTCATGGTTCACCAGGTGTAGGCGCGTCCCGTTCCAGCCTATACGTGCCATTAAAGTGATGTGTTATGGCTAGGTTCAAGTACGCATACCAGTATTACAACGCCATTACTGATGCGCGCGCCTCCATACGTCAGGTGGACATATCTCACAAGCATGCCCGAGAGATAGGCGTGGCCATAAGTGGACTTTTGGTGGATAATGCAAGGGACTATCTGACGGATGTGGTAAACAAACAGAGAGCCATACCATTTGGTCGATACAAAAATCAGGTAGGACATAGGTCAGACTCAGGTGTAATGGCAGGTCGTTACCCTCAAAAGGCCGCCAATGCCATACTCAAACTGTTGAACAGTCTAGAGAATAATGCCGAGTTCCGTGGACTAGATGTTGACCGATTACAGATAGTGAATGTGACTGTTCACAAGGGTACAATAATGAAGAGGTTCACACCCAGAGCCATGGGGCGTGCAACCCCCAAGAATGATGCACTTGTCCACGTTGAAGTTGTTGCTCGGGAGGCAGGGGTATAATGTCTGCCACCAAAAAGATGATTCAAGACAACTACAAGATGATGTTGCTGAGGGATCATCTCCGGGAAGAGATAAAAGAAGCTGGCTTTAGCCACTTTGACATTCAAAAACAGCCTACAGGGACTCGTGTGTCCCTGTATGTAGTGCGGCCCGGTGTAGTCATAGGGCGCAAGGGTGCGGTAATTCGTGCCCTGACCGAAGAGTTAGAGTCCAAATTTAACTACAAAAATCCACAGATACGTGTTGAGGAGATAGTCAAGCCGGAACTCTCTCCGAGCGTCATGTGTAGTCGCATGGCCTCACTCATAGAGCGAGGCACGGCATTCCGGCGAGCCACCATGTGGACTCTGCGTCAGGTGATGGAAGCTGGTGCCATGGGGATACAGATTACAGTTTCGGGCAAACTTCGCGGGGATCGCTCATCGTTTGAGAAACACTCTGAAGGCATACTGCCCCGGGCGGGACACCATGCCAAGGTGGTGGTAGATGAAGACATAGCCCATGTCAAGACCCCCATGGGCCTGATTGGAATTCGCATCCGAATAGCCCACAAAGACAAAGTCGTACCCGAGTTCTCACTGACCGGTCAAAGACCTAACACTGTACAAGATATAAAACCCAAAGATAGACCAAAGGCACGGACAGAATCTGAATTGATACAACAGGAAGTGATGAAGATAAAAGAGGAAGGAGATGATGTTGAGGTGGGAATAAAATGAGTCGCATTTCAATGAAGACCATTCGTGAGCTGAGCGCCGAAGATTTGGACGATAAGATACGGAGTTCACAGAGTGAGTTGTCCAAACTGCGGGTAGACCTAGCCAAGGGTACATTGCGCAAAGAGAGTGGTAAAGTAAAGCCCCTCCGACGAGATATCGCTCGCATGCTAACTAGACAGACGGAGTTGAGGCGCGCATGACAATAATAGGTTCTCACGCAGAGGTTGTGGACTCTACAAATCCATCAGCAATAGGATTAAACGGCACAATACTGTTGGAGAGTAAAAACATGCTTACCATAAATACCAAGAGGGGTACACGTATGCTCCCCAAGCTTCATTGTATCTGGAGTATCAACGGAGATATAATATCTGGCGAAACAATACACGGACATCCGCACCAGAGGTTGACATAGGCATGATTGGCATAAACACTACTCCCCCCACACGAGAATGCACAGATAGAAACTGTCCATATCATGGAGGTCTGCCGGTTCGAGGCAAGCTTTTAGAAGGCAAGGTGTCCAGTATTAAGGCAAAAAAGACTATAACACTGCAGCGTGAGTCCCCCGTATACATAAACAAGTTCAGGCGGTACGCCCGCAGTAAGAGTACAATACATGCACATGTTCCAGAGTGTATTGATGTGGAAGAGGGAGATCAAGTTCTGACCGCCGAGTGTCGTCCCCTCTCAAAGTCAATATCGTTTGTAGTTGTGGAGGTTCGAAGATAGTTGGCAAAGCAAGCAGGTATGGGTGTTGAAGAGTTTCGCCCATACGTTACACATGCCATACCGGTTGGTGCCAATATCACGTGTGCCGATAACTCGGGAGCAAAGATACTGCAGGTAGTCATGGTACACAAGACAAAGACACGTGTATCCAGACTGCCAGCTGCGGCCGTAGGCGACTATTGTAATGTGGTGGTTAAGAAAGGGCCTGCCGAGCTTCGCAAGCAAGTACACGGAGCCGTTATAATACGACAAAAATATCCTGTCCGTAGGTTGAATGGTATACGCGTATGCTTTGAGGATAATGCTGCAGTCATAGTATCTGCCGAGGGAGAGATGAAGGGTACAGGCATAAAAGGTCCTGTGGCAGCAGAGGCATCAGAGAAATGGCCACGTATAGCCAATGTGGCGTCCACGGTGATATAAGATGAAACCCTCCAAAATTAGAAATCGAACCATACACAACGCACCGCTATCTTTGCGCAGTAGGTCGATGTCATCTCATCTCAGCGGGCAGTTGCGCAAAACATACGGACATCGTAGCATCCGTGTAATACCTGGCGACTCAGTCTCAATAAATCGGGGAGTCTACAAGAACATAGACGGTAAGGTTGAGAAAGTAAAGCCGCACCTGGGTGTCGTCATCAGCGGCGTGCAGAAACAAAAGGCGGAGGGTAAAAAGATTGACGTTTACATACATCCGTCAAATCTGCTGGTCACATCCTTGAATCTGGATGATAAGTGGCGTGCTAAAAAATTAAAGGTGGACACCAAAATCGATAAAGCACCTGTTGGGGACACTAGCAGTCTGTCATCCGGTAGTGTGCCGGCGAGCCCAAAGCACACCGACCTGCCATCTGGCGCTGATGTACCTCTTGAGGATGTCGAAGTAAAGCCAAAAGATGCTGATGAGGATGTAAAATCAGAGAGTTCATCAGATGATAGCGATGTAAAACCAGAGGATGTCGAAGTAAAGCCAAAAGATGCTGATGAGGATGTAAAATCAGAGAGTTCATCAGATGATACCAAGGAGGATAAATCATAATGGTCAGCATATCTGGCAGTAAAAAATTAAAACGACAGATGGCTCCGATCTTTTGGGGAATAACCCGCAAGGATAAAAGATTTATCATTGCGCCAAGACCAGGACCCCATCCTCATAACATGTCAATACCATCAGCAGTATTTCTCCGGGATATGCTGGGTGTAGTGTATACACTACGGGAGGCCAAGGCGGCCATATACGATGGCAGCGTAAAGATTGATGGTGTGGTACGAAAGTCCATACATTATGGTATCGGCCTAATGGATATCGTACAGCTGAAAAACATGCCCAGTGCATACAAGATGATTCCTGTAAAAGGCAAACTGCTCCAGCCCGTACCGGTATCAGATGATGAAGTAGGTAAGAAACTAGCCAAGGTAACCAGCAAGACCATCATAAAGGGCGGTCGTACATCATTGGGCTTTCATGATGGGCGTACCATGATAATAGATGACAAAGAGATACATGTAGGAGACAGTTGTATTCTGCAGGTGCCAAAGCAGAAGATACTAAACATCATACCCCTACAGAAAGACTGTCGCATTCTTGTAATAAAAGGAGCAAATGCTGGCGAGTCGGGTACAGTCCAGAGTGTCGAAGAAGGCACATTCATACTACCACGACGCGTCGTGTTGTCCTTGGGCGAGCGCAGCATAGAACTACCCATAGACGCAGTCATTGCGATACCCAATAATATGGGAGAGATTGGAGAGGGACAGTAATGAGTAACAGTTCAGAGTCAAACCCCATGAGAGTGATTCGGTTAGAGAAGGTGGTCTTAAACATGGGAGTAGGCAGGTCAGGTGCCGCCATTGAGACAGCACAGCGGGCACTAGAGCAGATATCCAGCAAGAAACCCACTACACGTAATGCCAAGTCTGCGCAGAGGGATTGGGGTGTGCGCAAGGGTGAACCCATTGGAGTATCTGTAACACTGCGTCAGGACACGGCGGTCAGCGTACTCAAGCGCCTCTTTGAGGCCAAGGGAAACATCATCAAAAGCAAGTCATTTGATAATTTTGGAAACTACTCGTTTGGAATTCGCGAGCACATAGACATACCCAATGTAAAATACGATCCAAAGATAGGTATTTTGGGTTTAGACGTATCGGTCACACTGACACGACCAGGTTTTGGAATTAGGTTTCGTAGCCGTCGCAAGGCACGAATTGGCAAAGGACACACAATATCAAGTCAAGAAGCAAAGAACTTTTTAATGGAGAAGTTTGGAGTAGAGTTGGAATGAAAGATCGTTCATATGAATTTACCAAGAGAAAGAAACACGAGTTTGGGAGAGGTTCACGATGGTGTAAGAGATGCGGAGACTACACCGCTGTAATTCAAAAGTATGATTTAATGATTTGTAGGAGATGTTTCCGGGAAGTGGCCAACTCTTTGGGTTTCCACAAACACAGGTGATCATATAATGCCATCTACCAATATTATTGCAAACTTGTTTGTCACAATATACAACAATGAGGTACGCCGAAAACGTGAATGCATAATATTGCCGACATCCCAACACGGCCTAGCAGTATTAAAGACGCTAAAAAAGTACGGCTACATAAACGACTACGAACACATACAGGATAAACGGGGTGGAAAGTTCGTCATCAAGCTCAGCTCAAAGATCACAAAGTGTGGTGCCATATCACCTCGATTCAAAGTAAAAAGAAACGAGTATACTCGCTGGGAGCAACAATATCTACCCTCATATAATAGGGGCATACTATTGGTCACCACCAATCAGGGAGTTATGTCTCATCATGAAGCTGCTAATCTAGGAATAGGAGGTCTCTTGGTAGGATATGCCTATTAGTGCCGAGAAACTAAACACTGTAGTTCAGATTCCATCAGATGTAAATGTGTCACTGAACCGACACATGTTGATTGTTGATGGTCCACTTGGCCGGGCCATCAAAAACTTTCGCAAGATACCTGTTGCTTTAACAGTGCAAGATGACAAAGTTTTGCTAAAAGCTGCGGGTTCCCGTAAGAAGGACTTTGCAATATTGAATACGTCCCGTTCACTCATTCGTAACTTATGTGAGGGCGTAGTGTCTGGCTATACCATAAAGATGAAGGTTGTCTTTGCGCACTTTCCCATCACGATAAATGTAAAAGAGAATAAGGTCTTTATAGAAAATTTTCAAGGTGAGCGGGCTCCCCGAATAGCAGACATAGTCGGCTCGACAAAGGTAGAACCCAAAGGCGAGGACGTCATTATAACAGGCCACGTACTAACAGATGTAACGCAGACCGCCGCCAACATTCAGTTAAAGACCCGCATAAAGAACAAAGACCACAGGGTGTTCTTGGATGGCATATACAGATATGATATTACGCACAATATGGCATAATTTCAACACCACAAAGATTCAGAACAAATGCGCATATGTAAGAGGGATGAACAAACATAGAACATTATATTATAGAGCAAGATTATACAGTGTGGCATAATTTAGATCATTGCCCAATCTGGAAAGAGGGCATCAAAGGTAATAATTAACGATATAAGTAATATGCGCTGGTGAGATGGCGAGCTGTAAAGCACTGCTGCATGATATAAAAAATCATTAAATAAACCATCTTTGTATGGCTTGTATGGGTGGACATATTTGGAGAACCTAATATAATTTCCATAGATACCAATCTAGAACCATTTGAGATATACAGAAACATATCGTATAAACAAAGAGACTCATTTCTATTTGAGTCTCTAGACAGGCCAAGAAGGATGGCCGAGATTACAGCGATGGGTTTCTCGCCGGTAGCAAAGATACGGGGGTACAAGGATCACATAACCATACAGAGGGGGAACGATACAAGGATACAGCACACCCAGGACCCATTTGGTACGCTACAACACATGATGCGCACATCCAGATATAATAGATACAGGTACATGGGAGGTGCTGTGGGCATAGTAAATTATGATGCCATAATGTTGACTGAAGATATACCCCACTCACACGACATACCACAACCACTCTTTGAGTTTGGCATGTACGATGATGGCATACTAGTGGACAACCACACAGGGGAGACATTCTACTTTTGGTATGATACAGATAGATCACAGATATTCGATGGTATGCATAGATGTCCGCGTGGGGAGTTTGAAACTACAACGCCAATATCCCAGACAGATATCAAACAGTTTACTAAAATGATAGAGAAGGCACATCGCTACATATATGATGGCGACATATTTCAGGTGGTACTGTCCAGAAGGTTCTCATTTGATATATCCGGTGACCCTTTGGAGCTGTACGCCAAGCTACGTAAGTTGAACCCATCGCCGTACATGTTCCACCTAAAGCAAGACAACAGAGTCACCATAGGGGCATCACCAGAGATGTTGATTCGCATAACAGGAGACAGTGTCGAGACGTTTCCCATAGCTGGTACACGCCCCATGGGAGATACAAAAGAGGAGACCGCCAGACTGGCGCAGGAGCTTACGACCAACAAAAAGGAGTTGGCCGAACATACAATGTTGGTGGACTTGGGTCGAAATGATATAGGAAGGGTGTGCAGATATGGAACAGTAAAGCCCCTCTCACTGATGGTTGTAAAGGAGTTCAGTCATGTGCAACATCTGGTAACTCATATTGTGGGCGAGCTGGATTCAAGATATAATATGTTTGATGCCTTCAAGGCAGTATTTCCGGCAGGAACAGTGACCGGAGCCCCCAAAGTCCGGGCCATGGAGATAATTGATGAGTTGGAGACTCAAAGTAGAGGACCTTATGCAGGGGCGGTGGGGTACTTTTCGTATAATGGATGCTGTGACTTTGCCATTGCCATACGAAGTATATTCATACAGGATGGGAATGGAACAGTACAGTCAGGTGCTGGCATAGTCTCGGACGCCACGCCCACTCAAGAGTTTGCCGAAACAGAGAGAAAGGCAGGAGCAATGCTTCAGGCAATTATGGATGGTTCTAAGAGATGAAGATACTCATAATAGACAACTATGACTCTTTTGTGTATAATATAGCCCAGTATGTCGGAAGTGTCGGCGTTGACTGCCAAGTTGTACGAAACGATGCAATAGACACACAGGCAGTCATAGATGGCAGATACGATGGCATAATAATATCGCCAGGTCCGGGGACACCCTCAGAGCGCAGATACTTTGGTGCCTGCTCAGACATAATAAGGGATTTAAGCTCCACCACGCCCATACTGGGAGTCTGCCTAGGACATCAGGGGATCATCGAAGCGTATGGTGGAAGAGTCACCAATGCCGGGAACGTGATGCATGGCAAGACCAGCCTCATCAGACATGATGGTGTCGGCATATTCAAAGGTCTCCCCTCACCGCTACGAGCCACACGATACCACAGCCTAGTGGGAGAAAAGACAACAATACCTGCATCTCTGAAGGTGACCGCCGTGGCCGAGGATGATGGCGAGGTCATGGCCGTGCGTCACAAGAACCACCCAGTCATAGGGGTACAGTTCCATCCCGAGTCCATAATGACCGAATATGGAATAGATATGATCAAGAATTTTTTGGAGGAGATATAGTGTGGATGCAGATTCGGCGATGATGACTTTACTCTCTGGTGATAATACTGATCAATACAACGCCAAAATAATAGAGTCTTTGGATGATGCCAATGATTCGGATGTCATATCAATGATAATGGTGATGAAGGGATGCATGATTCCCGTGCAACTATACAACGATGATGTAATTGATATGTGTGGTACCGGCGGGGATCAGTTGGGCACATTCAACATATCAACGGCAGCAACCTTTGTGGCAGCAGCAGCCGGAGCCCACATAGCCAAGCACGGAAACCGTTCCAGCTCTGGCGGCATAGGGAGTGCAGACATATTTGAGATGCTGGGTGTGCAGATAAATAACATAAACCCTCATGCAATGCTCAAAGGGCATAATCTCTGTTTTCTGTTTGCGCAGAGATATCATCCGGCCGTCCGGCATGTGGCGGGAGCCAGACGCATACTAAGTAGGCGAACCATATTCAACATGTTAGGGCCCTTGTGCAATCCTGCCAACGTCAGATATCAGCTTGTAGGCGTATCAGATTATACAATGTTAGAGAGGATACCCCGCATAATGAGCAGATGTGGCTCCATACGCGTAATGAGTGTAATATCAAAAAATGGTCTTGATGAGCTATCATCCACATCATCAAGTATGATATGTCTGTACAAGGATGGCCACAGTACCGTATTTAATATGAGTGTAGATGATCTAGGTATATCAGAGTCGCCCCTAAGCGATATAATACCAGATACAAAACATGAGTCATTGCAGTACTTTGTGGGCGGCATAAGCGGCAATGCCACAGATGGCATAGTACATACAACGGCGCTAAATGCTGCAGCTGGTATGGTAGTGGCAGGCATGGTAGACACAATACCGGAAGGGTTTGATATTGCCATGGATACCATAAAGTCTGGGCGAGCGCTACATACACTATGTGAGTTTGTAAGGGAGTTTGGAGATATTGCAGTCTTGGAGGGTATGACTTGAGTGGCACACTACAGAGACTAGCAGAGAATTCACGCAGAGCCATAGATGATGGCATATACAATGTACAAAATACACATCATCATATCAGGCATGATATGGTAGGAGTAATCAAGGCCAAAAGAGAGGGGGCATGTATAATATCCGAAGTCAAGTTTGCATCACCATCATTGGGCACCATTGCGACGTATACGGACCATACTATAATATCTCAAAAGATGGTATCTGGGGGGGCGGCAGCAATATCTGTACTGACACAGCCGTACCTGTTTGGAGGCTCGCCAGAATACTTTACAGAGATAAGGGAGTCCGTATCAGTACCCATGCTGATGAAGGACATAATATTAGATCATACACAGATTGATGCAGCATTTAATATCGGTGCGGACTGTATCTTGTTGATACAGGCCATATTTGATGCCGGCCACGCCTCGAACATTGATGAGTACATATCAAAGGCTCATGATTACAATATGCAGGTACTATTGGAGGTGCACAGTGATGGAGAGCTAGAGTCCGCCTTGAAGACAGACTGTGATATAATAGGAGTGAACAATCGCAATCTGGACACTCTAAAGATATCGCTGAACACAACAGAGCATGTGCTGCGTGATTATGCAGATGAGCGGCCTGCCATATCCGAGAGTGGCATAGAGTCGCCTGATGACATAGTATATTTAAACGGGTGCGGCGCCTCGGCATTTTTGGTGGGAACCAGTATAATGAAGGGTGGTAATATTAAGAGAGGCGTAGAAAGGTTAGTGAAGGCACTATGAGTAAATTTGGAGATTTTGGGGGGGCATACATACCAGAGACTCTGGTACCTGCAGTGGAGGAGCTACAGCAAGAGTATGCCAGATTCTCGCAAGAGTCTTCATTTAGGTCAGAGTTGGAGTCTTATTTGAAGGACTATGCTGGTAGATATACGCCCATATATCACGCCAAGAATCTATCCAAACGTATAGGCGGAGCCCAGATACATCTGAAGCGAGAGGATCTCTGCCATGGTGGCGCCCACAAGATCAACAATACATTGGGCCAGGCATTGTTGGCCAAACGAATGGGAAAGAGGCGCATAATAGCCGAGACCGGAGCTGGCCAACACGGTGTAGCCACTGCCATGGCCTGCGCAGCTTTAGGTATGAAGGCCGAAGTATACATGGGAAGCAAGGATGTAGAGAGACAAAGACTGAACGTATACAGAATGAAGTTGTTGGGCGCAGATGTCATACCTGTCAAGGCAGGTTCGCGCACACTCAAAGATGCCATCAATGATGCCATTCGAGACTGGATAACCAATGTAAATGACACGTATTATCTTTTAGGATCTGCGGTGGGACCCCACCCATATCCCACAATGGTACGGGACTTTCAGAGTGTTATAGGGGAGGAGATTTTAGAGCAGATGGGAGTGCCGGATGTGGCCATTGCTTGTGTGGGGGGCGGATCCAATGCAATTGGCACATTTCATCCCTTGTATAATAAATCAACAAAACTGATAGGTGTTGAGGCTGGAGGTAGTGGTCTTGATAGTGGGTTGCATTCGGCTACACTGTCGGCGGGGCGGCCAGGAATACTACATGGTATGTTGTCATATCTGCTACAAGACGATACAGGGCAGGTACTTGAGACACACTCCATATCTGCTGGATTGGACTATCCGGGTGTAGGGCCCGAGCACTCGTACTACAAGGATAGTGGGCGTGTCACGTATAGTGTGGCCACAGATTCAGAGGTGGCAGACGCATTTACCACATTGTGTAAGACCGAGGGTATAATACCTGCTTTGGAGTCGGCGCATGCACTGGCAGAGGCCATAAAGGTTGCGCCTACTATGAAAGCATCCGAGGATATCATAGTCACACTGTCTGGACGCGGCGATAAGGATATGGACATCATAAGGAGATATTATGAGCAGAATTGATGATAGGTTTGCAGACTTGCGCCAGCAAAACCATCGGGCGCTGATACCATATGCGATGGCCGGATATCCGGATTATGATAGTACCTTAAAGATAGTACGGGGCATGGTAAAGGGAGGTGCAGATATCATAGAGTTGGGGTTTCCATTCTCAGACCCGTTGGCCGATGGGCCAACCATACAGAATGCCGCGACCACCTCACTGAATATTGGTATGACACTATCCAAATATTACAGTATGTTAGATGAGATAAGAGACATCACAGATATACCGATTATCTGTATGACATACTCCAATGTAGCGTATAGTGTCGGATATGACAGATTCATATACGATATGCAAAAGCACGGCATAGATGGCATAATACTGCCAGACATGTCAATAGATGAGTCAAAAGAGTACAGAGACATATCAGCAAAGTATGGCATGGACACCATATTTTTAGCATCCCCGAATAGTACAGATGCAAGGTGTTCTCGTATAATAGAGGTCAGTGATGGCTTTCTGTATCTGGTGGCGGTATATGGAACCACTGGTGCACAGATGGGTGTTCAAAGATATGCAATAGATGCCCTGCTTAGAATAAAGGGTATGAGTAGAGATCTTCCTGTAGGGGTTGGTTTTGGCATAAGGACCGGTGAGGACATTAAACTGTACGTAAAGAATGGTGCAGACGCCCTAATAGTTGGTAGTGCCATACTGAATGTAGTACGGGATGCGCCGCACGACATTGAGACATCTGTATCCAGATATGTCGATACACTAAAGAGAGAGACTACAGAAGGCGCCTGATCTTGTCTGCTAGTTTGCAGAACTTTTCATCTGATATGACAAGGCGCGAATTCCATTGTATTGGTCTGTCCGGATGTCGTGGTATTATATGAACATGTACGTGAGGTACCAATTGTTTGGCTGCAGAGCCGTTGTTCTGCGCAACGTTAAATGCTGTTGTGTCAGTGGACTTGAGTACTGCTGGTGCAATTACAGAGACCAGTGAGAATAGACTGCCAATTGATTCAGCATCCATATCAGGTAGTGTTGTGTAGTGCGTCTTTGGTATTATCAGTGTATGGCCCCACGACAGTGGATACCTATCCAAAAATGCCATGTGATGGTCGTCATCATATAGTGGATAGGCCTTTCTTGTGCCATTCACTATACTACAAAATACGCAATCCATTCTATTGTGGTATAGAATATCAATATATCTAGTCTTCCAGTTGGAATGTCTTTATTATACGCTCAGCTTCTGCAAGATGAGTGTCATAATCGGCGATATCACTCTCATACTTTACTTCGTATATCATACCCTCGTGTTCAAAGCTGTATGATATTCCCTGAATGCCAAAGTTGAATATAACCACAGTGTACTCATCAACGTAGCCAGAGTTACCATCTATAATGGCTGTGGATACGCTTGTGTGATTGAATGCATCTCCAAGGTACTCTTGTATGAGTTCCATCCCCCACTCCCGGTGCTCATCTATATTCTCACCCATTATTCTTGACATGGTTACAGATATGGTGGCAGGTATGTCATTCTCTATTGTGTCTGTGTGTACCATGGAGTCACGAATACTTTCGCCCATCTCATCTATGTTGGGAATCTGTCGCTCCCATGCAGATGGCTGCTCTATACGGTATAGTGATTCGCGCACAACAAAAGTCGAGTCCTCAGATGCCCCCAATGTAATGTATCCCTCATCTACCAGCCACTGTACATTTGCCAGATAGTCTGCATCGCCGATGGCGCCCTCAGACCACCATCCTGCAGCGGTCTTTATCCAGTCAGGTATTGCATCAGACTGTGATGATGCTACAGATATGGTCAATCCAGAACCAAGCACTGCTACAATTGTCAGAATCACCCAAGTATTCATGACTGTACTTTTAGATATGCAAGTATTATAGTATTTTGTTTCCCCGGTTCTGTTAACTTGTCGGGATCTGCTTGCCCGTGTTAACTGTCGGGAGTTGACATTGAACTGTTCCACATATGGCGCCTGTTTCAAACGGAGCCTCATTGTTTAACAGACCTCAATTTCCACTCTGACCTATGTTTCCGCCCTACTATTTTGACCCCATTTCCAGTCCGCACATGGGGGACCGCATACCTTGGCCGTCCATACAGAGGTCTGATCCACTATCCCTGACCTCGACTATGCACCCCGGCCAGGCGGCCGCGGCGCTCCGGCTCACTGCGTGTTCGTCGACAGGGAGTCCCAGACCAGGTTGGCCGCGATCGTCGAGAGGAACACGGCCGCGATCGTCCGGAGGTGGCCCTCCTTCATCAGTAGGGAGATGCGGGCCCCGACCAAGCCGCCGGCCAGCCCTCCCGCCGCGAACAACAGACTCATGACCGCGTCTGTGTGGCCCAGCAGCGCGTGCATGATTATGGCGGCGGTCGACGTCATCAACATGGCCAGCATGGAAGTGGGCGCGGCGCGCATCATCCCCATTCCCACCACTGCCACCAGGAGCGGCACGAACACCACACCGCCCCCTATACCGAAGAACGAGGATATTATGCCCGCCATAAAGCTGGCAGAGGCGGAGAGCACCATGACGAGGCGCGCGTTGGATATGCCGTTACCGCCCAGCTTGGAACGGAGGAATATGTATGCGGCCGAGGCGGCAAGCACCGCGGCGAACAGTATTCCGAACATTCCCGAATCCGCGTCCGCCAGCACGATGGCCCCCAGTACGGTGCCCGGGGTGGCCAGTACTCCCAGCCTGATCGCCATGGGATAATCTATGCGCTTTTGGCGCGCGTAGGCCGCCGCCGAGCTGGCTGAGCTGGAGAGGGTGGCCGCCAGGCCGGCCGAGGCCGCCACCGGCGGGGGTATCCCCATGAGCATCAGTACGGGTGTTATGATCAGGCCGCCCGCAAGGCCCACCATGGAGGCCACGGCGCATGCGCCCGCCGACAGGGCCACCATCCCCGCATGTGCCCACAAGTCCGGCGCGGCGGCCGACTCTATTACCAAGCCTGACTCCACGGCCTATACGGCCGCCACAATGCACACAATAACATCACATACCAAAGCACCCCCGTACACGCAGATCCCACACCCCCCGGCGCGTATGGCGGCATGCCATCCCCGTGGCTGGCGGGCGGCTCGCCGGCCCGGATCGTTCCGGCCTCCCGCAGCAGGATGATCTCGACGGCTGCCGTGTGCCTGCAGGCGGCGCCCTTTCGCTGGACATGGTACGGGTAGTCGCAGACGATACCACCCTCGGTGATGGCCACCATATGCCAGAATACCGGCGAGGACTCGCTGGCCACCTCCCACCGGCTCCTGTCGATGCTGCGGATCATCTCGTCGGAGTCGGCCATCCGGACGGCCACCCTCCTTATCGCTTGGGAAGATGCCCCGTTCTTCAGGCGCTTCTTTCCGGCCATGGTACGTGTATATCACTCGTGACATATAGATCTTGCGCCATAAAATACAGGATCGGCATATGTCGCGCATGACCAAAGGGTCCGGGCGACCGACTCTACCGTGGCGGTGACAACCAACGTGCAGACCGACACCAGTTATACACGTTGTTTTCGTCAACGGTTGATATAAAAGCGTCCTGTTGCAATACAACGGCAGCGTCCGTATATGACAAGTTATGAGACGTTGCATTAAGTCGCAGGACCTGGCCAGAACAAGATAGGTCAGTCGGCACACTCATCTAGCTCGCCAAGATTGTCTTCTTTTGTTTCGTTACCCTCAGTTGTGATATAGGTTATGCCATTTAGATCGAAGTGTTTCACTCGGGCGCCGTCTTCCCATGGACCGCCTTCCTTGTTTCTTGTCCGAAAATCACTGCTGTTTTTAATATCTTCGAGAATCTCGTCTCGAGTTTTTGTCTCTATGAATGCTGACTCAGAGCCACCAGCATATATGATGCGGCATTTAACACGGATTATTTGGTGATGTTTGTTATACGTGACACATTCAATCAGATAATCGTTTGCCATTACCAAAAATATGGTAAACTGTCCTTTTTAACGGTTACCTGATATGGGAGTTGTAACATCTTGGAGGGATGAGGCAGTTTGGTGGGATTGTAACAAGAGTGGGATGGGATTGGATCTCAAGATTCATAACCAAACCAGTGACAGAAAGGCGGAACTATACAAAACTGGGATGACGGCCAGACGAAGTATATGCCGCGCATGAGTTTGTGTATATAATACGACACCATGATTCCGAGAAATGTCCCGGATTTTATATCATATGTAGATGTCTTCAGTTGATGTGCGCATCATCTTAATCCGCGCTACCAAAAACAAAAACGGTCACTGGCCCGTTATCCGTCCATGATCTTCAGGGAGACCGTTCTACCCACCACTACGCCCTCTTTGTTAGTTTCATCAACGGAGGTAAGGTGTGCGGGAAACTCGCTCCCATCTCTCCTCTTC
Organism: Cenarchaeum sp. SB0675_bin_21; assembly: GCA_009843815.1. Lineage (GTDB taxonomy): Archaea > Thermoproteota > Nitrososphaeria > Nitrososphaerales > Nitrosopumilaceae > VYCS01. The sequence goes on along the minus strand of VYCS01000046.1, from coordinate 5,441 downwards.
ATCCATATTTTTGCCGGGTTGCGTATCCCAATTCTCCAGTTGTTCATGTTTGCGTGCAGGTTGCCCTTGCTCCTGGATGCTGTGTGCTCATACAGGCTGATTCCCACAACTTCGTCTTTCGTGTATCCCATGTTGTCCAGATAGGATTGGTTGCAGTCAATTACTGTGCCAATGTAATCGACGGATCTGCGCAGGATGTTGGGATCCTCGTAGCCGTCTCTGGCGCCGACGTTGTACATATCCTGCAGTCTCTTGATATGGGAAAACTCCATTATGGAAGAATCTATTCCGACTATGTCGTCACCGTCGTATCGATTTCTAAAGGTTCGCACGACGTCGATGGCATCACCATTCCTTGCCTCTAGTTTGATCCTTATGGGGATGTTCGTCTTTTGCGATACCGTCCAGTCGACAAATGCCTTCCTGAGAGCTTCGCGGGTATCCTTTGTAGAATGCTCAAAGAGGGACTTGCCGACGATCTCTTCCACGGTATATCCAAGCCTGTCCGCATAGGCTTGGTTACAGTCTACAATCACGCCGTTCATATCCACAGAACGGTACAGTATCGGTATGGTTGCTTGTATGACTCTCACTATGAATAACGCGGTAGCATATGATATAAAAAGTCTTAATGCTGGGAGGATGTGTCCCACAGGAAAATACTTTATAAAAATAGGCTTCACACCGCATCTGCAAGATACCTGCTACATCCAACATGCGACGTAGGAGAGATATTGATGTGGTGGTACGCCGCGGGATGCCTTCCGTTTGGGTGTGGCCAAATCACCCGTCCTTGCAGGAGGCACCAATAACAACAAAATACACCATTCCACATTTGTAAAACATGCAATGTTGTTTAAATAACCAACATTATAATTTATGATTATGACTAGATCTATCTCCCTTTTGCAGTTATTAAAGTATGACACAACACAAAAGATTCTTGTGGAGTTGGCCGATGCCGAATCAAGGTCTTTACTACTCTCAACAGTAAAGGAGGAGAAGAGTGCCGCCGAGCTCTCTGAAGAGTTACACATACCCCTCAGTTCAGTATACAAGAAACTCTCTACATTAGTTGATCTGGCGCTCATGGAGGTGACTAGAATAGATGTAGAGCCTCGGGGAAGAAAAAAGTTCAAGTTGTACAAGAGTCGTATAGCAAAGGCAGAGATTCGTATTGAAGGATCAACGCCAGAGACCATACTAGAATTAGATCCGAATTAAAATGCCAGAGAAGCCACCAATACTAAAGCTAAAAGAGTTCGATGTAACTCAAAAGATAATTGAGGCGCTTAGTAATGTATACACTCGAACCATACTCTTTTCAATAAAGGATAATGCCAAAGGAGTAAATCAGATCTCTGCAGAACTTCAAGTTTCAATATCCTCTGTATACAAGATACTAGCGCATCTAGAAGATTTGGCGCTTGTTACTGTGGAGCAGTTCTACATTGAAGATAGAAAGAAGATAAAGATGTATCGAAGTCGCATCGGTAGGGTAGAAATCTCCATATCAGGAGCAGAGCCGGAATTAAGGCTATATCCAAACTCATACAGTGATGACTCATAGAGGTCGTGTGACCGCACCGCGTGAGGCAGACCCTGCCATGGATGCGTACTTTGCAAGAGCCCCATGAGTATAGTTTGGTTTTGGAGGTTGCCACAAACTCCTTCTGTTTTGTAATGTTTCATTTGAGACCTCCAAGTCTATACGATTATGGGACACATCTATAGATATTACATCGCCATCCTCCACCAGACTTATGGGCCCACCAACAAAGGCTTCGGGTGCCACATGACCCACCATAAATCCTCTGGTCCCTCCAGAGAACCTCCCATCGGTGACCATCGCCACATGTTTACCCAATCCCTGACCCACCAATGCTGCAGTAGTAGATAACATCTCACGCATACCCGGACCCCCTTTTGGTCCCTCATATCGTATGACGACTACATCACCTTCAGATATATCTCCCTTGGATGCACTCTCGAATGCAGTCTCTTCACGATCAAATACTTTGGCTTTACCTGTAAAGTTAGTCATCTGTACACCGGCGGTCTTTATGACGGCGCCTTCAGGTGCTAGGCTGCCCCAGAGTATGTTTGCCGTGCCTTGAGGGTGCAGTGGCGCATTTGGCATACGGATTATCTTCTGTTGCGGGCTCACACTACCCATATCTTTGAGGTTGTCAGATATGGTGCCTGTTGTAGCAGTAAGACAGTCTCCGTGCAGTAGGCCATGATTCAGTAGACTCTTCATCACTAAAGGTATGCCTCCAATCTTGTCCAATGAGTTCATTACATAGTTACCGCCAGGCTTCATGTCTGCTATGTGGGGTGTCTTTTTGCGTATACGCTCAAAATCACCATAGTCCAGTTTTATGTTGGCCTCGCCGGCCAGTGCCAACAGATGCAGTATGCCATTTGTAGAGCCGCCCAATGCATTTAGTATTGTAATGGCATTCTCAAATGCCTCAAATGTAAGTATGTCTGAAGGCCGTATGCCACTATTCAATAGTTTCACACATGCTACACCACTCTCATATACAATCTTCTCGCGGCGAGGATCTTCGGCTGGCGGACTAGCACTGCCCGGCAGAGCCAGCCCTATGGCTTCGGATATTGAGGCCATCGTATTTGCGGTAAACATGCCACCGCAGGATCCTGCCGAGGGGCAAGCCGTATCTTCGATATTCTTTAGTGACTCCAGGCTCAGATTGCCTGCATTATATGCACCTACCGCCTCGTATACATCCACCACAGTGAGTTCACGGCCATCTAGTATGCCGGGCATAATAGTACCGCCATACACAAAGACCGATGGTACATTCAGGCGAGCCATGGCCATCATTGTACCTGGGAGGCTCTTGTCACAGCCGGCCAATCCCACTACCGCATCATATTGGTGGGCGCGCACCATAAGTTCTATAGAGTCAGCTATAATCTCTCTGGATATCAGTGATGACTTCATTCCTTCATGTCCCATGGCTATTCCGTCACTGACGGCTATTGTGCCAAACTCGCGGGGTGTGGCACCCGCATCAGATACTCCACGCTTGGCCTCTTTTGCCAGAGACGGTAGGTGTATGTTGCAGGGTGTTGCTTCGTTGCCTGCATGCGATACACCAATCATGTGTTTTGCTAAATCCTCATCGTTCAGCCCCATGGCTTTATACATGGCGCGATGCGGAGCTCGAGATACACCCTCTACAACATTACGACTCGATATCATCTAACCAGTTCCATACTGTTCAGCTCGGCCAGATAAGCAGCGACCTCCTCTTCGGACTCATTGCCGTATATAATCAATACGCGGTCATTCTCCATGGGTTCATAGTCCCGAACGTCATCCACCTCCACGTTGTTGATAAAGAAGCGCAGTGTATAGTCATCATTGGTGCAGAACTGTTGCCCGCTGGGGAATTGGTAGCATTGGTCTGTGAGTTCGATATCTAGAGAGTCAAACAAGAATCCCAAGTCTACGCCAGTGGCGTGCTTGTGAATTGTAGAGCCATCATGATTCTCAAAGTGTATCCAATTTGATTGTATCTGATATCCTGTTTCATGGAATGGGAATGTATCTCCAAATATCTTTACAAGTATTCCTGTATGTGTGTGCGCACTGTTTAGTGCTCCCGCACCCATGGGTGCACCGCCTATGTCTGCAGGATCCAAAGTTACAAACACAAATGCCGACCATCCAACGATGGCTCCTACACCGCCTAACACACCTATGGCTATCAGCATATGTTTACGCTTTTCAGATGCGTGCTTTGATGCATAGCTTGCCCTTTTTTGTTCACGCTCCCGTCTCTCTTTTCTGCCCATGTACTGTATGGTGTCTTTTTTTTGGCTTTAATTAATTAATCGAAAAAGACTGTATAAACAGTATATCAACTATAGAGCCATGTACACCATACGTTACAGCTCCGCTGAAGTTAGTTGCTTGACATACCACAAGGTGTCGATAAGTACACCTTCATTGAGTGCAAACAAGTAGATATGAAAAATTTCAAATCTACTATTTTGGGACGCGTTAAAGCCAGCCATTCTGCAGATGTTTTGGGGGCGCCACCCCAAAGTTTAGGCAGTGTCGATTGGTGCCTTGGGAGAAGACTGGATTCATCTTGGGGGACTATATGCAGTCTATGAGTATCCCCTCTTCTCATGCAATAGAGGGCGAGATACATTACTTGGTCATCCACCACAAGATGGGAGTCAAGTGGTCCATGTTCATAAAGATGCTACTGGGCAATATGTTTACCAAATTCGTGCCAGACATAAATGTAAGATATGAAATAGAAGAGAACATCATATCGGTTCAGGTGCCGTTAGGTTCAGACTGGGATGAGCATGATCACTAGAGTCCACCCATGTAAAGCTGTGGTTTTCGCGATGGGGTGTTATATCGTACAAGTTCAGGTCAAATCTGCTCATGACTAAGCCATGCGGCAACGACCTAGCCGTTGTTCTGGTCGGTTGGATGTGTGGGAGATGCGGCAGGACTCAGGCGGGCTCCGCGGATGCCGCCCGCTCGTCTGTGGGCGCCGCATCTCCCCCAGAGATGGGCCTCTTCTCTCTTTACCAATATCTCCTTTGGCATAAGTGGCTGGGGACGGCAAGACGATCTATATGTTTCGGTTCGTCACGTAGTTTTCCATTCTTTTTGGCGAGTGCTATGCATGCCTAGGCGATTTTCAATTGTACAGAAACTTTTGCGTGCCGCTATGTGAACACATATGGACACATATGGACACATTGTAGACATACTGTTTATCATTACTCGTTTCTGCCAAACAGTCATATGACAACCACATCCCCCCACCGAGAACTAGAGCGGCCCAGAATAATACTGCTGGGAGTGGTTGTTGCCGCCGTACTGCTCGCCGCTGGCCTGCCCGGTGACGCTTCGGCTGAATCGCGCGACACCACCAAGGACATCTTCGTGTCGGCCATCATTGGGCACACCTCGATAGCCATATGGTCGGATGGTGATATCGTCTGAGGGCCGGACATGGTAAACGACCACATCAAGTCTACCCGTACGGAGATCTTCGGGTCTTGGTTGTCCGCAGTTACTCAAGATTCTGCTCTTCGGGGAGGCGAAGGGTTGCATGTTGAAATTTGGAGGTGATGATGCTGCAGCCTAGACAGAGCCTTAGCATGGGGGAGCCGGTGAAGTTACACGATAAGCAGGGTGCGCGTGCCACATCTTACAGTACGTCGCGCCTCTTCTTGTATGTAGTATGTGCCGCAACGTTACTTTTGTCGTTTAATGCAGCCTTGGGCGCCGGAGAGGCCGGCCTTGGTGATGCGTATGTCAGCGACGACGTGTATCCCACCGCCGCCATAGAGATCAACGGTCTTACACCAAATGGCCCTGTCTTGGCCAACAATGCTTTTTTTGGTATATCCGTGGCGTCTCTAGGAGACCTTGACGG